>JBBAVS010000001.1:0-5657 GCA_040397585.1 Pirellulales bacterium
GGTCGCCATGCTCACCGCCACAGTTCGTCGCCGTGCCTTCGCCGCCATCTGCTGGCTCTCGGCATCGGCCGCTACCGCGATCCCCGGTGCGGTGGAGGTGCGGGCGCAAAACCTGGTCTCCGGGTCGCTGTTCACGCTGACCAGTTCCACGTCGGCCCCGAACGGGGCCTGGAGCTGGTTCGAAGACGAACGGGCGATCATCGACACGACCGATCCGGCCCAGCCGCTGCTCCTCGCCAGCACGGTCTCGGCGGGCACCGGCAGCGAGGCCGGCGACGTGGACCTGCTCTGGCGGAACCTCGCGTCGGGCCAGCACGGCGACTTCGAGCTGGCCAACCAGTTCGAGCAGGACGACCACGACTCCGCGGCGCTCTACCGGCGGACCGACGGCCGCTACCTGGCGATGTATTCGCGGCATGGAACCGACACCTTCACCCGCTGGCGGATCTCGACCAACCCCCGCGACCCGACCGCCTGGGGGCCCGAGCAGACGCTCACGAACGGTGCCGGCACCACCTACAACAACGTCTATCACCTGCCGGGCGACAACGGCGGCCAGGGCCGCACCTACAACTTCACCCGGGCGACGAACTACGACCCCACCGTGCAGGTATCGACGAACCAGGGCACCAGCTGGACCGCCGCCGGCAAACTGCTCACCGAAGGCGGATCTTCCGACCGCCCCTACGTCCGCTACGCCGCCAGCGACGAGCGGATCTTCGTGTTGACCACCGACCGCCATCCGCGGAACTTCGCCAACAGCATCTATTCGGGCTACGTCGAGAACGGCGTGCTCTACCGGATGGACGGCAGCGTGGCCGATGCGAGCGTGTTGGACGCCTCGGGCGTGGCCCCCGCCACGCTCACGCGGGTGTTCGCCAACGGCTCCACGTTCGGCGGCACCGTGATGAACCGGGCCTGGACGACCAGCCTCGAGGTGGATGCCACCGGGAACCCGGTCGGCATCTTTACGGCCCGCGCCAACGACAGCGACCTCGACCACCGCTTTTTCTACTCGCGGTTCGACGGCCGTGAATGGCACGTCAACGAGATCGCGAAGGCCGGCGGGTATCTCTACGCCGCCGAGAACGACTACACCGGCCTGGCCTCGATCGATCCCGACAACCCGAACGTGGTTTACCTGTCCACGAAGATCGATCCCCGCACCCAGGCCGGCACCGCGAAATACGAGCTCTACAAGGGCTTCACGGCCGACTTCGGCGGCAGCTGGGCCTGGACCCCGCTGACCGTCGGCTCGACCGTGGACAACCTCCGCCCGGTCGTGCCGAAGTGGAACGGCGACAGCACCGCCGTGCTCTGGATGCGGGGGACCTATTCCACCTACACGAACTGGGACACGGAGCTCGTCGGCATGGTCCTCGCCGACACCGACCCCAAGTCGCTGCGCTGGAAGGGGGGCGGCGGCGGGTGGGACGTGGGCACTTCGCCGGCGTGGGATTCGGGCGGCGGCTCGACTGCCGGCTACCGGCAGGGCGACGAGGTGGCGTTCGACGATTCGGCGGCGTCGGCGAGCGTGGCCATCGCGACACCGGTGAGCCCGATGGGCGTGGCCTTTGCGAACGGGACCGCCTCGTATGTGGTGACGGGCTCGGCGATCGGCGGCTCGGGCGGCCTGCGGGTGATCGGCGGCGGCACCGTCACGCTCGCCAACGCCGCCAACACGTTCACGGGCGACACGCTCGTGGCCCGCGGCACCCTGGCGCTCGTCGGCGGCGGCCAGTTGGCGCGGTCGGCGGCGATCACCGTCGCGGCGAGCGGCACGCTGAATACGGTCGGCCTCGCCGGCGGCGGCCTGGCCCTCGCCGGCCAGACGCTCACCGTCGAGGGCCGCGTGACCGGCCCCGTGACGGCCACCGCCGGCAGCGTCGTGGAGGTGCCGGCGGCCGGCCGGCTCGCGGGCGATCTCACCGCCCTCGCTTCGACGGTCATCGCCCAGGGCACGATCGGGGGGCACCTCACGGCCGGCAGCGGGGCGGCGGTTCGCATCGGCAACGCGGGGCTCACCGCGGTGCGGCCGACCGAGTATATGGATGCCACCCATGGCCCGGGTGGCAACACCACGCTCACCTCGGGGGCCACGTTCACACCGACGACGAATCCCAACTGGCAGATCCGCTCCGTGTTCGCCAACGGGGGCGTGGTGTATCAGGGGGGCGCCGACTCGCCCACGGCCGCGCCGGAACTCAAGACGACGATCAGCGGCCTGACGCCGGGACGCAGCTACCAGGTGTATGTGAACTACTGGGATGCCACGGGCTCCACGTGGCGGATCCTCGCCGGCGGCACGTCGGGCAGGCTACGGCTCTTCGACTCGCCGCGAACCCCCGTCGCCGGCGCGACCGACGGCCTCGATCCTGCCACGCTCGGGTACGCCACCATGCCGCTGCTCGCGGAGAGCAACCGCCGCCTCTGGGCGGGCGACCTGGGCCGGCTCGTGGCCGACGCCCAGGGACGGATCGCCGTCTATGTGGACGACACGGGCACCGTCGATGGCGACGACCGCACCTGGTACGACGGCGTGACGTATGTCGCCGATCCGGTGAGCTACACGGGGCAGGCGCTGCTGGCCGTGCAGGGCAACGTGACATTCGACAGCACCGTCACGCTGAGCCTCGATGTCGGCGGCCCGACGGCGACCGATCGGCTCGCCGCAACGGGCACCGCAGCGCTCGGCGGAGCCACGCTCGCCGTGGCGCTCCCCGAGGGCTACGACCCCGGGTGGCTCGTGCCGCACACGATCCTCACGGCGGGCTCCGTGCGCGATGCCTTCGGGCGGCTCGACGTGACCGGCCTCGCCGACGGCAAGCGGCTCGCCGTGACCTACACGCCGACCTCCGTGACCGTGATGGCGGCGCGGTCGGGCGACGTGAACCTCGACGGCGTGATCGACCTGCTCGACGTGGCCGGGTTCATCGCGGCCGACCGATTCGACTCCGGAGCCCCCGCCGGCTGGTCCGAAGGCGATTTCAATGGCGACGGCCTCGTGGACCTGCTCGACGCGGCCGAGATGGCGACGAGCGGCCTCTACGACGCCGGCCCCTACGCCACGTCCGCCGCCGCGATCGCCCCCGTGCCGGAGCCCTCCGCGCCGCTCGTGCTGCTCCTCGCCCCGATCCTCGCCGGCGTAATCGGCGTGGGGCGCTTCACGGCGGCGCAGCGGTCGTGCCGCGCCCGGTCGCGACGGCTTCGCGAGGCCCGGATCGTCGCCTAGACCGCGAGCAGATCCCGGCATCGGCTAGATTCGTCGGCGACACGAAGCCAGCGAGGGGCCGATGCCGTCGAACATCGAAATCAAGGCGCGGGTCGCCGACCCGGCGCAGACCGCAAGCCTGGCGGCGGCGCTCAGCGACGGGCCGCCGCAGACGATCTTCCAGCGCGACACGTTTTTCCGGTGCAGCACCGGCCGGCTGAAACTCCGCGAGTTCGCGTCGGGCGCGGGGGAGCTGATCTCCTACGTCCGGGAAGACGTCGCCGGCGTCAAACAGTCGCACTACGAGATCGTGCCGGTCGCCGACGCGAAAGCGTTGCAAGCGCTGCTCCACCAGGCGCTGGGGGAGACGGTCGTGGTGGAGAAGACGCGACGCCTCTATCGCGTGGGCCAGACCCGGGTGCACCTCGACGCGGTGCAGGGGCTTGGCGCCTTTCTCGAACTGGAGGTGGTGATGCGGCCGGGCCAGGCGGCCGCGGAGGGCCACGCGATCGCCGCGGACCTGATGCGGCGGCTGGGCATTCACGAGTCGGACCTGCTCGCCACGGCCTATGCCGACATGCTCGCCGATGCGGTCGCGCACGCCGCAGCCATGCCGCATGCGTGATCACCGTGACACACAGGCCGCCGTCGTGTTTACTCAGGTCGCCTCTTCCCCCTTTCGGAGCAACGCCATGACCGGTCACCTGCTGCACATCTGGAACATGAACCTCGGCTATGCAAAGCGGCTCGTGGCCGACGTGCCCGACGAGGCGATGGCCCTCCAGCCCGCGCCGGGCATGAACCACGCGGCCTGGGTGCTCGGGCATCTCGCCTGCGCGGCCGACATGCTCGGCGGCATGATCGGCACGCCGCCCGTGTGCCCGCCGGAGTGGACCGCCCTCTTCGACTGGAACTCGACCCCGTCGAGCGACGCTGCGGGGTATCCCTCGAAAGCCGTTCTCCTCGAGGCCCTCCAAGACGCCCACGCCCGCATCGCCGCCGCCCTGCCCGGCGTGCCCAGCGGACGCTGGACGGAGCCCACGCCGATCGAAGGCATCAGGGGTGTTCTCCCCACCATCGGCGACTGCTTCGTATTCGTGATGGCAGCGCACGAAAATGTGCACCTCGGGCAGCTCTCGGCGTGGCGTCGGATTCAGGGCATGGGACGGGTCTGACGAGGCCAGCAGGGGAGGGGCTGCGAGGGCCGCGGGCCTGAGCGGCACGATCCCGACAACCCCGCCATCCGGATGCGCCCGCCCCGCAGCGGGCTCCGGAAATCGCGGCCGCGAAGCCGCTTTCTGGACTCCCAGCGGCCTCCGGCCGACCTAGTATTGAAGGAGACAACACCCGCCGCCCCCGAGACCCTCCCACCATGCCCCGCCCCCACCCCGACTCCGAAAAACTCATCCAGATCGCGGCTCTGTGCCGCGAGGCGATTCAGGCCCAACGCGACCGTGAGCACCGCCAGGGCTACGGCCTCGACGACTACTCCGAGGGCCGCATCGTTGGGGCCGCGAATCTCGCCCGCAAGGTGCTGCGGGACGTGTTGGGGCACGACTCCCACCGGCCGGTGCACGGCGGCCCGCGGCGCGGCTCGCTCGCCAGCTGAGGCCCGGGGCCGGAGACCGCCGGTGGACACCGCGCGGCGGTTCGTCGATCATCGCGGTCCACTGCAGCGATCGCATCCTTCCGCGAGGCCCCGCCATGTCTGTGAAGATCCTCGTGCTGTTCGATTCACAGACCGGCAACGTGGAGGCCATGGCGCGGCTCGTCGCCGCGGGAGCCGGTGAGCTCGTGGGAGTGGAGGTGCGGCTCAGGAAGATCGAGGGCGAGGGCGAGTTGCTCGCCACGCCTGCCGACGTGCTCTGGGCCGACGGTGTGGCCGTGGGCAGCCCCACGAACATGGGCGTGCTCTCCTGGAAGATGAAGCGATTCTGGGACGAGGCCATGGGTCCGCACTGGATGAAGATCGACGGCAAGGTGGGCTGCGCCTTCAGTTCCGCGGGCGGCTGGGGCGGCGGCATGGAACTGGCCTGCCAGAGCATCCTCACGGTGCTCGTGAACTTCGGGTTCCTCGTGTTCGGCGTGACGGACTACGTGTCGCGCGACCTCACGCTCCACTACGGTGCGGTGTCGGCCAAGGCGCCGGCCGACGAGCAGGCCCGGGCCGCCTGCCGCGTGCTCGGCCGGCGGCTCGCCGAATGGACGGCCACCTACGTGCACGGCCGGGCTGGCGAGCATCCGGGCCTGAAGCTGGCGCAGCGCCGCCCCGCGCACGACTGATCCGGGCCCCACGTCTGTGACCGTGCGGCCACTCTGGCCAAAAGTGGGTGCAGGTTTTCCGAACGTGGGTGCAGGTTTTCAACCTGCACAAGCAGCGAAACCAGCGTTGGGTACCGCAGGTTACAAACCTGCGGCCACGAAAGACCTGCGGCCACTCTGCCCG
>JBBAVS010000001.1:5757-18128 GCA_040397585.1 Pirellulales bacterium
CTGCGGCCCACGCTAGGCCAGCCGCTCCAGTACGCCGGCGATGGCCTTCAGGCCGTGGTTGATCTTGGCCATGAACGAGAGTTCGGTGGGGATGAAGTGGAAGTTGGGATGCCGCTCCCAGACCCGCCGCAGCTTCTCGTCGAGGGTCACGGCCGTGCGGGAGTCTTCGGTGCGATAGGGGTTGTTGCTCGTCACGTCTTCGCCGTGGACGGCCGCGGTCTGGAAGAAGATCGCTGCCCCATACCGGGCGGCTTCCGCCTCGAACGTGGTGCCCACGCGGTCGAAGTAGCTCTGCTCGTCGCCGGGCCAGTAGGCGAGCCCATCCAGCGTGCCGCGGTCGCAGATCAGCAGCCGGTCGGCGTAGAAGTCGCGAAAGATCCCCTCCAGGCTCACCTGCATCCGGTAGATCGAATGCTGGAGGAGGCGGGTGTCGCCGTGGCGGGCCTCGTGGTCGAGCCCATGGCCGAACAGCAGCGTGGCCGCCTCGGGCACGATCTTGACCGCCGACTTCAGCTCGCGCTGAAACAGGTCGAGGGCGGTGGTCTTGCCCCCGCCCGGGCCTCCGGTCACGACGATCACACGCTGGCGATGGCTCATGCGGTCGGCCTCCGCGGGCAGCCCGAGATCACTCCTTTACCCGGACCCATTCGATCGTCTTCGACATGAAGCCCGATCCGGCCACCATCTCGAAGCCGGTCGCTGTCAGCTTGATCGTCATCGGCACGAACTGGCCCCGCTTGAACGCGAAGACCTCGCCCTTCCAGGTGTTGGTGGTCGGATCGAAGGCGATGCCCCGCATCATCTCCTTGTTGACCATCTCCTGATTCGCCGCCTTGACGATGCCGCCGAGATACTGGCCGTTGGCAGGGAAGATGCGGACGTCCACGTTCATGTCGGCGGGCCGCCAGTCACCCACGATCGCATCGGCGGGATTGGCGGGCTGCTGGGCCAACGCGGCCGGCGCGGTGAGGCCGCTGCCCACCACGACCGCGGTGGCGAGGACGAACAGACGGCGAGCGAGCGAGCGGGCCATGGGTTGGTCTCCGGGGGAACGCGGCGTGGGGCCAAACTTGAGCGGAAGGCTAGCAGGCCCCGGCGGCGGCCAGCCATGCCAGTTCCGCCGCCACCGCCCGCAAGGGGCTACACTGCCGCGATCCCAGGAGAGAAATGTATGAACCGCAGGCAGTCGATGGCGATGGTGATGGCGATCAGCGTGATGGCGGTCTTCGCAGGTGGGCCGGTCCGGGCTGCGGCGACGCACGAGTGGCACACGATCGCCGCCGCGCCGGGCCAGCTCGACACCGTGCATGCGCACCTCCGCGATCGCGTGCTGCCCGCGCTCGGCAGCCACGGGCTGCGGGCCGTGGCGGTGCTCACCCCCGCGGGCGACAACCCCGATCGCCTCGTGCATCTGATCGTGGCCGTCGCTCCCGAGGCGGCCGCAGACGCCGGCGGCGATCGGCTCGCGACGGTTCCCGAATGGCAGGCGGTCGTCGCCGGCAGCCCGGCGCTCGCCACGCCCCGGAGCGGGCAGCGGCTGCGGACCACGCCCTGGTCGCCGCAGCCGGCCGCGGCCGCTGCCGCGGCCCGCGTGTTCGAGCTCCGCACCTACACCTCGCCCGACGCGGCGAAGCGGACGGCGCTCCTCGGGAGGTTCGAGCACCACACGCTCGAGCTCTTCGAGAAGCACGGGATGACGAACCTGATCTACTGGACGCCCGACGGCGGCCAGGATGCCGACACGAAGCTCGTCTACCTCCTCGCGCACGCAAGCACCGCCGCCGCGAAGGCGAGCTTCGATGCGTTTCGGAAGGATCCCGACTGGACCGCCGCGAAGACGGCGTCGGAGACGGCGGCCGGTGGCTCCCTCACGATCAAGGAGAAGGGCGTGGTGTCGGAGTTCCTTGCCGCGACCGACTATTCGCCGCTCCGCTGACGCCGCGGCGGCCTTCCCACCACGAGACTCTTCATGCAGACACGACGGCTCGGCAACTCGGACCTGGAGATCACGCCGCTGGGCTTCGGCGCCTGGGCGATCGGCGGCGGCGACTGGGCCTTCGGCTGGGGCGCGCAGGACGACCGCGACAGCGTGGCCGCGATCCGCGAGGCCCTCGACCTGGGCATCAACTGGATCGACACGGCGCCGGTGTATGGGCTCGGCCGGTCAGAGGAGGTGGTGGCCAAGGCGCTTGCCGGCCTGCCGCGGCGGCCCTTCGTGTTTACCAAGTGCGGCCGCGTGTGGGACGAGCGGCGCGAAATCGGCAAGCGGCTCACGGCCGCGAGCATCCGCGCCGAGTGCGAGGCGAGCCTCCGCCGGCTCGCGGTGGATCGCATCGACCTGTATCAGATCCACTGGCCCGAGCCCGACGAAGACCTGGAGGAGGGCTGGACGGAGTGCGCCCGCCTCCGCGACGAGGGCAAGGTCCGCTGGATCGGCGTCTCCAACTTCAGCGTGGCCCAGCTCGAACGGGCCGGCCGCATCGCCCCGGTCACGTCGCTCCAGCCGCCCTACTCGCTGCTCCGTCGCGACATCGAGGCGGAGATCCTGCCCATGTGCGCGGCGCACGGCATCGGTGTGCTCGCCTACTCGCCGCTGGCGTCGGGCCTGCTCACCGGCACGTGGACCAAGGAGCGGCACGCGGCCCTGCCCACCGACGACTGGCGGCAGGCGAAGAATCCACTCTTTCAGGAGCCGCGGTTCTCGCGAAACCTCGAGGCCGTCGAGACCCTCCGCGGGATCGCCGCGGCCCATGGGGTGGCCGTCGGGGCCGTGGCGCTGGCCTGGGTGCTCGCCAACCCCGCCGTGACTGCCGCCATCGTGGGCGCCCGCCGGCCAGGACAGTTCGCCGAGCATGTTGCGGCCGCCGACCTGAGGCTCTCGGCTGCCGACCTCGCCGCGATCGTCTAGGCTCTTCGCCAACCCTCCGAGGAAAGATTCATGATTCCATCCTGCCCTGACACTTCGTTGCCGTGCTGCCGGCGGTCGAGCCGCCGGTCCTTCCATGGTTTCACGCTGGTCGAACTGCTGGTCGTGATCGCGATCATCGCCACGCTCGTCGGCCTGCTCCTGCCGGCGGTGCAGTCGGCCCGCGAGGCGGCGCGGCGGACGGCCTGTCGCAACAGCATGCGGCAGGTCGGGCTCGCCCTGCATGCCAGCCACGACGCCAAGCGCTACCTGCCGCCGCTCGTGGCCCCGTCGTCGTCGAGCCCGGTCACGGTGGCCGGGCCCTACAAGGGGGCGGTGGGCTTCACGGTGTTCACCTGGCTGCTGCCGTTTCTCGAGGAGGATTCGCTGTTCCGCCAGGCGAACCGCAACGTCAACACGCGGGTGTCGGGCGCTCCCGGCCGCGGCTGCGTGTTTTCCATGCCCATCTCCACCTTCCGCTGCCCGTCGGACAGTTCCAACGACAGCGGGCTCTCCCTCACGACCAATGGCGACGCCGACAGCTGGGCGGTGGGCAACTACGCGGCCAACTACAACGTGTTCGGCAACCCGCTGGCGGCCACGCCCACCGACCGCGTGCAGGGGCGGGCCCGCATCCCCGCGACCTTCGCCGACGGCACGTCGAACTCGGTGATGCTCGCGGAGCGCTACGGCACCTGCGGCAGCGCCGGCTCGCTCACCGATGCCCGCACGGCGGGCAGCCTCTGGTCCGACTCCAACAGCCGCTGGCGGCCGGTGTTCTGCGTGAACGAGTTCGAGCAGACGCCGTCCGCGGCCGGCTACACGGCGTGCAGCATGTTTCAGGTGGCCCCCCACTGGCTCAGCGGCTGCGACACGACCCGGGCCCAGACGGCCCACGCGGGCGGGATGAGCGTGACGATGGGCGACGGCAGCGTCCGCGGTGCGAGCGGCTCGATGGACGAGCAGACCTGGGCCGCCGTGTGCGATCCCCGCGACGGGCGGTCGGCGGCGGGAGAATGGTAGTCGGACCGCGGGCCGCCGAGTGGTGGTGGACGCGGTTCGAGCCGCACCCGTACATTCGCGGGTGATCCCCAGGAGACGATGATGCGGCACGCGACGATGATGGCGATGGCCTTGCTGGCCGGCACGGTGGCGGCGCGGGCCGAGGAGTTTCGGGTGCTCGCCTGGAACGTCGAGAGCAACCGGCCGGGCCAGCCGCAGGTGAGCGATGCCACGGTGATCGGTGGGCAACTGGCGGACCTCCTTCGGGCCCCCGCCACCCGCGCGCAGGTGATCGCCCTGTCGGAGGTGGAGCCGAAGACGGTGTGGACGTATCGGGCGGCGGTCGCCGAGGCGCTCGGCGGCGAGGTGGACTTCGTGACCTCGGCCAGCGGCGGCTACGCCGACGCCGACTCCCTGATGCTCGTCGTTGACACCCGCCGGTTTCGCATCGACGAGGTGATCGAGCTGCACCGCTACGCCGGCATCAAGACCAACTTCGCGGTGGACGACGAGAGCTCCTCCGAGCACGGCAACCCTCGCGGCCGTTCGCCGCTGATCGCCCGGCTCCACGACCTCGCGGGGGGCGGCGACTTCTGGGTGATCGTCAACCACCTGGCCCGCGGCGAGAACGAACTCAGGACCGATCAGGCCCGGGCCCTCCGGCTCTGGGCGGCCGACCGCCGCGAGCCGGTGATCGCGGCGGGCGACTTCAACTTCGACTACGAGTTCAGCTCCGCCAAGGGCAACCCCGCCTTCGATGCGATGCTCGAACAGGGAACGTGGACGTGGCTGAAGCCTGATCCGCTCGTGGACTCCAACTGGTCGGAGGATCGCAAGCGGCTGGGACCGGGCGTGGACAGCTACCCGGGCTCGATCCTCGACTTCGTGTTCGTCGCCAATGGCGCGAAGCAGTGGCAGGGTGAGTCGGACGTGATCGTGCGGGCCGGCGATTTTCCCGACGACGACCGGACCAGCGATCACCGGCCGATCATCGCCACGTTCCGGCCGGCTCCGTAGGCTGCGTTCAGCGCGGGGCGCAGGAGTGGTCCACGGCATGGAACGCGGGCAGAGCGATGATCCCCACGACGCCGGTGGCGACACCTGGGTGCTCGATCTGGCCGTGGCGGATGACGTGATCGTGCCCGACGGCTGCGGCACCGGCCGCGAGGCCCTGATCGAGTGGCTCTGGGGGACACTCGGGGACGACGGACTCGCCGGCATCTTCGAGGGGGCCGTGGACGCGGAGGCGGCCGTCGCCGCGGGGCTCATCGAGTCGCCACGGGTGCTCGATGCGGCGGAGGCGCCGGCCGACCGCGACTGGGTCGCTCGCATGCCGACCGCGACGATCTCCTGCTGGTTCGCCACCGAGCCTGCGGCGCGGCGGGCCGCGGCGCTGGCCGTCGCGGCGGGCTGCGGCCTCGTGAGCCTGCGGCGGGAACGGGCCGCTGCCGATGCGGCTTTGTGGCGCGACACCTTCGCGCCGATCGTCGTGCCGGGATTCGGCGTGGTGCACCCCGCGTGGGACGAGGGGCCGGCGCGGGCGGTGGCCCACGAATGCATGATCTTCATCGAGCCCGGAGCGGGATTCGGCACCGGCCTGCACGAGACGACCCAGCTCTGCCTGGCCGCGATCTCGGGCCAGGTCGGGCAGGGGAGGCGGCTCGACCGCGTGCTCGACTTCGGCGCGGGCTCCGGCATCCTCGCGATCGCCGCGGCCGTGCTCGGGGCCACGCACGTGGACGCCGTCGAGATCGACTCGCGGGTGCACGCGGCGATCCGCGGCAACGCGGCCCGCAACGGCGTCGCCGACTGCGTCGTGGTGAGCGGGAGACTGGCTGCCGACACGCCGCCGTACGATCTCGTGGTGGCCAACATCGTCGCCGACGTGCTCGTGGCGCATGCGCCGCTCCTCGCCGCCGCCGTGCGCCGCGAGCCCCGCGGCGGGCTCGTGCTCTCGGGCCTGCTCGACCACGACATGGCACGCGTGGCCGCCGCCTTCGCGGGCCTGCTCGACGGTCAGCCCGCGGTCACCCGCCGGGGCGACTGGCGGTGCCTCGTGTTCGCGCCGGCTGCGGCCGCGGGAGAACGGCCATGCCCGTGATCACGCTCCGCGACGTCCGCGTGCGGTTTCGCGGTCCGCCGCTCCTCGACGGGGTGTCGTGCCACGTGGAGGCCGGGCAGCGGATCGGCCTGCTCGGCCGCAACGGCGCCGGCAAGACCACGCTCATGCGGCTGGTGGCGGGCGACCTCGAGCCCGACGGCGGCGACATCGTGCTCGCGCCGGGCACGCGGGTGGCGATGCTCCGGCAGGACGTTCCGCAGGGCATGGCCGGCACGATCGCCGACGTGGTGGCGAGCGGGCTCGATGCCGATGCCCGGCCCGCCACCGCCGACGAGCACGACGCCGCCTGGCGGCGGGAGCATGCAGTGGCGCGGATCCTCTCGCGGATGGAGCTCGCCGCGGATGCCGCCTTCGCGCCGCTCTCGTCGGGGATGAAGCGACGGGTGCTGTTGGCGCGGGCGCTCGTCACCGAGCCCGACGTGCTCCTGCTCGACGAGCCCACCAACCACCTCGACCTCGACGCCATCGAGTGGCTGGAGACGTTTCTCGGCCGGTGGGACGGCACGCTGCTGTTCGTGACGCACGACCGCGCCTTCCTGCGGCGGATCGCGACCCGGATCCTGGAGATCGACCGCGGCCGGGTGTTCGACTGGTCGTGCGACTACGACACCTTCCTGGCCCGGAAGGAGGAGGCGCTCGCGGCCGAGGAGAAGCAGGCTGCCCTGTTCGACAAGCGACTCGCCGAGGAGGAGGTCTGGATTCGCACGGGCATCAAGGCCCGCCGTACCCGCAACGAGGGCCGCGTGCGGCGGCTGGAGGCGATGCGGCGGGATCGGGCCGACCGCCGCGACCGGCAGGGCCGGGCCGCCGTCCGCATCCAGGAGGCGGAGCGGAGCGGGGCGCTGGTGGCCGAGCTCGACGGGGTGTCGTTCGCCCGCGAGTCGCGGCCGATCATCGCCGATCTGTCGGTGGCGGTGATGCGGGGCGACCGGATCGGCATCGTGGGCCCCAACGGGGCCGGCAAGACCACGCTCCTGCGGCTGCTGCTCGGCACGCTCGAGCCGACCTCCGGCACGGTCCGCCGCGGCACCAATCTCCAGATCGCGTTCTTCGACCAACTCCGCGAGCAGCTCGACGACGAGAAGAGCGTGGCCGACAACGTGAGCGACGGCTCGGAGACGGTGCGGATCGACGGCGCGCCCCGGCACGTGCTGGGCTACCTCAAGGATTTCCTGTTCGACGCCGAGCGGGCCCGGCTGCCGGTGAAGTTTCTCTCGGGGGGCGAGCGGAACCGCGTGCTCCTGGCCCGTCACTTCGCCAAGCCGGCCAACCTCATCGTGCTCGACGAGCCCACGAACGACCTCGACGCCGAGACGCTGGAACTCCTCGAGGAGCGGCTGATGGAATACACGGGCACGGTGATCGTGGTCAGCCACGATCGCGCGTTCCTCGACAACGTGGCCACGAGCCTGCTCGCCTTCGAGCCGGCGGAGCCGCGGCCGGGCCGGCCGGCGCACGTCGTCCGGGAGTACGTGGGGGGCTACACCGACTGGCTGCGGCAGCGGCCGCCGCCGGTGGAACTGCGGGCGGAGGCCCCGGCCCGCAGCCCGGCCGAGCCGGCGGCAGCGCCGTCGGCCGCCCAGGCCCGCCGAAAGCTGTCATACAAGGAGCAGCAGGAACTCGCGGCGCTGCCGAGCCTGCTCGAGCGGCTCGAGGCCGAGATCGCCGGCCTTCACGCCGAGATGGCGACGGAGGGCTACTACCGCCGTTCCGCCGATGCCTTGGCGGCCGACCGGACGCGGCTGGAAGAGGCCCAGCGACGGCTCGCCGACGGCTACGCCCGCTGGGAGCTGCTCGAAGGGAGCGGGTGAGGCGGCGGTTTTTCGCGGCGAAACTCACTTGCCACGCCGGGCAAGCCGAGCAATAATTTCAGTTGTTCGGGGAGGCGGGGCGAGACACGTAGCGGGGAGGGCCTTCATCGTGGCAGGGAGCGAATCGGGTCGGGTGCATGGCGGCTCCGCCCAACGGAGCGGGTTCACCCTCGTAGAACTCCTCGTGGTGATCGCGATCATCGCCACGCTGATCGGGCTGCTCCTGCCGGCCGTGCAGACGGCGCGGGAGAGCGGTCGCCGCAGCGCCTGCATGAACAACCTCAAGCAGTGGTCGCTCGCCATGCTGTCCCGCGAGAACGCGAAGCGATCGTTCCCGCCCGGCCGGCTCAACTGCGACGGGCATACCCAGGCCCCCTGTTCCGCTAGCCTCACCTCGCCGCCGCGGTCTGGGGGCAGCGGCTTCCTGCTCGTTCTTCACCAGGTCGACGAGGCGACGCTCGGCGACCTGTTCGCGAAGGCGATCGACCTGGGCGGCCCCTGGACACTGAGCAACTCGTCGGCAGCTTGGAAGACGCCGCAGCTGGTCGCCGCGATCGGGCAGCGGCCACCGATCTTCGTCTGCCCGAGCGACATGAGCCAGCCCACCATCCCGGGCAGCACCGTCGGCGACTCGTCGATTCCGCAGGTGGGCACCAACTGCTATGCCCTCTCCCAGGGTTCGCTCGGCCCCGCGCCCGGCACCGCCGGCACGAATCAGTCGTGGAAGCAATACAACAACGGCATGGCCAACTACCTCCTGCCACGGAAGGTCAAGGACATCAAGGACGGCCTCTCGAAGACGATCTTCATCGGCGAAACCGTCGAGAACCACACCAACAACGGCCGCAACACCTGGAGCACGGGCGTGCGGTTTCTCGACTCCATGCGGACCACCGGGTGCCCGCTGAACACGTATCCCAAGAGCTCCTGCGCCGTCGCCTTCGACTTCTACGCGCCGGTGGTCAACAACGCCGACTTCGGCAGCCGGCATCCGGGCGGGGCCGTGTTCGCTTTCGTAGGTGGCAATGTGACGTTCGTGTCGGACAACATCAACCTGCAGGCCTACCAGGCCCTCTCGACGGTCGCGGGCGGGGAGACGATCGATGTCAGCGCCTTTTAGCGACCAGCCGCAGGGCCGCCGGACGGTGACCGGGCTGGCCGTGGCGATGCTCGTCGTCGTGGCGGCCTGTCTGCCGGGATGCCGTCGCGGCCCGGTGGTGGTGCCCGTGAGCGGAGTCGTGGAGGTCGATGGCAAGCCGCTGGCCAGCGGGGCGATCACCGTGGTTCCCAAGGACGGCCGCCCCGCGTCGGGGCGGATCGGAAAGGACGGGCGGTTCACGCTCACGTCGTTCGCGGCGAGCGATGGCGTGCTCACCGGCACGCATCAGGTGGTTGTCACGGCCCACGAGAGCCTGGGGGGCTCGAGGCTCCGGTGGCTCGTGCCCGCGGCGTGCCGCAGCATGGCGTCATCACCCCTGCAACTCGAAGTGACCGGTCCCACGAAGGACGCCCGGATCTCGATCTCCACCGGGGGCAAGCCGCTCGAGATCGAGGACGTCTCGGTGGTCGGCGACATCGCCCCGGACGGCAGCCTGGCCAAGTGATCCGGTCGTCGCGCCGGATGCCCTGTCTTCGCGGGCTGTCCGCGGATTAAGATCGGCGTTACCGGCGGCTCTCGCCGCGGAGTCGTCGATGCAACCTGCGCCCCCCACCGAATCGGCTTCCCTCGATGACGTCCTGCGCCGCCTCGCGGACGGAGCGTGGCGGCATGCCTCGCGCGGCCCGGCGGAGCGGGCGGCCCTGGCGCTCGAGGCGGCCCGGACGGTGGCCGCGGTCGCGACGCCGTGGGCCGAGGCCGCAGCCGCGATGAAGCAGGCGGCCGAGCCTGGCAGTCGCGGCGGGGCTGCAGCGACGGCTCCGGCTGCGGCGGTGCTCGCGGAAGAGCTGGCGACCGGCCCGATGGCCACGGTCCGCCTGCTCGTGATCACCGCGGAGGCGCTCGAGGACATCGCCCGGGGCGGGTTGCCCCGGCTCGCGACCCCACCGCGGCCGGGCCATCCCGAGCGGCGCGGCGATAGGCTGCATGCCGGCCTCGACGACCACGTCGAGGTGGACGTGCTCCCGGCGGGCGTTGCCGCCCTCCACGATCGGACGGTGTTTCGCGGCTACCGGGGAACCGTCCGCTGCGGCTCGCCCGGAGGCCTGGCCGCCTTCGACCGGGCATGGGCCCGGGAGATCGAGGCGCGACCCGCGGCGGGGGGCGTGGCGGTGGTGTTGGGCGCGGGCAATGTCACGGGGCTGGCGGCGGCCGACGCGATCAGTCAGATCTTCGAGCACGGGCGGGCCGTGCTCCTCAAGCTCCATCCGCTGCACGGCGCGCTGGAGCCGATCTTCCGCGATGCCCTCCGGCCGCTCGTTGTGGCAGGGGTGCTGGAGTTCGTGACGGGGGGCGTCGAGGTGGCGCGGGCCGCCGTGGCGGCGCCGCTGGTGTCGCACGTGCACCTCACCGGTGGCGAGGCCGCCTTCGATGCGCTGGTCTGGGGAGGGCCGCGTCGCGACCGCGGGCCTGCCGCCCGCCCCGTGCTCACCAAGCCGCTCACCTGCGAACTGGGCAACGTGACGCCGTGGATCGTGGTGCCGGGCCGCTACACGAGCCGCGAGCTCGAGTGCCAGGCCGACATGATCGCCGCCTCGATCGCCAACAACACCTCGTTCAACTGCATCGCCACCAAGCTCGTGATCACCGCCCGGTCGTGGGGCCAGCGGCAGGAACTCCTCGACCGCGTGCAGCGGCGGCTCGCGGAGCAGCCGCCCCGCCGGGCCTGGTATCCGGGCTCGACCGCCCTCTGGGAGACGCTCGCCGAACGCCGCGCCCCTGCCGACGGCACGCTGCCGACCGTCTTCCGCGCGGGGCTCGATCCCGACCGCGACGCCCGCTGGACGGAGCGGGAGTGGTTCGTCCCCTGCGCCGGAGAGGTGGCCCTGCCCGCGGAATCGGCCGATGCCTTCTGCTCGCGGGCGCTGGAGTTCACCCGGCACCTGCCGGGTTCACTGGCCGCCAGCGTGACGCTGCCCACCACGGCCGATCCGGCGACGCGGCGGCGGCAGGAGATGCTGCTCGATCACCTCGCCTATGGCGTGGTGGCGGTGAACTGCTGGTCGGCGCTGGCCTATGCGATGACGTCGATTCCCTGGGGCGGCTTTCCCGGCGGCACGCTCGAGGAGCCCCGCAGCGGGCTGGGCACCGTGCACGACCCGCTGCTCTTGCCGCTGGTGCACAACTCGATCCTCCGCGGCCCGCTCGTCGTCTGGCCGAAGCCGCCGTGGTTTCCCTGGCACACCCGGGGCGCGAGGCTCACCCGCGGGCTGATCGACATGGTGGGCCGGGCCGCCGCGGGCCGAGCCACGCTCCCCACGCTCCTGCGGCTCCTGCCCGACGTGCTCGCGGGCTGACGGCCGGCTCAGGAGTTCTTCGTCCGCCGCCGGGCGGCCGCACCAGCTCCCAGCACGCCGGCCACCATGGCCAGGGCGTAGGTCGGCGGCTCGGGAACGGCGGCCACTGCTTGGACGCGGACGCTCAGGCCGCTGAGGGTGTCCGTCCAGAGGCCGCCGGTGAAGTTCTGCACCTTCGTTCCCAGGTACGAGATGCCCGAACTGTTGCGGCCCGTCGGGGTCGCGCCCGAGTCTTCGAGATACCACTCGAACGACGACTGGGACGGAGCGTTGGCGTCTTTGAGCAAGACCCAGTAGTTCGTGGACGGCTGGGCGGAATACGAACCCGTGAAGAAGAAGGTCTGCTTCGAGTTGGACACCGGGCCGCCGGAGAGCGTGAACTCGGAAAGCTGCGAGCCCGGCACGCCGGAGTTGTCGCTGTAGAGGTACACCCGGGGATCGGTGGTACCGGTGCCGGAACTGGCCAGGCCGACATCGATCTGCTGAATGTCCCACGGCGTTGCGCCGACGCTGAAGCCCTGGCCGACCAGCGTGTTGTTCTGGACCCCATTCACGTAACCGACCGTCGCACTAAAGATGGACGTCGCGACCGACCCGTAGTTCCCGTACACATAGGTAGGGGCCGCATCGGCCACGGTGCTGGCGAAAGTCAGCGCGATGGCGACAGCGGCGAACGCGACGGCGGCGACGAGCGAGCGGAGCATGGAGTTGATTCCTGGGGTTTTTTCACGGCTGGAGGCGATTCCTGCCTCGGCGGTGAATCCCTAAGCGAACGCCGTGCCAAATCCTCGCTCGCGGCCCCGAGAACCGTCGGCCCCCTGGAAAACCCGTCCTGGAGCGGATGGAAAGGGGGAAGAATCGAGGTGAGAACGGCTTTTTCGGGGGCAATTCGCAGTTTTGTGGAATCGCCATTTCGCAGGATTTGCGAAATGGCTCACCGGAACGGTGAGGGGCAGGGGCTCGGCGGGGGCGAGACTGGGCATTTTTTGGCCGCGGTCCCCATCGCTTACGCGATTGGGCTTCCTGAGGCGGGAAGCGTCACCGCGTGAGCGGTACGATCGATTGGGCTTCCTGAGGC
>JBBAVS010000001.1:18228-28055 GCA_040397585.1 Pirellulales bacterium
GGAAGCGTCACCGCGTGAGCGGTACGATCGCGGCTCGCGTGGGGCGGTCCCCACGGCTTACGCCGTTGGGCT
This sequence comes from Pirellulales bacterium, assembly GCA_040397585.1. Taxonomy (GTDB): domain Bacteria; phylum Planctomycetota; class Planctomycetia; order Pirellulales; family UBA1268; genus QWPN01. The sequence goes on from JBBAVS010000001.1 coordinate 18,301, forward strand.
TGCTGGGTTATTCGCAGGTGTCTCTGGCGCCGTCGCCCTCGATTGCAGGCTCCGCGTCTCTCCGGCGGCGGCCGCCGCCTAAAATCCGCCGCCCCCAAGGATGGTGCCAATCGCCGTGGCATGCACGCCCGCCTCGCACGCCCGGAGATTCCATGCACCTGCCACCGCTCAACCGCATTGCCTTCGTCGGCAACTACGCCCCCCGCCGCTGCGGCCTGGCGACGTTCACCCGCGATCTCCGCACGGCCGTCGCCGCCGAACTTCCGGCCGCGGAATGCTTCGTGATCGCCATGGACGACGACACCGGCCCGCTCGACTACCCGCCCGAGGTGCGGTTCACCTGCTCCGACGCCGACCCCGACAGCTACCGGCGGGCCGCGGAACTCCTCGCGCTGTCCAACGTGGATGTCGTCTCGCTGCAGCACGAATACGGCATCTTCGGTGGCACCGCCGGCGAACGCGTGCTCGATTTCGTCCGCGAGCTGCGGATGCCGCTGCACACCACGCTGCACACGGTGCTCGCCCGGCCCACACCCGAGCAGCGGCGGGTGATGAACGAGCTGCTGCACCTCTCCGCCCGCGTGGCGGTGATGACCAGCCATGGTCGCGACCTGCTCCGCGTGGTGCACGGCGTGGCCGACGACCGCATCGACGTGATCCCGCACGGCATTCCTGACACGCCGCTCATCGATCCGGAGTTTCACAAGCGCCGCCTGAACCTCGCCGGCCGCTCGGTGCTGCTGACCTTCGGGCTGCTTTCGCCCGGCAAGGGCATCGAGCACGTGATCCAGGCGCTGCCGGAGATCGCCGCCCGGCATCCGGCGGTGGTCTACGTCGTCGCCGGCGCCACGCACCCGCGGCTCCTCCGCGACGAGGGGGAGCGGTATCGAGAGTCGCTCGTGGCCCTGGCGGACGATCTCGGCGTCGCGGACCGCGTCGTGTTTCACGACCGCTACCTCGAGCTGCACGAACTCCTCGCGTTCATCTCCGCCGCCGACGTCTACGTGACCCCGTACCTCGCCGAGGAGCAGATCACCTCGGGCACGCTCGCCTACGCGTTCGGCTGCGGCACGGCGGTGGTCTCCACGCCCTATCGTCACGCCGCCGAACTGCTCGCCGACGGCCGCGGCACCCTCGTGCCGTTTCGGGATCCGGCCGCGATCGCCCGCGGTGTCGGCGACCTACTCGGCGACGATGTCCGCCGTCAGGCCCTGCGGACCCAGGGCTGGCTGCTCGGCCGCGAGATGACCTGGCCCCGGGTGGCCGCCCGCGTCGCCGAGTCGCTGGCCCGCACCCGGCTGGCCACGCTCGTGCGGCGCCGGCGGAGCGATGCCCCCGTGCCGCCCGTGCCCCGCCGCCGGCCGCCCGAACCGGTGCTCGGGCATCTCTCGCGGCTGCTCGATTCCACGGGCGTGATCCAGCACGCCGTGGGCGATCTCCCGCTCCGGGCCGAGGGCTACTGCACCGACGACAACGCCCGGGCCCTCGCGGCGATGGTGCGGCTGGACGACATCGGGCTCGCCTCGCCGTGGTCGGATCGCGCGGCCTGCACCTGCGCGTCGTTCCTGGCCCATGCCTTCGACGCCCGCACGGGACGGTTTCGCAACTTCATGGACTACGGCCGCCGCTGGCAAGACGACGCCGGCTCCGACGACTGCCTCGGCCGCGGGATCGTGGCGCTCGGCACCTGCGTGGGCCGCTCCCGCCGCGAGAGCATCCGCCGGTTCGCGATGGAGCGGTTCGCCCCGGCCGTCGCTGCGATCCTCGCCAGCACGAGCCCACGGGGCTGGGCTCTGGCGATCGTGGGCCTGCGCGAGTATCTCCGGCGGCTCCGCGGCGACCGCATCGCCGAGGCCGCCGGTCGGGAGCTCACCATGCGGCTGCTCGCCCTGCAGCGCGGCAACGCCGCCCCCGACTGGCCCTGGCCGGAGGACGTGGTCGCCTACGAGAACGCACGCCTCTGCGAAGCCCTGATCGTGGGGAGCGCGTTCCTGCCGGAGGCCCGCGACGTGGGGCTCGACCTGCTCGACTGGCTCTGGGGCGTGCAGCTCTCGGAGAGCGGCCGCTTCTCGCCGGTGGGCTGCCACGGGTTCCTGCGGCGCGGCGGCGGCGCCGCCACGTTCGACCAGCAGCCGATCGAAGCCCAGGCGATGCTGGCGGCCTGCCTGGTGGCCTATCACGCGACCGGCGCCGACGTGTGGCGCGAGCGGGGCTGGCTCGCGTTCGAGTGGTTTCACGGCCACAACGTCCTCGGGATGGCGGTGGCCGATGCCCGCACCGGCGGCTGTGGCGACGGCCTGCTCGAGGACCGTGTGAGCGAGAATCAGGGCGCCGAGTCCACGCTCGCCTACCTGGCCGCGGTGATCGACGCCCGGCTGCTGTCGGCCGCACTGCCCCGCGAGCGGCGGGCCCACGCGGCCGCGGGAGTCTGATCCATGGAGGTGACCCGCACCGGCGTGTTGCTGCGTCCCAACAACGCCCGCGTGCTCTATCGCCCCTTCGAGCCGCGGCAGCAGCAGCGGGCGCTGCGGATCATCGGCCGCGTGATGGCGCTGGCCGAGGAGCAGGTGGAGCAGCTCTTGGAGCGTGTGCTCTCCGAGTTCCACGGCCGCCACCAGCGGCTGGTGAGTTTCTTCGGGGAGCGGTTCGCGGCGGTGCGGCACCATCTCCTCACCGACCAGCCGCTCTCCACCGCCCGTCAGCTGCTCATCGGCTCCTACTTCACCCAGGAATACGCCCTCGAGAGCGCCGCGCTGTTCAACCCCTCGATCGTGCTTCATCCCGATCAGGGTGGCCTGGTGCCCGGGACGGCGCGGTTCATCCTCAGCCTCCGCGCCACCGGCGAGGGGCACCTGTCGAGCGTCGGCTTCCGAGCGGGCACGGTGGACGCCCGGGGGACGATCTGGCTCGCCGCGCCCACGGGCTACGTGACGGCCCCCCGCGTGGTGGCCAACGCGGGCTACGACAAGCCGCTGTTCCTCCGCAAGCTCGCCGAGCTCGGCGTCGTGGACGGGATCGTCGAGTCGCTGTTCTCCGGGCTCGACGACCGGTTCACGCTCCTCGACCTGGAAACCGCCCTGGCGATCACGTTGCGGCAGCAGCGGACGCGCCGCCGCGAGTGGGAGCCGCTGGCGGCGGCGATCGTGGCGCTGGCCCGCGCCAACTATGAGATCGACTGCGATCCCGACTCCGACATCTCGGAGCGAGTGATCTTTCCCTACTCGCCGGCGGAGACCAACGGCATCGAGGACGCCCGCTTCGTGCGGTTCACCGACGACGACGGCTCGGTCCGCTACTGCGCCACCTACACCGCCTTCGACGGCAGCGTGACGCTCCCGCAGTTCGTCGAAACCGACGACTTCGTGCGGTTTCGCGTGAGCACGCTCAACGGCCCCGAGATCGCCGACAAGGGCATGGCCCTGTTTCCCCGGCGGATCCGCGGCTCCTACGTGATGCTCTCGCGGCAGGACGGCGAGAATATCTCCCTGATGGAGACCGACATGCTGCACTTCTGGCACGCGCGGCGGCTGGTCCTCCGGCCGACGCAGCCCTGGGAGTTCGTGCAGGTGGGCAACTGCGGCTCGCCGATCGAGACGCCGGCGGGATGGCTCGTGCTCACGCACGGCGTGGGCCCGATGCGGAAGTATTCGATCGGGGCGGTGCTCCTCGACCTCGACGACCCCGGCCGCGTCATCGGGCGGCTCGCCGAGCCCTTGCTCTCGGCCAACGAGAACGAGCGGGTGGGCTACGTGCCCAACGTGGTCTACAGCTGCGGGGCCCTGGTGCACGAGGGCCTGCTCGTGATCCCGTATTCGATGAGCGACTACGCCACGTCGTTCGCCACGGTGCCGCTGGCCGACGTGCTCACCGCCCTGATTCCCTGACGGCCGGCGTCAGACGCGGAGGAAGATGCCGCGGCGGTGGAGCCAACGGGCGGTGACGAGCATCACCGCGAAGGTGGTGAGGCTGCCGACCCAGGCCCAGTCGGGCGGCAGCGGCCCCACGAGCCGCTGGCTCACGGTGCCGAACGCCCCCATGCCGGCCGCGAGGTAGAGCGTGATCGGATTGGCCCCGACCCAGACGAACGGCGTGCACCAGCGGCGGAATCCACGGACGTCGATGATCCAGAAGAAGGCCGCCAGCAGCACCGCGCTCCAGCCGGCCGTGACCAGCACGAAGCTCGACGACCAGAGTTTCTTCACGACCGGAAAGAACGGGTGCCAGGCCCAGCCGGCCGCGAGCAGCACGACCCCGGCGGCGAGCAGGCCTGCCACCTTCCGGCGCGGCTCGAGGTCGCGGCCCAGCCAGCCGCCGGCGAGGAGCCCCAGCAGGGCGGTGCCGATCGCCGGCAGCGTGCTGAGGAGCCCCTCGGGGTCGTGGTCGCCGTCGTACTTGCGGCCGGGGAGCCAGAGGCTGTCGAGGACGTTGGTGAGGTTGTGGCCCTCGGCGAAGTCACCGGCGCCGAAGCCGGGCACCGGCACGAAGGCGAGCAGGGCCCAGTAGCCCACGAGGAGGACGGCCGTGGCGGCGAGCAGGCCGCGGGCGTCGAGCCAGAGCGAGAGCAGCCCCGCCGCGGCGGAGGCGATCCCGATCCGCTGGATCACCCCCAGCCAGCGGACCTCGTCCCAGCCCCGGCTCAGGCCCCCGGAATAGATCACGCCCAGCACGAAGATCACCAGCGCCCGCAGGAGCAGGTGCCGGATCACGGCCGGGCGACCCTCGCGCACCAGTCGCTTCGGCACGGAGAAGGCCATCGCCGCGCCGGAGATGAAGAGGAACAAGGGGAAGATGAGATCCTGGAAATGGAGACCGGCCCAGGGCACGTGGGTGAACTGCTCCGCGAGCGTCGCGGTCAGCCGGCTCCCCGGCAGGAACCGGCCCAGCACCGCCTCGACGGTGGCGGTGAGGCCGAGGATGCAGCACATGTCGAAGCCGCGGAGGGCGTCGAGGGAGACGAGCCGCTGGGAAGACGGAGTGGCCATGGAGCGGGGCGCGGTGTCGGCGCGGTCAGGCCAGGATGTCCTTGACGACCGAGCCGTGGACATCGGTGAGCCGGTAGCGCCGGCCCTGGAACCTGTAGGTCAGCCGCTCGTGGTCGATCCCGAGGAGGTGGAGCAGGGTGGCGTGGAAGTCGTGCACGTGCACGCCGTCCTTCACGATGTTGTAGCCCAGGTCGTCGGTCTCGCCGTAGGTCATGCCGGGCTTGATCCCGCCGCCGGCCATCCAGATCGTGAAGCACCGCGGGTGGTGATCGCGGCCGAACTCGGCGCCGGGCTTGTAGAGGCCCTGGCAGTAGTTGGTGCGGCCGAACTCGCCCCCCCAGATCACGAGGGTGTCGTCGAGCATGCCCCGCACGGCGAGATCCTGCACGAGCGCGGCGGCTGGCTGGTCGGTCTGGCGGCATTCCTGCTGGATGCCCCCGCGGAGGCCGCCGTGGTGGTCCCAGTCCTGGTGGTAGAGCTGGATGAAGCGGACGCCGCGCTCGGCCAGCCGCCGGGCGAGCACGCAGTTGGCGGCGAACGTGCCGGGATCCTTCGCGTCGGGGCCATACATGTCGAGCACGCTCTGCGGCTCGTCCGAAAAATCGGTCACCTCCGGCACGCTCGCCTGCATCCGGAAGGCCATTTCGTAGTTGGCGATCCGGGCGGTGATCTCGGCATCGGGCGTGCCGACGAACTGGTGCTCATGCAGCGCGCGGAGGCCGTCGAGCAGCTGCCGCCGGTTCTCGGATGACACCCCGGGCGGATTGGTGACGTAGAGCACCGGGTCGCCGCCGGAGCGGAACCGCACGGCCTGGTGCTTCGTCGGCAGGAAGCCGGCGCCCCAGAGGTGGCTCATCAGCGGCTGGCCGCCCTTGTTCTTCGTGATCAGGACGACGAACGAGGGGAGCTCGTCGTGCTCGTTGCCCAGGCCGTAGTCGAGCCAGGCACCGATGCTCGGCCGGCCGGGGATCTGCGACCCGCTCTGCATGAACGTCACGCCGGGGCCGTGGTTGATGCTCTCGGTGTGCATCGAGCGGATGAAGCACAGCCGGTCGGCGATCTTCGCCGTGTGGGGAAGCAGGTCCGAGAGCCAGGCGCCGCTCTCGCCGTATTGGGTGAACGTGAACGGTGAGCCCACCAGGGGGATCGAACTCTGGTTGCCCGACATGCCGGTGAGCCGCTGGCCGCCGCGGACGCTGTCCGGAAGCTGCTCTCCCGTCTTGGCGAGGAGCAGCGGCTTGTGGTCGTAGAGGTCGAGCTGCGACGGGCCGCCCGACTGGAACAGGTAGATCACCCGCTTCGCCTTCGGGGGGAAGTGGCAGCCGCCGAGCACGCCGCCGGACGCCGCGGCGGAGCGGCCGAGCAGTTCGGAGAGGGCGATGCCCCCGAGTCCCATCCCGAAGCTGGCGAGCCAGTCGCGGCGGTTCATCGCTTCACCACGCAGCCGTCGTAGTTCATCAGGGCGTTGATCACGTTGGCCGTGGCCGCGGCCTCGGCCGCCGGCACGGCCTCGTCGCGCGGGCGGGCGCCGATCGCCAGCAGCTCCGCCGCCGCGTCCGGATATCGGTCATACCATGCCCGCTGGTCGGCGTGCATCCGGCGGAGGATCGCCCGTTCGTCGTCGTCGGGCCGGCGGCTCGTGAGCAGCAGAAAGGCCCGGTCGAGCGCCTGGTCGGCCTGGCCGTCCTCCTCGGCGAGCAGTCGCTCGGCGAGCACGCGGGCCGCCTCGACGAACTGCGGGCCGTTCATGAGCACGAACGCATGGAGCGGCGTGTTGGTGGTGTCGCGTCGGGCCACGCAGACCACCCGCTTGGGCACGTCGAAGGTCTCGAGCATCGGCCCGGGGCCAGTCCGCCGCCAGAACGTGTAGAGGCTGCGGCGGTAGAGGCCCGGGCCCGAATCGGCCTTCTCTGGCTTGAACGACTCGGGCATGTCGTAGGTCTTCACCGGCGGCCCACCCACCTGCTCGACGAGCAGCCCGGCGGCGGCGAGCGCCCCGTCGCGGATCATCTCGGCCGGCAGCCGGTGCCGCGGGCCCCGCGCGAGCCAGACGTTGAGCGGGTCGTCGGCCATCGTCTGCCCGTCGCCGAGGCTCCGCTGCCGGTAGGTCTGCGACATCATGATCGTCTTGACGAGCTGCTTCATGTCCCAGCCCAGGCCTCCCTCGGCCTGCGGATGGGAAAACTGCCAGGCGAGGAGGTCGAGCACCTCGGGATACTCAGGTCTGGTCGCCTGGCTGCCGAGATCCTCCGGGCTCTGCACGAGGCCGAGGCCGAACAGCGACTGCCAGAGGCGGTTCACCGTCACCCGGGCGAGGAGCGGATGGTCGGGATCGATGAGCCAGCGGGCGAGGCCCAGCCGGTTCCGCGGCTGGTCGGCCGGGAAGGGGGGCAGGGCCGCGGGGGTGTTCGGCTCGACCGGCTCGCCCCGCTTGTCGTAGTCGCCGCGCTCGAGCACGTAGGCCAGCTTCGGCTCCGGCAGATCCCGCATCACCATGATCTCCGGCGGCCGCTCGGCGAGGTCGTCGCGGTGGCGGCGGGCGGCTTCGACCGCCTGCCGGCGGAGGGCGGGTTCGGTGGCGAAGGCGGCGGCGAAAGTGCCGCCGAGCGCCTCGGCGTCGCGCCTGTCCGCGATGGATGCCGCAAGCGTTCCCGGCGCGACCAGTTCGCGGACCTCGAGCGACGCCAGCGCGCGGCCGAACACCCGGAAGTCGTCCACGAGCCCGTTCTTGAAGCCGTGGTCGCGCATCCGCTCGCCGATCGTGATGGTGTCGCCGCCGCCGCCGGTGATCTCGCGGGTCAGGTTGTCGCGGACGATCTCGGTGGCGGCTTCATGCCCGTTGACGAACACCTTCAAGCCGGCGGCCCGGCCCGAGCCATCGCTCGACACGGCGAAGTGCGTCCACTCGCCCACGGGCAGCGGCTCCGCACACACGACGCTCGCGGCATCCCCCGGCCAGAAGTGGATCAGCGACCAGCGGAGGTGGCCGTCGGCGACGAGCAGCTCATAGCCGCGGCTGGCGGCGTCGGTCCAGGCCTTCGAGCGATGGAAGATCACCGCCCGGTCATGCCGCGTCGCCGGCTTGATCCACGCCGCGACCGTGAACGGCTCGCTGCGGCGGAAGTTGCCGACCGGCGTGGTCACCGGATGGTCGCCCGTGAGCTGGACCGCCGTGCAGGGCGCGCCGCCGCGGGCGTCGGAGACGACCGTGTTGTCGGCGGGCGACGTGGCGGCCGCCTGCGAGCCGAGGGCATCGGTGAACCGGCCATCGGCGGCCCGGCCATCGAACGCGTAGCGGACCAGTTCGCCGGGGATCATGCCGCCGGCCGCAGCGAATGCGTCGGGAAGAGGGGCCGTGCCGGCGATCCAGGCGGCGATCGTCTCCCGGGCACCTGCCTCGGCCCGGCCGCACGCGGCCACCGCCTCGCCGACGGCCTCGTCGGCCTGGGCCAAGGCCGCGGCGCTGGCCTCGTCGAGGAGCCGCAGCTTCGGGGTGGGCACGGCCGGGGTGAAGTAGGAATAGAGCCCCGCCTCGTCCACGTCGTCGAAGAAGGCGAACAGCGCGTAAAAGTCTTTCTGCGCGAGCGGGTCGAACTTGTGGTCGTGGCAGCGGCAGCATTCGAGCGTGAGGCCGAGAAACGCGGTGCCGAAGGTCGTCGTCCGGTCGTTGACGTAGGTGACGCGGTATTCCTCTTCGACCGAGCCCCCCTCGCTCTCCTGCTGGTGCAGCCGGTTGAACGCCGTGGCGAGCCGCTGCTCGTCGGTCGCATTCGGGAGCAGATCGCCCGCCAGTTGCCAGAGCGTGAACTGGTCCCAGGGGAGGCCGTCGTTGAACGCCTTGATCACCCAGTCGCGCCACGGCCACATGTCGGGCCGGGGCCGGTCCACCTGGAAGCCGTAGCTGTCGGAGTAGCGGGCGAGGTCCATCCAGTCGGCGGCCATCCGCTCGCCATAGCGCGGGCTGGCGAGCAGCCGGTCGAGCAGCCGTTCGTAGGCCTGGGGCGACGTGTCGGCCACGAAGGCCTCGACCTCCGCCGGCGTGGGCGGCAGGCCGGTGAGGTCGAAGCTGGCCCGGCGGATGAGCGTGGCCCGATCCGCCTCGGGCTGCAGCGTGAGTCCGCGATTCGCCAGCCCGGCCGCTACGAGCCGGTCGAGTGGCTGGCTCGCGGGATCCGCGTTTGCCGGCAGCTCGGGTTTGACGGGCGGGACGAATGCCCAGTGAGGCTCGTACGTCGCCCCTTCGGCGATCCAGCGGGTGAGGAGTTGCACCTGCGCCTCGGTGAGCCGGCCGATCTTGGCCTGCGGCGGCGGCATCACGCTGTCGGGATCGGCGGAGACGATGCGGGCGACGAGTTCGCTGGCCCCCGCATCCCCGGGCACGATCGCCCGCGCGCCGCTCTCCAGTTCCGCGCCGGCCTGCTCGGCGACGTCGAGCCGCAGGCCCGCCTGCCGCTTGGCGGTGTCGGGACCATGGCAGGCGAAGCAGCTGTCGGACAGGATCGGCCGGATGTCGCGGTTGAACGAGATCCGCGCCGGCTGCCCCGCAGCCGTGGTCTCGGCGGCGCACGCACACTCCCCCGCGAGCACGCTCGCGAGCAGCACCGCCATCAGTCGTGGGAAGGGGAGGCGCATCATGAGCCGGCGAGAAACAACAGGATTATACCGGTTCCCAACGTGGCCGCAGGTTTCCAGAGTGGCCGCAGGTTTTCAAAGTGGCAGCAGGTTTTCAACCTGCGGAACCCCGGGGCCAACTCCACTCCCTGGGCAGGTTGA
>JBBAVS010000001.1:28155-84261 GCA_040397585.1 Pirellulales bacterium
TGCCCCCACTTCCGACCAGTCGCCCACACGTTTGCAGAAAGTGGCCGCAGGTTTTTGACGTGGCCGCAGGTTTTCAACCTGCGGAACCTCGGGGTCAACTCCACTCCCTGGGCAGGTTGAAAACCTGCCCCCACTGTTCGGCAGGCTGGTGCGAAACCCTGCCCTCACTCGAAGCCTCCTGGGGATTCAGAAGCACCGTAGCCGTCCGAGTGGCCGACGGGGCATCGCCCGCAGGCCGCGGATTATCGTCGCTGGTCTTCGTGAGGCCTTGGCGACGCACGGCCTGGCGATCCGGCGTCAATCGTGATGGACGGCGTCGCACTCGCACATCCGTGCACGCGTGGATCGCTGGCGCCGGAGAAAGTTCCGCCTCCGGCCCGCCGAATGATCTGGCAAGCCCCGAACGCCGGCTCGCGACGAACATCGTGGCCGAGCGCCTCGAGGGCAGCGGCGAGTTCGTCCCCTGCGGCTTCCTCGACCTTCACCCGATCGGGCTTCCACTGGTGATGAAGCCGCGGCTGGGCCAGGGCCTCGGCCGGGGGCATGCCGTGGTCGAGCGAGTGGAGCATGCCCAGCAGAACCTGCGTGATGATCGTCGGGCCTCCCGCCGCGCCGATGCTCATCACCGGCTCGGCTGCGGCGTCGAGCACGAGCGTCGGGCTCATGCTCGAGAGCGGCCGCTTCCCCGGCGCGACGCAGTTGGCCTCGCCCCCCACGAGCCCGAAGTGGTTGGGCACTCCCGGGGCGACGGCGAAGTCGTCCATCTCGTTGTTGAGCAGCACACCGGTGCCGGGCACGATGACCTTCGACCCGAACGCGGTGTTGATCGTGGCCGTGATGCTCGCCCAGTTGCCTTCCGCGTCGGCTGTGGCGAAGTGGGTGGTGTGCTTGTGGAAGTGGTCGCTCTGCCAGTCAGGCGGCTGGCCATGCTCCGGGACGGGCGTCGCCCTCTGGGGATCGATCCGCGCGGCGAGCTGCCGGGCGTAGTCGGTCGAGACGAGCCCGGTCGGCACGTCCGCGAACGCGGGATCGCCGAGCCAATGCGCCCGATCGGCGAAGGCCAGCTTCATTGTCTCGATCACGCGGTGGGCGAACATCACGGAGCCGGCCCGCAGGTCGGCGGCGGGCTGCGCTTCGAGGATGTTCAGCATCTGGGCGATGTGGACCCCCCCGGAACTCGGCGGTGGAAAGCCGACGATCGTCCAGTCGCGATACCGTGACACCAGGGGCTGCCGCTCGATCGGTTGGTAGCCGCGAAAATCCTCCTCCGTGAGCAGGCCGCCCGCCTGCTTCATGAAGGCCGCGGTGTCGGCGGCGAACGCGCCGCGGTAGAACCAGGCCGTGCCCTCCGCCGCGATGGCTCGGTACGTGCGGGCCAAATCCTTCTGCACGAGCACGTGGCCGGCCGGCCACGGCGAATCGTCGGGCTGGAGGAACACGGCGCGCGAGGCCGGAAAGGCGGCGAGATCGGCGGCCGTGGCCTTGAGTTTGCGGCCGTAGACGGCGTCGATCGGAAAGCCGTTCTCGGCATGACGGATGCCGGCCTGGCAGGCGGCGGCCAGCGGCAGTCGGCCGAACCGGTCCACGGCCTCCGCATACGCGGCGAGGGCGCCGGGCACCCCGCTCGCCAGCGGGCCGGTGCGGCTCAGGGCGTCGACGGCCACGCCGTCGCGGAGGAACATGTCGCGGCGGGCTGCGGCCGGCGCCGTCTCGCGACCGTCGAGGCAGATGAGCCTGCCATCGGCGAGGCGCATGAGAATGAAGCAGCCGCCGCCGATTCCGGAGTTGTGCCCGTCCACGACGCCGAGCGTCAGGCCGGCAGCGACGGCCGCATCGATCGCGTTGCCGCCGGCGGCGAAGGCGTCGAGCGCGGCCTGGGTGGCCAGGGGGTGCACGCTCGCGGCATAGCCGTCCACGACCGGGGCGACGGCCGCCCCATCATCCAAGCGTTCCCACACGGCGGGCAGCTTCTCGGACACGAGTCTGCGGCCCGAGTCGGGAAGCAGGCGGCGCGTCAGCGGCACGACCAGCGTGTCTTCGAGGAATCGGCCGGGCTCACGGCCGTGCTTGAAGGCCTCGGTGAGACCGCCGCGGGCGTCGAGGCGCACGCCGGCCGCCGCCGGATTGGCGACCGAGAGGAAGAACAGGTCGCGAGTCGGGCCTGCCGGTTCGCGGCGGCGGATCCTGGTGGCTGCGAGGTCGCGAAACAGCTGCCGCGCCGTCCACTTCGCAGGATCGACGTAGTGTCGCACCGGCGCGATCACGGGAGCGAACGCCGGGTCTTCCCGCAGGGTCGCGAAGGCGGCGTCGATCTCCTTTTCCACGAGCGGGAAGTGGGTGCAGCCGAGCACGATGGTCGTGAGCGGGGTCGGTGCCGCACCGGCCAGCGCATCGCGGTGCGTCTCGACCAGCCGGCGGACGTCTTTCGCCACCTGGTCGTCCACGGTGGCGGTCCGCGACGGATCGCCCTCGATGACCGCGGCCAGATCGGCGCTCCCCTGCTGGGTGAGCGGCAGGCCGCGCCGTCCGGCCAGGCCGAGCGTGCTGCGGATCGTTCGCGGGTAGACGCCGCTGTCGCAGGTGCCGACCGTGGCCAGCACGCCGATCGCGCCCGGCGGCGCCCCTTCGAGCACCCCCCGTGCGCCCGCCTCGACGACGCCGACGACGAGCACGGGAAGCCGCCAGCGGGCGACGGCCGCCCGCAGATCCTCCAGGCCGTAGGCCGTCGCCGTGTTGCAGGCGATGACGATCGCCTTGACGGGCGGCTTGTCGCGCCGGATCGCCCCGGTGGCGTGATAGCGGTTGCCGAGCAGGAAGATCGCGTCCTCGAGGATCAGCTCGCGGAGCAGGTCGGTCTTCCCCGCCTTGGGGTAGTTGCCGTAGGGCATGTTGGCCTGATCGCCGAGGTAGACGAACCGCTCGTTCTCGAAATCGGGCCGGCCGTCCGGTCCGGGCTTCAGGTCGTCGTTGTGGAACTCGTCGAGCGTGAGGATCGCCTCCAGCACGGTGAGGCCGCCGATGCCCGAATCGAACACGCCGATCGGCAGGGACGAGAGATCGCCGGTGTAGGCGGACCGGTCGAACGTGGAGACCGCGCTGCCGTCGGGATGGCTGGCCAGATGCGCGTCGATCGCATCGACGACGGCATCACCCGCCAGCGCCGGCGAGGCAGCGAGCAGGACCGCGAGCCACAGGCGGCGCAGGTGAACGACGGTCATCGCGGCATGGTCTCCGGCGCCCGCTCGTCCGCACCCTCCGACACGCACGTGGCCACCACGAGGTCGCCGGTCACGTTCAGCACCGTACGGCACATGTCGAGGATCCGATCCACTCCGAGGATGATCCCGATGCCCTCCCCGGGCACGCCCACCGACCGCATCAGCACCACGATCAACGGCAGCGAGCCCCCCGGCACGCCGGCGGTGCCGATGCCCGCAAGGATCGACATCAGCACCACCATCACCTGCTGGCCGATGCCCAGTTGCACGCCAAACACCTGTGCCAAAAACAGCACCACCACGCCCTCGTAGAGGGCCGTGCCATTCTGGTTGCCCGTGGCCCCCACGGTGAGCACGAACCGGGCGGTCTCGCGGGGCAGCCGGAGGTTCTGTTCGGCGACCCGCAGGGCGGTGGGCAGCGTGGCGTTTGACGACGACGTGCCGAACGCCACCTGCATCGCCTCGGCAACGGCCGCGAAGAAGGTCCGCGGCGACACCCGGCTGAAGAGCGCCAGCACCAGCGGATAGACCACCACCAGCTGGAGCAGCAGCCCCAGCATGACGGTCAGGGCGAACCAGGCCAGCGTGACGAGCACCTCGAAGCCCAGTGTTGCCACGATGGAGAACACGAGGCAGCCGGCGCCCAGCGGGGCCAGTGTCATCGCCCAGCCGATGATCGTCATGGCCACCGCGTTGAGGCCCTCCAGGCAGGAGATCAGGCCGCGGCACTCCGCCGGCTTCGCGGCCAGCGCCGCCCCGAGGAAGAGCGACGCAAACATCACGGCGAGCATCCCGTTGCCCTTGGAGCTGCCGTCGATCGCCCCGACCATCTCCTGGAGGGGATTCTCCGGGATCATGTCGATCACGATGTCGCGAATCGACTTCGCCTTGCTTGCCTTCTGGCCCACGTCGGCGGAGCCCGCTGCGTTGCGGTCCACGAGCGCCTGCCGGGCATCCGCCGAGAGGGCCTCGCCCGGGCGGATCACGTTGACCAGCGTGAGGCCTATGAGCACGGCGCTCGCCGAGAGGATTCCGGAAAACAGCAGCGTCCGCAGGCCGATCCGCCCGAGCTTCCGCAGGTCGCCAATCTCCACCACCGCCAGGGCCAGGGCCGAGACCACCAGCGGCAGCACCACCATGAACATCAGCCGGAGAAAGAGTCGGCCGATGACCGTGGTGACGTTCTGGCAGAACCAGTCGAGCCCGTCGTGGACGCCGTCGCCGTTGAGATCGCCGGCGACCACGCCATCGAGCGGCGCACCGGGACGCAGCAGGACGTTGGCCGCGAGCCCCAGCACGGTGCCCACCAGCAGTCCGATGAGGATCCGGCGGGCCGAGGCGTCGTGCCCGGGGCCGGCGGGGGGCTGCGGGCGATCGGATTCAGGAGCCGTGGTGGAAGGCATCGAGACCCCGGGGGAACCCTATCGACGCACGGAATCGAGCGTGCCGCGAACAGGATACCCGGCCGACTTCACAGGCGACACTCCACACGCTGGCTTTGCCAGCAGCGCTGGCGGGCAGGTCCTGGAAAGTAGCCGCAGGTTTTCACAAGTGGCCGCAGGTTTTCAAAAGTGGCCGCAGGTTTTCAAAAGTGGCCGCAGGTTTTCAACCTGCGGGGAGTGCAGGCCCATGGTGGTGCTTGGGCAGGTTGAAAACCTGCCCCCACTTCAAACCCTTGCCTCACGGTCGGCGCAGAAGTGACCGGGTTGGATTTGCTGCACCAAGGGATATGCAGGGGCAGGTCAGGCGGCCCCGAGCCTGATACCCGCGCGAGCATCACGTGTGAGCCGTATCAGTCGGCTTTGCGGAGGGGCCCATCATTTCCTCCAAAGTAACGGGTCAACACGGGCTCTTGGCATTCCAGAAATACTTCTCCTTTATGGGCAGTCAATAAATCAAGGACCTGTGACGGTACCGCCTCTCTGGAATGAATGCGGAGTTTTCCCTCATGACCACTGAGTGCTTCGGCAACGACGGGCAGTAAGGCACGGAAAGAAACGTGAAGCTCTCCACGGTGACGGGCTAGCACAGCCACCACGTCCGGCGACAATGCATCAAGACCGATGTCAGCGCTCGAGATGTGCAGTTCGCCGGAGAATTCGGCCAAGACACGTGCTGCGGTCGGGCTCAGGTCTTTCAGTTTCGGAAGCGATAAAGATCCTCCGTCTCTGTCTTTTACGATTTTACCGGCAAGGGTCTCACTGGTGAGCGTCTGTAAGTTGTAGAGCTCAACATCTCCAGGAAATTGAGCTACCACTTCCGCCACGTCGTCGGAAAGCGACTGCAGTTCACCCAGTTGGAGTGACTCGCCTGTGACCCCTTCGTAGTCCCCATCCGCGATAAGCTTCTCAGCGAGCCTCACGGAAGTAAGAGTCTTGAGTCCTGGCATCGTGAAGCGACAAGGACTATTGATAATCGCCGTAATACCTGGTTCGGAAATCTCCGCAAGGCCGGAGAGGGTCACATGTTTACGTTGTTCCGGATCAAGCCTATCCCCCGGCCAGTTGTCTATCGCCAGGAAATCAACTGATGTATCTGATAGGGCTGTAACCCCGATTCCTAAATCATCAGCATGCTGTGCCAGCACTGTTTCTGCGTGCGGAGACAGTTTCGTCAACTTCCGCAAATAGAGAGGACCGCGGTGCCTGGCGAGATGCTCGGCGGCCGTGTCCGATAAGGATTCGATGTTGTTGAGGTTCACCGTACCCTTGAAGGCGGCGACCTCCTTTGCAAGAGCGTCCGAAATAGCCGGCAGACCATCTAACTCCAGAACGCCGTAGCCGGCTTCCGGTCTCCAAATCCAATCATTTTCGCCCTGTCCTCTCCGCTCCTGCAAGAAGGACTTGCGAGACTCGACGAGTTCCCGCATCGCATCCGGCTCTACGTTCGAAAGGCTGTCGAACTTGAGACAGAGTACGCGTGACCTACCCAAGCGAGAAGCGTCGTTCTTGGATAGCGACGCAAGCCCTTCCATTGAGAATCCTGCCTTCTCGAACTCGCACATGCGGTTTTTCACACCATTCCATCCGTCTTCAATGACCTCAGTCGGCAGACCCTCTCTGTTCATGGAATCAACAAGGTTTTTGGCAAGGTGGTTGTCGTCAGCCTCTGCGATCCTCCAGTTGGTAGACTTGATCGTTGCACTCTGAAATAGCCAACGTGGACCTTGTTTACCGCAGGTTATTTCACATTCGGCATCACCCTCAATGACGATCTTCTTGCCTTCCGCGTCTTGCCTGAGCGGATGCACCGTAGAGTACGTGATCGTCCCGACATAGGGAGTAGTGAGTGAATCAGTTTTGCGAAGGTCAAATCGTATATTGCGTATTGGAAGCAAAGGGCAGGTAAGCTCCAGATTCTCGGTTTTGGTCCGTGCGAATCGCTCGAATGTGGCAAGCGGGGTGTTGGTTTTGTACCAGTCCCACCCGTAGCCAGCGGCGGACAAGACGCCAATAAGGCAGCCGATAGCGATCACGGCACGAGCCGAGGAGCGGATGGTCGCGTTCCACTCCCGTGCCGGCAACCGCCAAGCTGAAGTGGCAGTCCCCGCTATCTGAATAGGTATGGTGTCGGCGGCCACTTGCTCTTTCGTCACTTGCTTAGCCGCACGGGCCTGCTCGAGTCTGTGCTTTGCTTGACGGAGCTGCTCTTCGGCTCGAGGCGACAGGCGGTACCGCTGTCGACACTTCGGGCAGGCATCGCTCTGGGACATCTCATCTTCTTTGGAGGCGAGCGATTCACGGCATCGTGGACAGGTATAGCTCACGGAAAAAGTACCTTGCAGAATCGAGTGATCAATCTTGATCGTTTCGATCACTGCGATGTCTGCTGCTTCAATGAACTCACCCACCAGAGCCCAAGGGCCAGTTAATGCCTCGGCAACTTCGTCCGAGGGCAGGAGTTTTCCGGCCTTTACCAGTGGCGCGAGTTGGGTCCTCGGAATAGGCCCTTTTACGGTACTGCCGCGACGGATGAAAACTGTTCTCTGCTTTTCACTCATGGTTCACCGTATGCACATCGAGGGTCTTGTTGAGAGGTTAGTTCGGTCGCACGTGGTTCCGCAACACGTTGCGGTGGACCGGCGATTCGTGAGCCTCGGGATCGGATCTGCCAGCCCCGCCGAGTCGGCCGATGCCCGCAGCGTTTGAAAATGACGGCGCGGGTGGGAGGGGAGTTTCCAAGGCAGTGTCCGGGGTGTGGCGGCGATATGTGGCTGATCGCGTTCATCACCGAACCAGGGCCAATCCGGAAGATTCTGATCCGGCTCACACGTGATGCTCGCGCGTGTATCAGGCTCGGGGCTGCCCATGCCCGTCGCCGGCGCAAGCACGCGGTTCACGCGTTGCTCACCAGCTAGGCAATGCTGGCGGTAGTGCCATTGGCCGGGCTATCGCTTAATTCGTCCGCGGCGTGGGCTTCGGGATTGGCTTCGCGGTGAGTTCGCCGACGACCCAGTCGAGGCCCTCGAGGTTGTCAAGGAGCCGAGCCTCTGCGTCGTGGCCGGTGTGGTTGAGGATCCCGATCGGGCCAGTGTAGCCGCTCTCGCAGATCGTCTTCGCGAGTGCCACGTCGAGATCGCCCTGGCCGATGACGAGAATCTTCCTTCCGGTCGATTCACCATCGGCGGTCATGCCATTGAGGTTGAGGAAGTGCAGGTGCGGCAGCATCTTCGCGAGGGCCTCTTTGAACCGCGGCAGGTGGCTGTGACCGTGGTGCTGGTTGTAGACGATACCGACGGTGGGCATGGCGAGGGCCTCGCACACGGCCACCATGTTTTCCGGCTCCCCGCCCCAGCCGCCGTGGTTGTAGATGGAGACGCGGCAGCCCGCCTTCGCGGCCTGCTCGGCCACGGGCCGCAGGGCATCGGCGGCGTGCTTCACCTTCGCCGCCTGGTCGAGCTCGGCGGGGGCACCGATCATCGTCCAAAACGACGGCTTGAGCCCGCGCTTCTCGAGGCTTGTGAGCAGCCCGGGAAAATCCGGTGGTGTGGCCCAGAAGGCGTCGAGTGCGACGCCGTGCTTCGCGAGCGCGTCCCACTCCCGGTCGAACGTGGGGATGTGCTCCGGCCGCCAGTCGTAGGCGAAGTGCGTGAAGCCGAGTTTTTCGAGCATCGCCGCGCGATCCTCGGGGCCGCGCTGCTTGGCGTCGAACGGCACGATGCACCAGGCCACGAGGTTGTCGCGGCGGAAGAGCTCCTGCGCCTTCGCGGCGACATCGATGGGCTCGTCGTCTTCCACGATGAGCAGGCCGTTCATCAGCTTCCAATGGCCCGGGAACGTGCAGAGGAAGGGATAGCGGCCCGGCGCGTCGGGTACGGTGAAGTAAATCGTCTGCCGCTTGCCGGGCTCGGTGATGTCGGCGTAGGCGACGACGTCGTCGGTCTTGGGCACATAGTGCCGGGCCACGGCCTCGGGGTCGGCGATGAGCCCGTCGGCGAGTGTGCCAACGGCGGCGAGCATGCCGGGCTTTGCAAGCACCCAGTTGTGCGGCACGACGTCGGGATTCACGAACGTGAGGGCCAGTTTTTCACCGGGCTTGGCCCGCAGTTCCGGCGTCTTGTAGGCGAGGTTCGAGGCGACCTCCATCACGAGCTCGCGGGAGCCCTCCACCTTCGTCAGCCAGGGATTCTTGACCGTGGCCTTTATCATCGCGACGTCGCGCAGGATCGGGAGGGCCCCGACGGGCCGCGTCACTTCCTGATAGTTCGGAATATCACGAAACGGCTCGTCGAGCGCGTGCACGGTGGCGAACACGTCGCGTGTCGTGTCTGGGCCGACCGCCACCTGAAGATGCAGCTGGTTCACCGGCTGGAGGTCGGGCATCTCAAGAAACAGGCTCTGGCCGTCGGAGAGCACCGTGGCCGAGCGGATCGCGAGTGGATCGTGGCCCACCGTGCCGTAGTGGCTCGGTGAAAACTCGGGCGAGCCATACGCCGGGCCGTAGCGGTAGTTCCAGCACTGGGCGAAGTGGCTCGCCGCGTCGGCCGCCACACTGCGTTCGAGCGGCGCCGAGAATCGCAGCAGCACGCCGTTGCGGTGAGCCCGAATCCCGACCGGCTGCTGCACGGTGCCGCCGACATAGCGCACGCGCTGGAAGCAGCCATCGTCGACGCCGTAGACATGCCAGCCGTTCATGCCGCTCGCGTAGAGCTGGCCGTCGGCGGGGCTGAACCGGCCGCGGTGGACGCCCGAGCGGAAGTCGCCGACAAGCGGCACGACGGCTCCCTGCGGCTGGCCGGCAACCTCATCGCGGAGCACGAGGAAGTGCGTGCAGGCGCCAAACGAAAAGTGCACGAGCTGGCCGCCGAGCGGTCCCCAGCGGTCGCTCGATACATACGTCTGCCCGCCGCTCGAGTGGTCGAGCCCGCGTGGCAAATACACCATCGGCAGGGCCGGGGGAACGCCCCGGAAATTCAGCACGGGGTTCGCGGGCGGCTGGCCCGGCTTCTGCTTCACCTCGCAGATCGCCGAGGCGTTGGCGTAGTCGCCTTCGGAGACCGGCACGGTGATTGAGCCGTCAGGCAGGAGCGCGAGGCCGTCGGGGTCGCGAAAGCCCGTGGCCACGATGTCGATCGTCTGGCCGTCGGGGCTGATCCGCAGCAGTCCCTGGTGCGAGGCGGTGAAGAAGTTGCCGGCCACGTCGCGCTCGAGGCCGCACTTGTAGCTGTGGCCGCCGGACGGCTCGAAGCGGTTGGTCACGCAGCCGTAGAAATCGGCCTCGCCATCGCCGTTGGTGTCGTCGAGCCGGGTGAGCTGGTCGCCGCAGAGCACATACACGACGTCGTCTGTCACGACGAGGCCGAGGGCCTGGTTGAGGCCGGCCGCCATCCGCCGCCAACGCACGCTCTTGAGCTCGGCGTCGAGGCCGGAGACCCGCCACACGTCGCCCTGGATCGTGCAGATCGCGGCATCGCCGTTCGAGAAGAAGTCGTGCCCCCCGAAAAACATCAGGCTGCCCCATGGGTTGTCCACCGGCAGCGCGATCGTGTCGACAGCATACGGCGCGCCCGAGCCAAGGGTGCCGGTGGTGGTGAGCGTCTGCGGCCACCGGCTGGGGCCACCTCTCCAGACGTGCGCGAGCGAATGGCTCGCGAGCGGCGCGATCTCGCGGACGAGCGCGCCATCCTTCACCCACGGCGCGTCGAGATACTGCACGCCGTCGATCAGGTAGAGGAAGAGAACCCGCTTCCCATGCCGATAAAACCCTTGATACGTGTGCGGACCGGGCGGCAGTTCCGCCGCGGCGGGCGGCGGGCTGACGGGGCCGGCCGGAGTGGCCGGTGAGAGGAAGCCGTAGCGGGTTTTGTCGAACTTCAGGAAGCCGCTGGTCCACGTGGCCTCAAACTGGAGCGTATCGGGGTTGAAGCAGGCGGCGAGTTCGCCCGAGTCGCCGAGCCGCACATTCACGGCCCGCGGGATCGTCCGCTCGTCAAGCCTCAGTGGCCAGGCCTGCACGGTGCCCTGGTCGCAGGTGTCGCGGCGGGTGTCGTCCCACGTGGACCAGGGGATGCTGCCCCAGTGGCCGTGCGTGCCGCCGTCGAGGCCGGGATACGCGGGGAGCAGGATCGGCATCGGATTGCGGTCGCGAAACTGCCTGGCCTGCTTCGTGTAGGCGTCATAAATGCGGTGCTCGTTGACCCACAGGCCGCGGTTCGGCCAATCCGCGGGCACGAGCGGCTCGCGGGGCACGTCAAAGGTGCCCGGGCGGTGGGAGAGCGACTCGAGGCCCGGCGTGCGGCCGAGTTCGAGGAGATAGCGGACCAGGTCGCGCCGCTGCTCCGCCGGGAGCGACGTGAACACGTTGGCCGGCATGAGGGAGCCGACCTCGGTCCGCTCCTCGATCTCGCCGGGCGGCACGCTATGGCTGTTGCCCGTGGCGTCGACGACGACCACGGCCGCCGGCGTCTCCTCCTTGACGATGCCCTGAAGCACGCGGCCGTCGGCCAGCGTGAAGGCATAGGCCCGATACTCGGGCTTCACGGCCCGCGCGGGCCAATAGACGCTCTCGACGATCTCCTCGGGCGAAAGGCACTTGGCGATCGTGGTGAGTTCGGGGCCCACCGCGCCGCCCTCGCCGGCCACCTTGTGGCACGCCGTGCAGCCGGTCGTGGCCACGCTGAACACGCCGGCCCCACGCCGGGCGTCACCCTGCGCCCGCGCGTCGGCCAGGGCCTCTTGGACGAATGCGGCGTTCCACTCGGGCGGAGCGTGCTGCCCGCCGGCAGCGCTCGCAGCCGCGCATGCGGCCAGCGCGATCACGACGGCCCGTAGTCTGATGGAAAAGACCGGCAACATAATGAAAGGATAGTCGTCGCCGCGGAGACCGGCTTGCCAAGGGGCGGCAGAGGATGGAATCAGACCGGCGTGCACGCGACGGCGGGCGTGGGATAATCTCCGAAACGTCCAACCGGTCCTCGGAGATTCTCTCATGGAGTCCTCCCGCGATCTACAACCACTCGATCCAGTGGCAGCGGGCGTCGCCGGACTGCTCGACCAGATCGAGGGAGTGCAGTGCTGGATCAAGGACCGCGAGGGCCGCTACGCCTGGGTCAACCGTGGGTTCCTGCTCAACTATGCGCTCGAGCGGACCGAGCAGGTCGTCGGACGCACCGATCACGACCTCTCGCCTCCACATCTTGCCGATCAGTATCGGCTTGACGACGACCATGCGCTCGGTGGCGGGACGGTCGACGGACGGATCGAACTCGTGGGCCGCTTCGATCGCACCGCGGTCTGGTCGCTGACCACGAAGAAGCCGCTCCACGACGCCCGCGGGCGGATCATCGGCACGCTGGGCATGACGCGGGTGGTCGATGCCGACGTCGTGCACGCGGGCAGCGAGGACGCGGCCCTCGGCCTGGTTCTCGTGCACATGCGGAGAAACTTCGCCGAGCCACTTTCCAATTCCGCGCTTGCGCGGATCGCAGGCCGCTCAGTGCGGGCCTTCGAGCGGATGTTTCGTCGACAGATGCAGGCGACGCCGCAGCAGTTCCTGCGCAGGCTGCGGTTGCGGCTGGCGTGCCGCGAGTTGACAACGTCGCGCCGTTCGCTCGCTGCGATCGCCGCGGACCACGGCTTCTGCGACCAGAGCCACTTCGTTCGCGAGTTTCGCCGCGAATTTGGGCTCCCACCGGGGGAGTACCGCAAACGGCAGGACGGGCCGATTCGCCGGGATCGGCCGCCTCGCTAGGCCGCTGCACCGGGCCAGCCCGGTTGCCAGGTGTCTTCCATGCTGGGAAATCGATGTCGCAGGGCGATGGCGTCCTGGACAGTCCAGAGAGCTTGATGTAAGCCAAAAGATACCGACGGTAGTGGCTTGGAGAAGCGACACGGCTCGCGAAGTCCATCCATGGCTCCCTGCTCGTCGACATCACCACCTGCTCGTCAGCCGCGAGCCCCCTTTCTTCGAAACCGATCACCGGAGCATGCCATGCCTCTCGTCGATCTCTCCCACCCGCTCGTCCACGGGCAGCAGACCTTCCCGACCGACCCGAAGCTCTCGATCGTACCGCACGGCACCACCGCCACGCTCCGCTACAACATCTCGCAAGTGTCGATGTCGACCCATCAGGGCACGCACCTCGACGCGATGTACCACTTTGTCGACGACGGCAAAACGCTCGATCAAATGCCGCTCGACTGGTTCTACGGGCCGGCCACGGTGCTGCGGATCCCGAAGGCTCCACGGGAGGAGATCACACCCGACGACTTCCGGCGTCATGAGAGCGTGCTCGTGCCAGGGGCCAAGATCATCTACGAGACCGGCTGGCATAGACAGTTCGGCGCTGAGAACTTCTTCAGCGATTTCCCATCGCTCACCCAGGATGCCGCCCGTTACCTCGTCTCCCGCGGCATCCGCATGCTCGGCATGGACACGCCCACCCCCAGTCGCGACTGGTACGAGGTGCACCACATCCTGCTGGCGAAGGATGCGGAGATCGTCGTCGTGGAGTCGCTCGCCCATCTCGACCGGGTGCCCGACGCCATCACCTTCATGGGCTTCCCGCTCAACTTCGCCGGTCGCGATGGCTCTCCGATCCGGGCCGTGGCGATCGTGACCTGCCCCCCTTAAACGTCGCCACTTTCAGAGAGAAGGAAGCTTGGCGTGACCGAGCAGACGTACTACCGGTGGAAGCGGGAGTACGGCGGCCTGCGGACGGATCAGGCGAAGCGGCGTCAGGCGGTCGAGCATGTGCATGGCGTGCGCGGAATCGAAGAGGCGATGAACGTCGCCGAGATGCTGTGGAGACGGGCTGCGGAGCCGATTCCGACCGCGGCCGGGCCGATCGCGATCGCGCTCAGCATCGGCGTGACCATCGCCAACCCCAACGAGAGCACCGACGCACTCCTCGCCCGGGCCGACGACGCGATGTATCAGGCCAAGAACCGCGGGCGAAACCAGGTCGTGGCCATCGCGGCGACTGGCGTTCTCCCCGTTTCTTGATCCATCTGGGAGGTTCGATTTTTAACCTTTGACGCCGTCGCAAGCCGGCCTTACGCGCAACAGCCGGAGTCGATTCTCGCTTGGACTGCGAGGCCCCGTGTCATGGCGCCAAGGCGCCGTCACTTCCGAGGCGATGCCGCATCATCCGGATCTCCTTGTAGCGATAATCCCATGGCTGCACGATCGGCTTGTAGGAGTAGAAGATGTACAACCACTCGTCCATCACGAGCGCCTCGGGCACGTGGGAGCAGGCCCCCGGCTCGGGCTCGAGATGCCCCAGCACCTCCCAGTCGAGGCCGTCGCGCGAGCGGGCCAGCGTGAGCATCCGTCCCTCGCCGCCGATGTTCGGCGGATAGTTTGGGGCATCGCTCACCGAGTAGAGCCACTCGCCCGCCCGCACCACGCAGGTGTTCGGCCAGTCGCGGATGAGCGGGGCGTCGTCGGCCCGCACGATGCGCCAGGCGGCGGCGTCCAGCAGATCGCCACCGGTCTCCGCATAGCCCATCGAGACGAACGTGCCCGGGAAGCAGTAGTCGAACCACAGCATCCACCGGTCGCCATCTCGCACGAGAGTGGGCCGGTGGTAGCCGCCCATGTAGCCAGCGGGCGGATCGCCCACCTTCCCGTCTTGAAGCTCCCAGCGGTTGGAGTGCTCGCGAGACCATCGTGCGATCGGCGCCGCCGACTTCGTCCAGTGGACTCCGTCCACCGAGGTCGCGCCCATGACGCAGCAGGTGTAGAAGAGATGCTCCTTGCCGTCTGCATCCCGCACCGCTTCCATGCCAACCGATGAAAAGGCCATGTGCAGGACGCCGTCGTGCAGGACGACCGACGGGTCGCCGTTGTGAAAGTTGTCGTAGGGCTTGTCGTCCGCCGTGACGACGGGCACCCATAGCGAAGGCGTCATCGTGGCGTCCCACCCGGCGTCGCCCGCATACACCTCCCAGCGCTTCAGGTCTTTCGACCGGGCACAGAAGATGGCGTCGTACCCGGGGTGTCCCGGGTTGCCCTCCTCGGCCGCCCAGCCGAAGAGCCACATCCGGAAAGGATATTCTGCGTCGGGCACGCGCACCACGCAGGGGTTGTAGAGGTTGTGGAAGCCCTTGAGCAGCGGCTCCCGCGTGATCTCCCAGCCGGCGGTGATGTTGCGGAGCCGATTTGGTTCGACGGGCTCTGCGATCGCATGGCACGAGACGGCCCAAGCCAGCGCCGCCCACACCACCCGTCGCCGTGCACGCCTCATCTCAAGCCCTCGGTTCACTTCGCATGGACGTGATTCTACCCTTTTGGCGGCCAGCGCTGGGCGGCTTGAGAACAGCGGGTTTTCGGTGGACGCAAGCTCGGTCGGTCCAGGCTGCGGCCGTGGCATTCGCAAAGGCGTAGGCTCGGCCGACACTTGCCAAAGTGCCATTGGCCGACCTTTTCTTTAGGCCCCAGGGGCCACCTCGGTGAGCCGCTGTACGGCCTCTTCCTCGCCGAGCGTTCCTGATGCTGCGAGGGACTTGGCCGCAGCCGCAATCACAGCCTCGCGATCCTCGACGTTTGCCTGCGCCCACGCCCGCAAGGCATTCACGTGCTCACCCCGCACGAACTGCCAACTGAACGGAGTATTTTCATCACCAGCGTTCACGTAGCCGTGTACCTGCCACCAACCCACGAGGGCCCTCGTGGCGGCGGCCAGGTTTGTGGCGGCGGCTGAGGAATCGACAGGCTTGGCGATCGCCTCCAGAAATCCGCGGCGGCTCTCCACCTCGGCCGCAAGGATATTGAGATAGCGCCGCTGCCCGCCCGGGATGAACCGGCCCGCCTCGCCAAAGAGCGCGGCCTTCCGCAGGCGGACGGGAAGGTCGGCAGGCAGGCCTTCGAGCGGCAACGCCATGCACCGCCATGCCGGCACGAGCAGGTCTCGCGGTCCGCCGAGCAGGTCGGCCAGGTCGCCAAGGACCTTCTCGTCAGGCGTGTCGAGGTAGGAGAGATCGGCCGCCCCGCGTGCAAAGAAATAGAGGTTCGGCAGCAACCCCCAGGGCTCGGGCATTCCGGGGCCGAGCTTCTCGAGCGACGCCTTCACGAACGGCATGATTCGCTCCGGCGGGTGGTTCGCGTTGCCCCCCCACACGCTGTCCGTGCCCCAGCCGCACCACACCCAGGGGATCACCCGCTGCTTTGTGGGCGCCGTGCCGTGGGCATCGATGGCTGCCCGATCAGCGAGGAAGACGGAGAGCCATTCCTCCGGCCTCGCACCGGGATACCCGCCCGGGTCGCCATCGATCGTGACGTATGCATCCGCGGAATTGACGATTTTCATCATTGCCCGACGGTGTGCGAAATACGCGGCGGCTTCAGCCGGGTCGTCGAGGCGGACATGCTTCCACACAGGATAGGGGTTACGTTCTTTCCACGGCTTCGCGGCGATCGACTGCGGCGGCGTGAGGTTCGGAGTCTGCACGAGCCAGAATTCGAGGCCGGCCGCATGGGCGTCGTCGATCGTGCGGCGGTAGTCCACCAGCGCCTTCGCGTCGGCCTCCGAAAGCGGAGCGGGCATCGACTCGAACATCGGCCAGTTCATCACGCGGTCGAAGCCCAGCCGCGAGAGCAGTTGGTACATGTTCGCAAAATCGTCCTGCGACCAAGACCGCACGGCGAAGGGATGCTTGTAGAGCCAGCCCTCGTGGAGATAAAACCCACGGTGCTTGAAGCCCTGGGGGCCGTCTGCCGCCGAAGCGACCGCTGCCAAGACAACGACCAGCAGCGTGGCCGGCCACCCGAGCCAACGGACACTGTTCATTCGCCGACTCCTCGCCATGCCGTGGTGTGGACCGTGACCGCGCCCCGGAGCGCCCGCGGGGCCCGCGCGAACCGCGCTTGAAATGCCGCGTTGAAGCGGGTGAGGCTGCCGAAGCCGCTCGCGAAGGCGATGTCGGCGATGGGACGGGTCGTGTTGGCGACGAGTTGGTGGGCGTGGGCGAGCCGCGCGTCGGTCACGAAGGCGACGAAGGTCTTACCCGTGTGCCTGAGAAACTGGCGGCAAAAGGTGGCCCGGCTCATGCCGCTCCGCCGCACGGCCTCGTCGAGCGTGAGCGGCTCGGAAAACCGCTCGAGGATCCACTGCACCACGCGGTCCATCCGCGGCCTGGCGGCGCCGTCTTCCACGGCGGTCACGCGCGCCTGACTGAGCGGCACGGCGTCCGCGTGCTGCGTGTGCTGGAGCAGGGCCAGCAGTTCCAGGAGCAGCCCCGTGCGGGCCAGTTTGCCGTCCGCCGCCATGCGGTCGAGCAGGGCGAGGGCGGCCGCGGCGACGGCGGGGCCGAAGCTCAGGCCGTGACCTGCGGCGCCGGCCAGCCGCCGCACCTCGTGGCCCCCGCCGAGGTGGTCGAGCACGAGGTCGGGAGGCAGGTGGAACTGCAGGGCGAATCCGGTGGTGCGGCCCTGTTCCATCCAGCAGTGCGGCAGGTGGCTGCCGACGAGGACGCAGTCCATGTCGGCGAACGCCTGCACGTGATCGCCGACGTAGCGGAGCCCGGCCCCGCGCGTGATGACGGTAAACTCGAGCTCCGCGTGGCTGTGCCAGCGGCTGCCCATGCCGGCCTCCGGCGTTATCCGGCCGCCGGCCTCCAAGGCCAGCGGAATCCGGGCGTTCCCGTCCCAGCGCAGCAGGCGCAGGAGTTCCCCTGGGGCGAAGCGGATGCTCTCGAGCAGGACAGCCATGGCCCGTAATTTATCACTTTGAGCCCCGGCTTGCCTCGGGACGTGAGACGATCCGGGCAGTGCGTGAGACGCCGCGGTGAGATGGGCCGGCCTCCACCTGTCATGATCGCCCGCATCACGAGCATGGCAAGCACGATGCGGACTTTCGAAAACCACCTCCCGCGCCGGGTGATCACGGGCCGCGGCACGTCGGAGGGACTGCTGCCCATCTGCCAGGTCCACGGCTGGCGGCGGGTGTTTCTGGCGAGCGACGCCGGCGTGGAGGCCGCGGGCCTCACGGGCAGGGTGGCGCGGCCCCTCGAGGCCGCGGGCTTGCTCGCCGACACGTTCTCCGCGGTGCCGCCCGAGCCGCCGATCGCGGTCGTCGATGAGCTCGCGTCGCGAATCGTCTCGGCCAAGGCCGACGCGGTGCTCGCCCTCGGGGGCGGGAGCGTGATGGACGCTGTGAAGGTGGCATCGTTGTGCGCCCGGCACGGCAAGCCCGCCCGGGAATTTCTCGGCATCGGCAAGGCGGGCGGCCGCGGCCTGCCCACCGTGCTCATCCCCACCACGGCGGGCACGGGCTCGGAAGCGACCTTCGTGGCGATCCTGACGGACGACACGACGGGCAACAAGTCGGGCGTGGTCGATCCGTGCCTCCTGCCCGACATCGCGATCGTCGACCCGGCCCTCACCGACGGGCTTCCGCAGCACGTGACCGCCGCGGCGGGCATGGACGCCATGGTGCACGCGGTGGAGGCCTTCATCGCGCGGAATGCGACGCCGATCGCCCGGGGGCTGGCCCTCGAGGCGGCTCGACACCTCGGACGCTGGCTGGAGGTCGCGTGCCGCGATCCCGGCTGCCACGAGGCCCGCGACGGCATGGCGATCGGATCGCACCTCGCCGGTATGGCCTTCGCAAACGCGTCGTGCTGTGCGGTGCACGCGCTGGCGCTGCCGCTGGGGGGCCGATTCCACATCCCTCACGGCGTGATCACCGGCTGCTTCGTCGGCGAGATGATGCGGCATAACGCGCCGGTCAGCGCGGCTGATTTCACCCTGTTCGGCGCGGCGCTCGGCTGGGGCGCACTCCCGGCCGACGCGTTCGCCGACAGGCTCGACGCCATCGCCACCGACATCGGCCTGCGGGCCGCCTTAAGGCGGACGTCGGTGCCGGCCGCGGTGATCCCGGAGATGGCCGCCGCCGCCGTGGCGAACCGGCGGCTCATGGATCCCAATCCGCGGGAAGTGACCGTCGCCGACGCCAGCCGCATCTATCAGACCGTCCTCCAGAGCGTGCCATGAGCAGTGATCCGTTGTCCATCGTGGCCCTCGCGGGCGACGGCATCGGTCCCGAGGTGATGCGGGAGGCCGTGCTCGTGCTCAGGGCGGTCGAGCGGCTGTTCGACCTGCCGCTGCGGATCACGGAGGCTCCCGTGGGCTGGGCGGCGATCGACAGCGTGGGGCGGGCGTTGCCGGACGACGTGCTCGCGCTGTGCCGGTCGAGCGACGCCATCCTGTTCGGATCGGTGGGCCTGCCCGACCGCGACGACACGGTGCCCAAGGAGCAGCGGCCGGAGCGGGCCGCGCTCTTGCGGCTGCGGCAGGAGTTCGAACTCTTCGCGAACCTCCGGCCCGTGCGGCTCTATCCCGAGTTGGAGCACGCCTGCCCGCTCAAGCGGGAGCGGACCGCCGACGGCGTGGACATGCTCGTGATCCGCGAACTGACCGGCGGGCTGTACTTCGGCCAGCCCAAGGAGACGACGCTCCTCGCGGACGGCCAGCGGCGGGCCGTCGATTCGATGGTCTACACGACGAACGAGATCGCCCGCATCGCCCGCGTGGCGTTCCGCGAGGCGCAGCGTCGCCGTCGCCGCGTGACCAGCGTGGACAAGGCAAACGTCCTCGAGTCGAGCATTCTCTGGCGGGAGGTCGTCAGCGAGGTGGGGAGGGAGTTTCCCGACGTGACACTCGAGCACATGCTGGCCGACAACGCGTCGATGCAGATGCTCCTGCGGCCGGGCCACTTCGACGTGCTGCTCTGCGAAAACACCTTCGGCGACCTGCTCAGCGACGAGGCCGCGGCGCTGGCCGGCTCCCTCGGCATGCTGCCGAGCGCGAGCCTCAACGCGGAAGGGGGCTCCGGGCGGGCCTTCGGGCTCTACGAGCCGGCCGGCGGCACCGCGCCGGACATCGCCGGCCGGGGCATCGCCAATCCCATCGCCCAGATCCTGTCGGCGGCCCTCCTGTTACGGCACAGCCTCAGCCACGACGCGGCCGCCCGTGCCGTGGAGCGGGCCGTCGCGGCGGTCATCGCCGACGGGAAGCGGACGGGCGACATCCGCGTCGCCACCGACCCTCCCGCCGCCGGCACCCGCGAGATGGGCGAGGCGATCATCGCCCACCTGCACCCATGAGTCTCAAGACGCTCCCCGACTTCTGGTTCGAGCCGCATCCCTGGATCGACGGCCGCTGGTGCCCGGGCGCCGAGTCCGTCGCCGTCCGGAATCCCGCGACCACGGCCCCGCTCGCGGATGTGTCGCGGGCGGACCCCGCGGCGGTCACGCGGGCCATCGAGGGAGCGGTCAAGGCCCAACGGTCGTGGCGGGGCGTGTCCGCCGCCGAGCGCGGCAACGTGCTCAAGCGGATCGCGGCCCTGCTCCTTGCGCGGAAGGACGAGTTCGCGCGGCTGCTCACGGCCGAGCAGGGCAAGCCCTACGCCCAGGCCGCGGGCGAGGTGGAATACGCGGCGAGCTTCTTTCAGTGGTTCGGCGAGGAGGCGCGGCGGGTGTATGGCCGCATCGCCCCCCATCCGGAGGCGGGCCGCGAGTTTCTCATCGAGCACCGGCCGGCCGGCGTCGCCGGTCTGATCACGCCCTGGAACTTCCCGCTCGCGCAGGGGGCCAAGAAGGTCGCCGCCGCGGTGGCGGCCGGCTGCGCGTGCGTGTGGAAGCCGGCGGAGCTGACGCCGCTCATCGCGCTGGCCACGGCGCCGCTGATGCGGGAGGCGGGCCTGCCCGACGGGGTGGTGCAGATCGTGCCCGGCCGCGGGTCCGTGATCGGCGCGGTGCTCGCCGAGCATCCCGCCGTGCGGGTGCTCAGCCTCACCGGCTCCACCGCCACCGGCAGCGCGCTCATGACGGCCGCCGCGGGCGGAATCAAGCGGCTGTCGCTCGAACTCGGCGGCAACGCCCCCTTCATCGTCCTGCCCGACGCCGACCTCGATGTCGTCGCCGACCAGCTCACGCGGCTCAAGTTGCTGGTCTCGGGGCAGGTGTGCGTCACCGCCAACCGCATCTTCGTGCACGAGGCCGCGGAGGCCGCGCTCGCGGAGCGGCTCGCGGCCCGCGTCAGCGCGGCTCGGCTGGGAGATGGCCTCGTCGACGGCGTGGAGGCCGGGCCGCTCATCCATCGCCAGGCGTGCGGGGAGGTGGGAGCGCTCGTCGAGCAGGCGCGGGCCGCCGGCGCCCGCGTCGTGTGTGAAAACCGCAGCTTCGAACGCGACCCGGCGCTCCGCGAAGGCAGCTTCTTCCCTCCCACGGTGCTCATCGGCGTCCGCGACGAGATGCGGGTGGCCCGGGAGGAAATCTTCGGCCCGGTGATTCCGCTCTTGCGCTACACGAGCCTCGCCGACGCCGTCCGCCGCGCGAACGAAACCCCCTTCGGGCTCGCGGCCTACGTCTACGGCTCCGACCTCGCCCAGTGCCGGGCGGTGGCGGAGGCGCTCGAGGCCGGCATCGTGGGCGTCAACGAATGGCGGCCGCTGAAGGCGGAGATTCCCTTCGGCGGCATGAAGCAAAGCGGCATCGGCGCGGAAGGGGGCCAGGAAGGCATCCGCGAGTTCCTCGACCTGCAGGTCATCTCCCTGCCCAAGCCCGTCATCGCGTCATGAAGCTCCGCTCCGAGCAGTGGTGGAACGACCCGGCGAATCCGGGGATGACGGCGCTCTACCTGGAGCGGTTCCTCAACTACGGCCTCACGCCCGGGGAGCTGCAGGGCAGCCGGCCGGTCATCGGCATCGCCCAGAGTGCCAACGACCTGGCGCCGTGCAACCGGGCCCATCTCCAGACGGTCACGCGGCTGTGTGACGGCGTGCGGGATGCGGGGGGCGTGCCGTTCGTGTTCCCCATGCACCCGCTCCAGGAGTCGGTGCGGCGGCCGACGGCGGCACTCGACCGGAACCTCGCCTACCTGGGCCTCGTGGAGGTGCTGCACGGCTATCCGCTGGACGGCGTCGTGTTCACGACCGGCTGCGACAAGACCACGCCCGCCGCGCTGATGGCCGCCTGCACCGCCGACCTGCCGGCGCTCGTCTTCAACGGCGGCCCGATGCTCAACAGCTACCTCGACGGCGAGCTCGCCGGCGCGGGCACGATCATCTGGGAGGCACGCCGGAGGTTCGCCGCCGGCGAGATCGACGGGAGAAAGTTCACGGAACTGCTCATGGGTTCCGCGCCGAGCGCCGGCCACTGCAACGTGATGGGTACCGCACTCTCGATGAACTGTCTCGCGGAGGCGATGGGCATGGCCCTGCCGGGCAGCGCGAGCATTCCGGCGCCCTACCGGGAACGCGGCCAGATGGCGTATGCGACGGGCGTGCGGATCGTGGGGATGGTCCGCGAGGACCTGCGGCCGTCGCGGATCATCACCCGCACCGCGCTCGTGAACGCGATCCGCGTGAACACGGCCATCGGTGGCAGCACGAACTGCCCGCCGCACTTGCTCGCCATCGCCCGCCACGCCGGCGTCGAGCTGCGGATCGAGGACTGGGAGACCGAGGGCTACGACCTGCCGCTGCTCGTCGATCTCCAGCCTGCGGGCCGGCATCTGGGCGAGGATTTCCACCGGGCCGGAGGCCTGCCCGTCGTGGTCGGCGAGCTGCTTCGGCACGGCCTGCTCGACGGCGACGCGCTCACCGTCACGGGTCGCAGCCTGGCCGAGAACGTCGCTGCCGCACCGGACCCGGACGGGGCGGTGATCCGCAGCGTCGCCGCTCCGCTCCGCACCCGGGCGGGCTTCCTCGTGCTCTCCGGCAACCTCTTCGCGGCCGCCCTCCTCAAGACGAGCGTGATCAGCGAGGACTTCCGGCGGCGGTATCTCAGCACGCCGGGCGACGAGAACGCCTTCGAATGCCAGGCCGTCGTGTTCGACGGACCGGAGGATTATCACGCCCGGTTGAACGACCCGGCTCTCGCCATCGACGAGCGGACGATCCTCGTGATCCGCGGCTGCGGCACGCTCGGCTTCCCCGGGAGTGGCGAGGTGGTGAACATGCAGCCGCCCGATGCCATGCTGCGGGCCGGCGTCCGCGAACTGCCCACCATGGGCGACGGCCGGCAGAGCGGCACCGCCGCCAGTCCGTCGATCCTCAATGCCTCCCCGGAGGCTTTCGCTGGTGGGGGTCTCGCGCGACTCCGCACGGGCGACCGAGTGCGGGTGGACCTCAACGCCCGCCGCGTCACCGCGCTCGTGCCCGAGACCGAATGGGAGGCCCGAGACACCGCCGCATGGGACGTCGCCCCGGCCTCGGCCACGCCCTGGCAGCAGCTCTACCGCGACCACGTCGGCCAGCTGCACACGGGCGGATGCCTGGAATTCGCCTGCGCTTACCGGGCGGTCTGCGGCACCGTGCCGCGGCACAACCACTGACCAACCCGTACACTCCCGGCCCTCAATCCCCATAAGAACGCCACCCATGAAACTCATCCGCTGCGGTGCTCCCGGACACGAACGCCCCGGTCTCCTCCTCGACGATGGCCGGCGGATCGACGCCTCCGCCTTCGGCGGCGATTACAACGAGGCCTTCTTCGGCGGCGACGGCCTTGACCGGCTTGCGGCGTGGTCCCGCAAGAATTCGGCAAGCGCGCCGACCGTCGCTCCTGCCGAGCGGCTCGGCCCCTGCATCGCCCGGCCCAGCAAGATCGTCTGCATCGGCCTGAATTTCGCCGACCACGCCCGGGAATCCGGGGCGGAGATCCCCAAGGAGCCGATCCTGTTCTTCAAGAGCACGACCGCGCTGTGCGGACCGAACGACGACGTATTCATCCCCCGCGGCTCGCGGAAGACCGACTGGGAAGTGGAACTGGCCGTCGTCATCGGTAGCCGGGCATCATACGTGGCCGAGGCCGACGCCATGAGCCACGTGGCAGGCTACGCCCTGCACAACGACTACAGCGAGCGGGAGTGGCAGCTGGAGCGCGGCGGCCAGTGGGTGAAGGGCAAGAGCTGCGACACGTTCGCTCCGCTCGGCCCGTTTCTCGCCACGCGTGACGAGATCGCCGACCCGCACGCCCTGCCCATGTGGCTGTCGGTCAACGGCGTGAAGCGGCAGAACAGCAGCACGGAGCAGATGATCTTCGGCGTGCCGCGGCTCATCAGCTACATCAGCCAGTTCATGACCCTCCTCCCCGGCGACGTCATCAGCACCGGCACCCCGCCCGGGGTCGGGCTCGGACTCAAGCCGACGCCGGTGTTCCTCGCGGCCGGCGACGTCGTGGAGCTCGGCATCGAGGGGCTCGGCGAGTCGAAGCAGCACGCCGTCGCCTGCCCATGACCGCACATCACCACGCCATGCGTCTGCAAAACCAAGCCATCCTCATCACCGGCAGCACCACCGGCATCGGTGCCGCGATGGCGCGACGCTTCGTGGAGGAGGGGGCCCGCGTCGTCCTCCACGGCCGCGACGCGGCGCGCGGCGAGAGCCTGCGGCGGGAGCTCGGGACGGACCGCGCCGCGTTCCTGACGGGCGACCTGGCCGACGAGCGGTGCCCGGCGGAGCTCGCCGCCGCCGCCGTGGCCTGCTTCGGCGGGCTCGACGCGCTCGTCAACAACGCGGCCTTGACGGCGCGGGCCGACGTCGCCGACACCGACACGGCCTTCTTCGACCGCATGATCGCCGTCAATCTGCGGGCGCCCCTGATGCTCATCCGGGCGCTCCTGCCCGCGCTCCGGAAGTCGCAGGGCTGCGTGCTCAACATCGGCAGCGTGCTCGCGCACTGCGGGCAGTCGAATATGCTCGCCTACTCCGTCAGCAAGGGTGGGCTGATGACGCTGACCCGCAACCTCGCCGACGCGCTCGGCCCGCAGCGGGTGCGGGTCAACCAGATGAACGTGGGCTGGACGCTGACCGACAACGAATACGCCACCAAGCGGGCCGACGGGCTGCCGGAGAACTGGCCCGACACGCTCCCGGCCTACGCCGTCCCCTCGGGACAGCTCCTCACGCCCGAGGGCATCGCCGAGGCCGCCATCTACTGGGTCAGTCCCGTCAGCCGTCCAATCAGCGGCACCGTGTTCGAAGCCGAGCAGTATCCGATGATCGGCCGCATCCCGAACCAGGAAGGAAAGTCGTCATGACAGGCAGCGCCTTCGATCTCGCCGGAAAGACCGCCGTCATCACCGGGGGCGCCTCCGGGATCGGCCTCGCCATCGCCCGCCGGTTCGCCGCCCACCATGCCGCCGTCGAGATCATCGACCTGCAGCAGGCAAACCTCGACGCCGCCGTGGCCGAACTCCGCGGCGCCGGATACGACGCGCAGGGCGAGAGCTGCGACGTGGGCGACCCGGCCTCCGTCGACGCGGCGTTCGCCCGCATCCTCGCGCGGCGGGGCCGCGTGCACATCCTCGTGAACAACGCCGGCATCGCGCACGTCGGCAACGCCCTCACCACATCTCCCGAGGACTTCGCCCGCATCCAGCGGGTGAACGTGAACGGGGTGGCGCACTGCAGCCAGGCCGCGCTGCGGCACATGACGGCACACGGCGGTGGCGTGATCCTCAACATGGCGTCCACTGTGGCGCAGAGCGCCATTCCCGACCGGTTCGCCTACGCCACCAGCAAGGGCGCGGTGCTCGCGATGACCTACGCCATCGCCAAGGATTTCCTGGCCCACGGCGTCCGCTGCAACGCGCTCATGCCGGGGCGGGTGCACACGCCCTTCGTCGACGGCTTCATCGCCAAGAACTACCCCGGCCGCGAGGCGGAGATGTTCGAGCGGCTGTCGCTGGCCCAGCCGATCGGCCGCATGGGCAAACCCGACGAAATCGCCGTCGCCGCCCTGTTCCTCTGCAGCGACGAGGCGAGCTTCATCACCGGCAGCGCCTACCCTGTCGACGGCGGCACACTCACCCTGCGTTGAACAGTGTCACAAAAGCCGTCTTCATTCGTCTCTCATTCGAGCACTCAGCCCTCAATGCCCTGCAGCACGTCGAGCTGTCTGCCGGCCGCATCGACCTCCGCCTGCTTCGCGGTCACGACCGCACGCTTCTCCACGCTCGCCTGCACCGCGTCGGCCAACGCCTTGGCGGCCGTCGCCAACTCGGCGTCGACCACCGGCAGCGCCGCCGTCAGGGCGGCGATGTCGGCCTTGTGCTTGTCGCCGGCCGCCCGCATGTCGACGATCGCTTTCTCCCAGGCCGCCTTCTCGGCCATCAAGGCGGCGAGCCCATCCTGCTCCTGCTTGAGCTGTGCCCGCTTGGCATCGAGCGCGGCGCCGAGGCCCGCCCGCGCCTGCTTGAGGGTGGCGTCGTCGGGCGCGGCTGCCAGGCCCGTGTCGAGGCTCTTCGTCGATTCGTCGATCACCGCGATCGCCTGCAGCGATTGTTCGATGGCCCCCTGCGCGGCGATGAGTTCACCGCCGCGCTTCTCGATCTGGCCGGTGAGCGCCT
The DNA here is from genome assembly GCA_040397585.1 of Pirellulales bacterium. Taxonomy (GTDB): domain Bacteria; phylum Planctomycetota; class Planctomycetia; order Pirellulales; family UBA1268; genus QWPN01. Next base: position 54,168 of record JBBAVS010000001.1, read on the forward strand.
GCATTGCCTGCTCCCCCTGCGCGAGGGCCGCCGTCAGGGAGGCGATCTGCTTCTGCATGCCGTCCTTCTTCGCGACGACGGCCTGCTGCGCCTGCTCGTCGGCCTGCCGCCTGGCCTCCGTCTGAGCCAGGTCCGCCTCCGCCTGCCCGAGCACCTGCTCGCGTTCGGCGAGCACCGTGGCGAGGCCGACGTAGTTCGACTGAAACACCACCTCGGCGAGCCAGTGGGCGTGGGCCGCGGCGGCCTGGTCGAGTTGGGCCTTGAGCGCATCGGCCAGGGCGGCCGCCTGCTGGTGCTTCGTCGTGGCGGCGGCGACCGTGGCGTCGGTCTGTGCCAACTTCTGCCCGGCCACATCGGCGACGATCTTGGCCTGGTCGCGCGGTCCGGTGGCTGCCACGACCTGCTGTTCCGCCAACGTGATTGCCGCGGCACGGTTGTCGAGTTCCGCCTTCTGGGGCTCGCGGCGTGCCTGCGCTTCGGCCTGCTTCGCCTGGGCGGCGACCAGGGCCTGATTGGCCGCCTCCCTGGCAATGGCGTCCTCTCCGGCGGCCCCGACGGCGGCCGTCGCTGCCTGCACCTCCGCGGCCGCGGCCGCGATCTGCTGGTCGATCGCCGGCAGCGCCGCGGCGGCCTCGGCGTGCGACTGCTTCACGGCCGCGACCGCGGCGGTGGCGGCATCGACCTGCTTCTGGGTTTCTGCGAGCGGGCCGTCGACGGCCGTCTTGGCCGCGAGGGCGACCGCACGCTCCTGGCTGGCCGCTGCCAACTCGGTGGCCGCGGCCGCGACGGCCTGCGTGGCCTCGGCGAGTTTTGACTGCCGTGCGGCCACCTCGCGATCGGCGGCTCCTGCGCGGTCGGCCAGCGAGATCGGATTGGGATCGAGCGTGCCGACGCGGGCGCCATCCGCCGCATTCCACACGCGGATCTCACCGGTCCAGTCGCCGACCAGGAGCCGATTTGTCTCATCGCAGAAAGACGCGGCGAGGCCGACATCGGCACAGGCCTCGAAGGCCCGCTCCTGCGTGCCGTCGGGCGTCCAGAGTTTGGGCGTCGTGTCGCGGCCCACCGACACGAGCCTGCCGTCGCGAGCAAATTCAACCGCCGCCGCACCGCCGCCGTGCGCTGCCCAGGCCTTCACCTGGCTGCCATTCTCCAGTTCCCAGAGCCGGATCTGGCCGTCCTCGCAACTCGTGGCGACCATGTTCGAGTCGGACCGCCAGGCGATGCCGGTGACGCGTGCCGGATGAGACTGCAGCGTGAGGAAATCGCGGCCGCTCGTCGCTTCCCAGATGACGACGCCACCGGCCCGGTCGCCCGTCGCCAGGAGCGCGCCATCGGGGCTGTAGGCAGCTGCCGTGATCCAGTCGGTGTGTTTGGTGAGATCGTGCAGTTTCTGCCCAGTCTCGAGCGAATACACGCGCACGGCCCGCTGCGGGCCGCCGAACGCCACGAGCCGCTGGTCGGGGCTCACGTCGGCGGCGAGAACGACGTCGAGTTCGTCACCGAGCGTGCGAATTCGCCGACCGCTCTTCACACTCCAGATGGCGACCCGACCGCTTGCGGCGCCGACGCCACCGCCGGCAAGCACGATTCCACCGCCAGCGCTGAACTTGACGACATGCGGCCGACCCTCGGGAAACGGGAGCACCCCGGCCAACTGCAGCGAGTCGGTGCGGTAGAGCAGCACCTGTTTCTGTCCGCAAACGGCGGCCAGCGGCGCCCACGGGCTCGTCGCGATCGACGCACAGACGTCGAGGCGCGGGGTGCGGATCACGGGCTCGAGCGGGAGACGCGCCGGCAGCGGCGGCACCGCGGGGCGGGCCGTTGCCGGCGCGGTCATCGCGATCTCCACCCTCTTCACCGGCACCGCCGCAACGCTGCCCTTGTTCTCGAGCACGCCGCCATCGATCCAGGCGCGAAGTGCCTGCCGCTCAGGCTCGGGGATCGGCGGCGCGTCGGGGGGCATCACCGGCTCGTCGTCGTGGTTGACGACGCGGAAGAGGTGGCTGCGGTTGGCGTCGCCCGGCACGATCACCTCGCCCGACCCGCCGCCGGCCATGATCCCCGCGTAGCTCGTGACGTCGAGGCCGGCCGTCTTCTTGTCGGCGTTGTGGCAGGAGCCGCAGCGCTGCCGGAGCACCGGCAGCGCGTTGTCGATGAACGTCACCTTCTCCCCAGCGCGGAGGCCGCCGCCGGCCACCGCAGCGGCACACGCTGCGGCCAAGGTGAGGCGGTGAAGGCAGGCTGGGCGACGCTTCATGATCAGTGGTTGAAAACGAACTCTCGCGAGTTGAGGATCGCCCAGAAGCTGTCCTCGAGATTCCGCTGGATGGCTGCCGGATCCTGGGCGGCGGGATCCTGCAGGATCTCGAGGAGCGCCGTGCGCTCCTTCTCGGTGGGCATGCGCGTGAGCGTGCGCAGGTAGACCTCCTCGACGATCTGCTCGGCAGAGCGCTTCTCGTCGAGCATCCGCTTGACCATGCCTCCGGAAGCGATCTTCTCCTGGACGGTGTCGCCGTTGAGCAGGTGCAGGGCCTGCGAGAGACTCGGCTCCATCTTCACCTCGCAGGAGCAGGCCGTGCCCCGCGTGGCGCGGCCGAAGGTGGTGAGGAAGTAGCTGCTCGTGTTGCCATCGGCGATCTGCACCGCGCGGGCCCCGAGCGGCAGGCCCTGGAACTTGTTTTGCGTGGCCGTGGCGGCTGTGACCACGTCGAGGAGCACCTCGGAGCGGATCCGCCGCAGCCGGGCCTTCGAGAAATTGCGGTCGTCGTCGGCGTTGGTTTCGTTGGCCTGCGTCGAACGCTGGTAGGCATTCGACGTGCAGATCTCCCGGACGAGTTGCTTGAAGTCGTACCTCGACTCCACGAACCGTGTGGCGAGGACGTCGAGCAACGCCTTGTTCACGGGCGGATTGCTCACGCGCACGTCGTCCACTTCGTCGACGATGCCGGAGCCGAAGAAGTGGGCCCAGACGATGTTGACGAGGTTGCGGCCGAAGTATTCGTTGGCCGGCGAGGCGAGCCAGTCGGCCAGCACTTCGCGGCGGTCGCGGCCCTGCGTGTCGGGCACGGCACCGCCGAGGAACTTCGGCGGCACGACGCGGCCGCCCACGGGATGCTTGACGTCGCCATTGCCGGAATTGAAGACGATCGTCTCACGGGGATCTTCGCCGCGCTTGCGGCCGATCTGGGCGAAGAAGTTGGCGAAGCCGTAGTAGTCATCCATCGTCCAGCGGTCGAAGGGATGGTTGTGGCACTGGGCGCACTGGATCCGCATCCCCATGAACACCTGCGCCACGTTCTCGGCCGTCTTGAGCGTGTCGCGCTCGTGCTGGAAGTAGTTCGTGGCCGGCTCCGTGAACGTGCCCCCCTTGGCGGAGAGCAGCTCGCGGACGAGTTGGTCGATCGGTGTGTTGGCCTCGATACGCTCCTGGAGCCAGTTGTAATAGAGGAGCATCGCCTTGTAGCTGACCTCGTTGGGCACCGTGCGGATCATCATCAGTTCCGACCATTTCATCACCCAGAGGTCGACGAACTCCTTGCGCAAGAGGAGCTGGTCGACGAGCGCAGCCCGCTTCTGGGGGTCGGCGCTCGCCATGAAGGAACGGTATTCATCGGAGGTGGGGAGCACACCGCAGATGTCGAGGCTCGCCCGGCGGAGGAACTCCTCGTCGGTGCAGATGGCCGACGGGTTGATCCGCAGTTTCTGCAGCTTGGCGTGGATGAGCTCGTCGATCACGTTGGCCGCGGGCGGGTTCGCCCACTGGAAGGCGACGCCCATGGGCAGCGTGATGAAGTGGGAACCGACAGTGTGGGTCTCGAACCTGGCCATCACGAACGCCTCGCCACGGTTGCCGGCGGTGACGAGGCCGGTGGCGTCGACCTTGGCCGCATTGTCGTTGTTCGTGAGAAACACGGCGAGCGAAGTCACGTCGCGCTCGCTGCCATCGGCATACTTCGCCCGCACGGAGAGCTGCTGGGTCGCGCCCGCGCCGTCGAGCACGCCTTCGGGTGGATCGAGCACCACGGCGACGACGGCCGGCACGGGGCCGGGATCATTTTTCGCGCCGGTGTCGAGCCAGCGCTTGAGCGTGTTGTAGTATTCGTCTCCGGGCTTGATCCGGGCGCCGCCCCCGTGCGGCACGGCATTGGTCGCCTTCGTGAGCAGAAAGCTCTCGGCAGTGAGGGCGAGGTTGATGCGCCGGCCGCTGAACTCGCGAGTGATCCTCTGGTAATCGGCCTCAGGATCGAACCCGAAGAGCGAGAGCCGAAAGCCGTCCTTGCCGCGGGCGGCGCCGTGGCAGCTGCCCGTGTTGCAGCCACTCCGCATGAGGATCGGCATCACGTCGAGCCGGAAGCTCGGGCCAGGGTCCTCGGACGCAGGCGCAACGCGGTGGCCGAGCAGCGCGAGGAGGAGCGCGACGGTAGCGAGCGACTGCTGCGGAAAGCGATGTTGCAGTGGTTTCATGGTGTTGCCGCCCAACCCTACTTCGTGCCGCCGGCCTGCTGGCGGAGTTTTTCCAGCCGCGTCAGCGGCTTGATCGAGGGCGGCGCTGGCGGAGGCGGTGCCGCGGCCTCGGCCGGAGCCGCGGGGGCGGCCGGAGCAGGCTGGGCGATCTGCAGTTCGGTGGCGCCGCCCGACATCCGCGCCTGCCCGCCGTTGACGGGCGTCAGCAACTCCACGAACACCGACTTGTGGTTGCCCGCCGGGCTCTTGGCGGTCGTGGCCACCTCAAACACGATGTCTTTCGTGTCTTTCGTGAATTTGAGTTCCGGAGCGGTCGCTTCCGGCGGCAGGCCGTGGAGCCGCGCGATCGCCTCGCCCTCGAACGGCCTCACCTGCGCGAGCGTGCAGGCGATCTGGGCCGGCTTGCCCTGCTCGCAGGAGGCCCGCGCGAGCGTCGCCGTGGTGAACGGTTCGGCCACTTCGAGCGGCGTCAGCGGGGACGCCACCCACGCCGTGCCGCCCACGTCGGCTGCGGCGATGCAATAGACCTGCCAGGCGCCCACCGCCGCCTTGCCGTCGGCGTTGATCTGGTAGATACCCTCCCACGCATCGGCCGGAATCGTGATCGACGGTGCCGCGCCGACTCCGGGCGGACGAAACGGCAACTCGACCGTGACGGGCTGCGTGAATCCCGCTCCGCGCCGCACGATCACCTTCAGATCGAGCGCGCCATTTTTCACGAGCGGAGCCTGCGGGGGAGCGATCTCGACATGAAACGGCACCGCGTCGATCACCGCCACGGCAAGCTTCTCGGCGTGGCCGCTGTAATAGACGGCGTTGTTCGGGTCGCCGAGCACGAAGTCGGCTTCGTTCTTAAAGTGTCCGCGGACCCCCGCCTTGCCCTCGGGATCCTGCTCCGTGACCTGCTTCGCCTCGAACGTGATCATTTTTCCGGCAAGCGGCGCGTCGGCAGCCGCCTCGAAGACGACGGGCACCTGCGTCTGCCCGGCCTTCATCACGGGCGCCGTCATCGAGAGTCCGGCGGGCAACTGGCCGCCGTCGAGCACGAGGTCGCCGTCGAAGTTTTCGCGCGCCGCGTTCACGAGCACGGCGTAGCGGTTGCCACGCGGCACGAACACGGTCTGTCGCGTCTGCGAAGAGCGGTCGATGCGGGGGATCGAGAGGGAAAGGGCCGGCTGCGCAGGCTCGAACTCGATGCGATAGGTGAAGTCGGGCTGGCCGCGGCCAAGATGGTCCTTGACTTGCAGGATGTATTCGCCGTCCTCCGGGACGTCGAACTTGTAGGCCGAGTCAGGGCCCTGCGCGTCGTCGTTGCCGCCTACGTTCTTGCCGTCGACGTTCAGGACGTGGATCACCGAATCGAGCCCCGAGCGCAGGCCGCGGGCATGGCACTTCACCTGGAACGACTGCCCCTTCTTCGCGCCAAACCGGAAGTGGTCGACGTCGCCGGGGTGGCCGATGGTGCCGTTGAACGCGAGCGCTGCGTCGCCGGAGGTTGCCGTCTTGATCTCGTCGTTGGGCTCCTGCTCGAGCGTGTTGCCATAGCCCGAAATCCGAAACGGTAGCGCCGAGGGGCAGATGCCGCCGTCGTCGGTGGCGAACAGCGGGTGGACGCCGCCGACCGGCCCGGGGGGCACGTCGATCTCGCGGTCGATTGGCCCGGCGGCATCACCGAGGAATGTCACTTTCATCTTCTCGCCGGCCTTGCCGCCGGCCGGAGAGACGGCAGTGGGCCGCGGAAACGTGCCGATGTGCAGCCGATACCGCGAATCCTTGTCGCCCGCGTACGACGCCTCCCGAATCTGCACGACGTAGCGGCCGTCCGCGGGTGCGACCAGCGAGAGGATGCCGTCCTGGAGCGTGGCGGGCGAGTCATCGGCGGCCGCGAGTTGAAAGCGTTTCGTATCGACGATCGCGATGAAGGGATCGAAGCGGTGGCTACCGAGCCGCAGGCCTTCGGCCTCGACCGACAGACGCTGCCCCTGCTTGAGCTCGACGGCGAAGCTGTCGAGGTCTTCGGTTTCGGCGATCCCGTGCACCGTGGTGTTGAGCGGCACCGCCTGCGCCTGCTCCACTGAGCCGTTCGGCTCGACTTCATCCGTGATCGGCAGTGCACCGACCCAAAACGAGCGATATTCGGTAATCCCTGACTTCGCCCGCACGTGAACGAGTTGCTCGCCGAGCGGGCAGCCTTCGGGCACATGCACGACGGCCTTGAACGAGTTGGCATCGACCGGTGTCAGCGATTTCACGGCGAGGCCATCCGCCGAGTGGAAGAGGATCTCCTCCGCGTCGCCGAGCCTGGCACCCGTGAACGTGAACTCGCGATCACCGCCGCGCTGGACCCCGCGGGGCAGGATGAGCGAGAGTTGGGGAAACGAGGCGGCCGCGGGGAGAGCCTGCAGCACCGCCCCGACGAACGCTCCGAGCGTCAACAATCGCAGGCGTCGTGAACTCATCGGATGCTCCGGCATGCCGGGGGCAGCGGCTGGTCAGGTGATCAACGGCCCGCACACCTTGCCGCCGTCGACGATCTCGACGGGGCGGGCTCCCGGGGCCATCAACTCCTTACGGGCGTCGATGCCGAGCCGGTCGTAGATCGTCGTGGCCCAGTCCTCGACGGAGAGCGGATTGTCCTCGGGCTCGCTGGCCGTCGCGTTGCTCGAGCCATGCACGATGCCGGCCTTGATGCCGCCGCCCGCCATCACGATCGAAAACACCTTCGGCCAATGGTCACGGCCCGCGGTCGGATTGATCTTCGGCGTGCGGCCGAATTCGGTGCCCACGCAGACGAGCGTCGAGGCGAGCAGGCCGCGGCGGTCGAGGTCGCGGACGAGCGTGGCGAACCCCTGATCGAAGGGGGCCGCGTTGGTGCGCATGTTTGCCTCGATGGCGTCGTGGTGGTCCCAACTGCCGTAGGTGAGCGTGACGAACCGCACGCCCGACTCGACGAGCCGTCGCGCGAGCAGCATCCGCATGCCGGCGGGATTGCGACCGTATTCATCCTTGATGGCGTCGGGTTCCTTCGCCATGTCGAATGCTTCCTGCGCCTTGGCGGAACTGATCAGTCCGTAGGCCCGCTGATAGAAGGTGTCGAGGGCGTCGAGCGAGTCGCCCTTCTCCTTCTGCCGAAAGTGGTCGTTGACGACGTCGAGTATCCGCCGCCGCTTGTCAAACCGGGCCACGTCGATGCCAGCCGGCAGGTTGAGGTCGCGGACCTGAAACTTGGGATCGGCCGGATCGGCGCCGAGGCTGAATCCGGAGTAGGCACTCGACAGGTAGCCCGAGCCCGCGAACTCGTTGGGGACGCTCGGGATGCAGACGTAGGCGGGTAGATTTTCGCGCGGTCCGAATTCGTGGGAGATCACGGAGCCGATGCTCGGATATTGAAGCGCCGGGCTTGGCCGATAACCCGTGAACATGTTGTGCGTGCCGCGCTCGTGGGCCGCCTCGCCGTGGGTCATCGAGCGGCAGATGGCGAGTTTGTCGGCGATCTTGGCCGTGTGCGGGAGCAGTTCACCAAATCGCACGCCGGGCAAAACCGTGTCGATGCTGCCCAGGGGGCCGCGGTATTCGACCGGCGCGTAGGGCTTGGGGTCGAACGTTTCCTGGTGGGCGTAGCCGCCGGGCAGGTAGATGTAGATGACCGACTTGGCGACGCCTTCCCTGGCCGGTTGGCCGGCATCGGCCCGGGCTGCCTCCATCCGAAAGAAGTCGCCGAGCGTGAGGCCCAAGCCACCAAGGGCACCAACGGTCAGAAAGCCGCGGCGATCGACACCGTTCGAGAAGCGTGCCATCGGTCTTTTTCTCCAGAACGCCCGAGACCCGATTCAATTATACTTTCGCGCCCCGTGTTTCATCGGGTTTTGACGACATTCGGCTGCAACGCAGCAATCGTGCCGGCGACATAAGTCGTGACTGGAGAATAGTTTAAGGGCGGCACTGGTGAGGGTCACCCGTCGAAGGGTATGAGGGTTCTCGGCGTGGGGTCACGGCTCCGCGACGACGTAGACCAGGCGTCCCTGCGTGTCCCCGGCCTCGAAGACGAGGGTCTCCCCTTCGCGGCGCGACGCGACCGCGGTGCCGCGGCTGCCGGGCTTGGGCCCTTCCGTCCACAGCGCCGCCCTTGGCGGCAGCCCCGCGGCGGGCACGCGGACCGTGCCCGCGCCCTGCGCCAGGATCAGGAACAGCGCGCCTCCCTCGACCCTGCGATCCCCAGGCACCGGCCCGAAGGCGAGTTGCGCGAGGGGCTCTTCGGCCAGGCGGGTCTCGACGCCGTCGATCGTGATGCCGGCGGTGTTGCGCCCCGCGAAAGACTCGAGCCTTCCGTCGGCGGCAGTGCGGAAGCTGACGGTGCCGTCGCCGGCATAGGTCACGCGACGGCCATTCACGCGGAAGTCGGCGAGTTCGAGCCGCTCGCTCGGCGGAGGCACGCGGGCGAGATAGGCCTGGTCTTCCGCGTCGTTGCGGGCAAACCCGCCGGGCCAGTCTTCGAGCACGTGGCGCAGGTGCGGCGCGATCGAGATCGCGCCGTTGGGAAAGCGGCAGGCCAGGTGGGGCCCGGTGCGGGAGAGATGTTCCGTCTGGTCGTTGTGGTCCGGGAAGGCGTTGGTGGGCGCGTAGGCCCCGAGGGACCGCAACACGTGGAACCACGTGGCGACATCCTGCCCCAGGCTCGCCGACTGATCATCGCGCGGCCGCATGCCCAGGGCGAGCGTCTGGCCGCCACCGGGGTGCGTGCGGTGCACGCCCACCACGTCGTTCAAGAGCCGCGCTGCCACGGCGCTCTCCGCCCGCGGCACGAGCGGGTGCGCGCGGTCCACGAGGAAATGCGTGAGCACGGCCTGCGGCGGGACGTTTCCAAGCACGCCCTCGAAGGCAACCGTTTTTCCGGGCACGACCAGGCCACCATCGATCCGGGGGTTGAAGTCGGCCCCCATGAGATCCTGCCACGGGCCTCGGGCATCGCCCCCCTCCCAGGTGCGCACGGGCGGCGGCCCCGACCACACCACCCTCCCGCCCTGGGCGACGAGTTCCCGCATCATCGCCAGGAGCCGTTCGCTGGGAAACGGCTCGAAGAGCGCAGCCAGCGTGGTGAACTTCCGCCCGGCGAGGTGGATCGCCCCGTCGCGCACTTCGCCGAGTGCCGCGAGCTTCTCCTGCGTGATCAGGTTGGCGTAGCCGTATTGCGTCATCCAACTGCCAAACCGCTCCTCGCTGGCGACGAGGTTCAGCGGGTAGAGCATCAGCACGTCGACGTCGCGGTGCTGCATGTTCTGCACGAGGCCATGCACGGTGGAGCTACCCACGCCGTAGGCGTCGGCCACTGCCTGGCGTCGGCGGTGGAGTTCCCCGGGCATGCCCCAGTGCGCGGCGTAGGCGTAGGGCAGTTCGTTGATGATCCCGAGGCTGCAGGCGAGCGCAAGGCCGTAGTAGTTGCGATCGAGCCAGCCTCCCTCGGCGTGGTCGTTGCCGTTGCCCGTGAGGTAGTCGCCCCATTTGAAATAGTCGGAGCAGGCGGAGGCGGCCTGCTGCACCGTGTTCGACCAGACGAAGTTCGACGTGTATTCGTAGTGGTGCCGCTGGGGGGGCTCGCCAAGCGTGTCCCAGCGGTCGATGGTGGGGCTCTGCGCCCAGGTGGCATGGGCCCGGGCCTCGAGCCGGTGCCCGACGCGGGCCTCCGCGTGGTGCTTCGCTTGCGTGAACAGATCGACCACGGTGTCTTGCAGCAGCCGGTAGTAGCGGGCGCGGAAGAGCGCGGTGTCGGCCACGGCCTCCGGCGTTTCCCCCCACACGTGTCCCGCGCCGGCCGTCGCCCCCAGATCGCCGACGAAGTCTTCCTGGCCGTAGGTGAAATAGACGAGCCACTTCGCGAAGTCGCGATACTGCTCGCCGTAGAGCTCCGCGAAGCGTGCGCCAAGCGTGGGCGTCACGTAGCGCACCGCGAACTCGCCGTGGTCGTGGTGGGAGAAGTAGTGCCAGTCCTGCTGGATGTGCATCTCGTCGCTGTAGAGCCCGTGCAGTTTCACGCCGGCGTCGACGTAGCGGTCGACGAGGCCCGTCAGGAAGGGCAGCGCTTGCGGGCTGAAATAGTCGAGCTCCGGCGTGCGGTATTGCTGCACCACCAGCACGCGGTTGAACCCCGCAAGGTCGGCCCGGCCGCGGCCGTGCACCCGCACCCGCACGGCCTCGAACGTGCCGGCTTTGTGGACGAGCCCTTCGAACACCTCGGCCTGCGCCGTCTCGGTGATCTCGACGATCTCATTTGGATCGACGACCTTGTGCGGGGTGCCACGCAACTTGCGCTCGCGGAAGGCAAAGACGCGGATCCCGGCATCCTCGAGCGCGACCGGCCCCTTGTTATTGGTCCACCGGCGCTGCCGCCACAGGGCCACGCTGTAGGCGCCGCTCGTCGTGTCACGCAGGCCCTTGCGGTAGTGCATCCACTGCCCAGACTCGCCCGTGGCCGTGCGAAAGCCGGGGCCGATCTCCAGGGGGCTCAAGAGGCTCAATTCAAGGCCGATCCCATACTCCGCGGCGAAGCGGCTGATCGTGCCGATGCGCTCGATGGCGGCCTCGGTGTCGGGCAGGTAGGCCCGGGGCGCGGCCTCGGTCGGCTGGCGATATTGGCTGAAGAAGTGGTCGTGGGCGAGGATCACGGTGCGGAATCCCGCGGCCCGCGCCCGCTCGCAGAGTTGCCGAAGAGACTCCACGCAGGGCTCGCCCGTCAGGCTGAGATTCACCGGCTTGTCCGGATCGGTGAGATCGTCGAGCTGCTGGTCGTTGACGAGCACGAGGTTGGGCTTGCCCAGCTGGAACGCCCACGGGCCGGGGTAGGCGATGAGTTCGCCGGCGTAGCGGAGCTCGGGCACCGGCGCGGCCTGCGCGACGATCGCGGTGGCAGCGAGCACGAGCGCCATCAGCGCGCGAAACACTGCGGATGAGGGACACGGCATCGCGGAGGCTCCGGTGGCTGGCAGCGTGGATGGATCGCGGGGCGGGAACACTGCTGCGATGCTATCTTGCCACGATGGAAAAAGGGGAGGCAGCTCATTGATCCACATGAGCTGCCTCCGCTTTTTGGTCGATCCGCACGGCTCCGCCGCGCTCGGCCGTGACGTCGATCACGAGGTCGTGCACGTGAACTCCCGTGATCGTGAGCGAGGGCCAGGCCTCGGGCAGCCGGGGGTTGACCTCGAAGCCCTCGGGCGTGGGCCGGAACCCCAGAAACCCGTAGAGCATCACCTGCGGCACGAGCACGCTCTCTAAAAACTCCTGATCGAGACCGAGGCCGCCGGGCGGGCCCCCTCCCTGCAGCGTGCCGCGGCCAGGCTTCGCGTAGTAGGGGCGGTAACCGCCCTCGGCCTGCACGTCGCGATACCAGGTGAGGATCTCCTGGAGCCGCCGCCAGGCGTCGTCGGGACCGTTCACGTCGAGCCGCGCCATGATGTCGTAGTAACTGAAGCCAAGCACTGCGCCACCGTCCTGCACCTGGCCACCCCAGGGGATCGATTCCGGCCGGCTCCAAGCCCACACATAGGTCTCGACGTTGCGCCGCGTCGTGGCCCGAGGGCCGAACCGCCAGTGGTAGATGTCGGCGCCGCGCGAGGTGTCGCCCTCGACCTCCCGCTTGCCGTCGAGCCAGTCGAGGATGCCTCGGGCCTGCTCAGGCGAGGCCAGGCCGGCGTCGATCGCCTCGAGGTTCAGAATCGTGAAGCCGTAGTCGTAGGCTTGGTCCTCGCTGTCGATCCAACCGACGAAGCGGCCCGTCGCCGGGCTCCAAAATCGCCGCTGGAACTCCGCGCGGACAGCATCGGCGAGCGCCGTCAGCTCGTCGGCCGCAAACGGGCCGCCGTCGGCGGGGATGCCCCAGGCCGGATGGGCGGCGATGGCACGCTCGAGGTCGGCCATCCGCAGCAGGGCGGTGTGCAGAAAGACCGTGGCGTAGGCATCGTGGCCACCGAACGGGAGGAGATCCCAGTAGTTGTTGCCGACGCCGAGGCCGAGGCGCGGCTTTGCGCCTCCCTCGGGCAGCAGCTCGAGCCCGCTGCGGCCGTCATGGCCGACCCACCGCACCCACACGTGTTTCTGCTCGCGGACCGCGAACTCGTTCAGCGTGAAATGGAGTGCCCTGCGCATGCGGCCGATGGTCTGGCGGAGGAAGGGGAGGTCGGCCGTCCAGTTGAAGCAATCGCTGCAGGCCCGGATGAAGAGCGAACCGGTGATCGGATGCCGCGTGTCGATCGCCGTGATCAGCGACTTGAGGTCGATTTCGGCACCGGCGGCGTGGTCGATCACGATCCGATAGCGGGTGAGGATCCCGGCGTATGCAGGCTGGCGGTAGAGTGGCACGTTGGCGTAGCGCACGCCGTCTTCGGATGCGAGCCGGGGAAACTCGACCCGCCGCTCGGGCACCCACGCAGCCTCGCCTTCCAAGAGCCACGACACGGCCGGACGCGACTCCGCCGGCAGACCACGGGCGGCCCATTCGATCCTCGCGAAGGGAGCGACGATCGTGCCGCAGCGGAAGGGGGGCGTGGTGATCGTGACGACGTCGCCCGTGGCCTCGAGCATGAGGCCGCGGATGGGATCGATCCCCGCCACCGTCGCCCCGTCGATCTCCCAGCCGTCGGTGGAGGCGAGGGGCTCGAGGTTGAACATCTGTATCGCGAACACTTCGTCGTGCTTCGAAAAATGGAAGCCCGTGCCGCCGGACTGCTGCCAGGCGGGAAACGGCCAGCCGTCACTGTGGCCGAGGCCGCGATGCTGCTGCATCGCCACGTAGCCTTCGGCATCGATCGGGCGGGCGAGCAGCGCGGCGGCATACCGCTGGCGCGGCCCCGGCCCGGTCCACAGGGTCGAATGCGGCAGCATGCCGTCCCAGAGCGTGCAGTTGCTGAAAGCCGGCGGCGCGTGGAGGGCGTGCAACTCCTCGAGCGACTTCATCGCCTGCTCGTGGCCCGGCACGATGAACCGCGGCAGGTCGTCGGCGGTCGCGACGCCCGCGGCCAGCATCAGGCAGGCGGCGAGGCACATCGCCTGCCGTTGGGGGAACATGGTGCGCGTCATGGTGGGAATGTAGCCGTTTCGGGCACGAGCACGATGGCGCGAGACCTATGTCAGATGCGCTTTAGGCGACGACGCCGGGCCAGCCCGGCTGCCAGGTGTCTTCCATGCGGGGGAACTGTTTCCGCAGGGCGATGTAGTCCTCGACCATGCCCCGGATCCCGGGCTGCAGGCGGGCCTGATAGGCCGGGTCGGAAATCGGCTCCAGGGGCAGGAGGTAGAAGTGCCAGGTCGGCTTGCGGGAGGCGCTGTGATACCCCATGTGCAGGGTGCGCCGCGGCGTCTGCATACCGGCGTTGTAGCCGCGATGGATCAGGTTGTTGTTGTAGAGCAGCGCGTGGCCGGCGGGAATCTTCACGGGCACGCCGCCGGGCATCACCGCGTCGGTCGGCGCGTAGTGCTTCGATCCGCCGAACGCCGCATCCTCATCCGGCGTGTTCGGCCGCCGGTGGCTGCCGGGCACCACCCACAGGCTCTGCTCCTCGTAGAGCGGCAGATTGATCTGCACGCTGTTGTGCGGCCAGTCCGGCGAAAACAGCTCGTCACGGATCTCGGCCTGCGGAATCTGGATCACGTCGCGGTGCCAGCCGAGGCTGTAGCAGACCCCGGGGTTGGTCGCGAAGATCGACGCGTTGTTGATGATCGGATGAGGCCCGAGCAGTTCCTCCACGATCTCGAGCATCGCGGGGATGTGGTAGGCGTGGAGGATCGACGTCGCCCGGGGGGTGCCGAGCATGTGGATGTAGTATTGCTTCGCGCGGGTGCCGAACGACTCGAGCGGGTCGCCGAGATGCTGCATCGACGAGCATGCGACCTCGTTCGACGAGCTTCCCTTGGCCGGGTCGAGCAGTGCCGCCATCAGCCGGCGGAAGTCCTCGACCTCGGCGTCGGTGAGCACCCGCTCGAGCACGAATCCGTCGCGGGCGAACTGCTGCTGCCTGGGGGTCATGATGAGCCTCCTTCGGGGGTAGGGATGGGCGGAACCGTGATTCGCCGGCCGGTGGCCGCTGACTCGAGGCCGGCCTCGAGGACGGCGATCACCTCCAGCCCGTCGGCGAAGTCGGGATGGACGGTGCCGCCGGTGTGGATGGCCGTGACGAAGTCGGCGACGGCGTGCACGAACGTGTGCTCGTAGCCGAGGATGTGGCCCGGCGGCCACCAGCGACCGACGTAGGGATGGCAGGCTTCCGTGACGAGGATGGTGCGGAAGCCCCGGGCATGCTCGGGGTCGTGTCGCGAGTAGAATTCCAGCTCGTTCATTCGCTCCAGGTCGAAGGCGAGGCTGCCCTCGCTGCCGTAGATCTCGAAGCGGTTGCGATTCTTGCGACCGGCCGCGAAGCGGGTGGCCTCGAAGGAGCCGATCGCACCGTTGGCGAACTGCACGTGCATCAAGGAGGCGTCCTCCACCGTCACCGCCCCGCGGGCCGTGGGATCCGCTCCGCTGCCCGCGGAGAAGGTGGCGGCCCCGGCACCCGGCAGCGGCCGCTCACCGACGAAGCTGGCCGTCAGGCACGACACGGTCTCGATCCTGCCCACGAGGAAATGGGCCAGGTCGACGCTGTGCGAGTTGAGGTCGCCGTGCGGGCCCGAGCCGGCGTGCTCCTTCTGCAGGTGCCAGGTGAGGGGGAAATCGGGATCGATGATCCAGTCCTGCTGATACGTCGCCCGCCAGTGGAAGATGCGGCCGATCTCTCCGTCGTCGATCAGCTTCTTTGCCAACTGGATCGCCGGCACGCGCCGGTAGTTGTGGTTCACGTAATGGCGGACGCCCGCCTCGCGGACGGCCTTCAGCATCGCCTCCGCGTCGGCCCGGGTGATCGCCAGCGGCTTCTCGCAGAAGACGTGCTTGCCCGCCCGCGCCGCGGCGATGGCGACGGTGGCGTGCATCGCCTGCGGTACGGAGACGTCGATCACGTCGATGTCGTCGCGGGCCACCAGGGCCCGCCAGTCGGTCTCCACGCTCTGCCAGCCCCAGCGGCCGGCAAAATCCTCTGCCGCTGCCCGGTTGCGGCCGCAGGCCGCCCGCAGCTCGATCGGCCGCGGCAGGTCGAAGAACCGCTGGGCCTGCAGCCAGGCGTTGGAGTGGGCCCTGCCCATGAAGCTGGTGCCGGCGATGCCGACCCGCAGCGGCGCGACGTCAGCCATGAGATGCCTCCGCGGCCGCGAGCCGCTTGAGATAGGCGACGCTGCGCTCGACCATCTCGTCTTCCCGGCCGAGCCATCGCGCGGCTGGCATGTCTACCTCGAAGGCCAGCAACCCTCGATAGCCCGCGCGAGCCAGGATCGCCACGATCGTGTCGATCTCGACGAGTCCCTCGCCGGCAGCCACGCAGGCGAAGTAGTTCCAGGCGCGGACGCTCCGTCCCTTCACCGGCTCGATGTCCTTGACATGGGTGGCGAGCACGTACGGGGCGAGCTTCTCCGTCGCCTCGACCGGGTCGTCCTGGACGCGAAGGAAGTTGGCCGTGTCGAGATTGACCCCGAAGAATGGGGAATCGATCTCCTCGATCAGCCGCAGGATCTCGTCGGCGTCGTAGTCGATGTGGTTCTCGATGGCGAGGGAGACGCCCTCGCCGGCAGCCACCCGCACCGCCTCCCTGAACCAGTCGCCGAGAATGCGGAGCTGCGGCTCGTGCGGATCGCGAACGAAGCTGAAGCTGCTGCCGACCACCCGCATCACGGTCGCGCCGATGGCCTTGGCATGGTGGATGTGGCGCAGCATGTCGTCCTTGGCCTGCGGATTCCGGCCTGCCTCGAGGCCGTCGGGGTGGCCCCAGGCATACACGCGATCGAACGAGTAGGCGTCGAGCCGCGCCCGCACGTCGGCGAGATAGCCGGGATCGAAACTGGAAAAAAAGCACGATTCGAGCGAGATCCCCTCGCAGCCCATCTCGTGGGCCCGGTCGATCACCCGATCCATCGTGAAGGGAGCGGCCGGCGGCTGCTGCTCCGGGTAGACGTCGCCGAGAAAGCGGTGGTAGCAGTAGCTGTCGATGCCGACTTTCATGGCCCAAAGTCCCGGGGAAACGATGGCTTCCGGTGTTCAGGGTAGTCGTCGGGGATTGCCGAGGCTTGTGCGAGGGCGGCAGCGAACGTGATGGAAGCGTCACCACCGACGAGGGCTGCAGGGCGAGGAACCCCTCGATCAACCGGGCTCCCAGCATCCTGCCCTCCACTCGCTCGATGCTGACTTCGCTGCCTCTTCTCGTGGCACAGGTTTTCAACCTGTGTGCCCCGCCGCTCGGGGCTGCCCGTGCCCCGTCGCCGGACGCTCGCTGCGCCCATCCTGGGCTTCGCTCGCTCGGTGATTCCTCTGCTTCGCCATCACGGCTTCGCAGAGGAATCAAACGCCGGCTCCCGGGGCACGGGCAGCCCCGAGCGGCATCCCCTCTTGTCTGTGATTCCGGGCAGAGGGAGCAGCCGGCCGGCTGCGGTGGCCCTCCAACGCGCGAAGATCAAGTGTGACCCGTATGACACATTGACTTGTCAGCTGCCTCGCGGCGACGTGTGACCAATGGTGGAATTCGGTGCAGCCCGATCTCGTGAACGAGGATGTCGATGGACCCTCCGGGAATCCGTTCAAGGTCGCCTCTGTCGTGCAGCTCGCACCGCCGCCGACGCGCGCCGATGTCGCGTATGGCTCGTTCCCGAAACCGATCCGGCGAGCACCGACCCCGTCGCCCGGGATTCGCCGCATGCCCGCGCCTCGGCCGACCACCCGCCGATCTATACTTCTCGACATGCTCTTGAAACCCTGACTCGTGAGGCCCTGAACCGACAGGCGATGGTCATGCGACGATCCTTCCACTCGCGTCTGCTGATCGCGATGGTCCTTGTGCCAACGCTGGCCGCAGCGGCTGAAGACCCGTCGGCCGAGCGCGTGCGCTTCGCGCCGCCGCAGTACCCACCGCGGCTGAAGCGAAGCGAGAGCTTCCTGGGCATGCACTTCGACTTCCACGCCGGCCCCGACTGCCAGGAGGTGGGCAAGCGCACCACGCGCGAGAGCATCGAGCGGCTGCTCGAGGCCGTGCAGCCCGACTACGTGCAGATCGACTGCAAGGGGCATTCCGGATTCTCCAGCTATCCCACCCGGGCGGGCACCCCCGCGCCGGGCTTTGTTGGCGATCCGCTGCGGATCTGGCGGGAGGTCACCGCCGAGAAGGGCGTCGGCCTCTACATGCATTATTCGGGTGTCTGGGACGGCCAGGCCGTGACCCAGCATCCGGAGTGGGCTCGCGTCAACGAGAAGGGGGAACGCGACAGCCGCCTGACCTCCGTCTTCGGTCCGTACGTGGACCAGCTCTTGATCCCACAGATGAAGGAGTTGGCGGACACATACGACGTCGATGGCGTATGGGTCGACGGCGAGTGTTGGGCCGTCGATCGCGACTACGCCGAGCCCGTCCTGAAGGCCTTCCATGAGCAGACCGGGATTCAGTCGGTTCCCCGCACGCGAGCAGATCCCGGCTGGTACGAGTTCTCCGAATTCTGCCGCGAGGGATTCCGCCGCTACGTGCGCCGCTATGTCGACGAGGTGCATCGCCACGACAGCGGCTTTGAGATCGCGAGCAACTGGGCCTTCAGTTCGATGATGCCCGAGAAGGTGACCATCGACGTGGACTTCATCTCCGGAGACTATACGCCGACCAATAGTCTCAATAGCGCCCGCGTCGAAGGCCGCTGCATGGCGCTTCAGGGGAAACCCTGGGACCTTATGGCCTGGAGCTTCAGCCACCTCGACGGCCTCTTCAGCACCAAGACCGCCCAGCAACTCGAGCAGGAAGCGGCGGTCGTGATGGCACTGGGCGGCGGCTTCCAGGCGTATTTTCCGCAGCGTCGCGACGGCTCCGTGCGCGAGTGGCAGTTCCCCGTCATGGCCGAGGTGGCACGCTTCTGCCGCGAGCGGCAGCCCTTCTGCCACCGGGCCGCACCCATCCCACAGATCGGCCTGATCTATTCCACGGGAGCGTTCTATCGCACGAATCAGATGCTCTTTGCCACCTGGGGCGGCGAGCTCGTGCCCCTGCAGGGCCTGCTCCAGTCGCTGCTCGACAGCCAGCACGTGGTGGATGTCGTGAGCGAGCATCACCTCACCGAGGGCATCAACCGCTACCCGCTCCTCGTCTATCCGGAGTGGGAGACGATCGAGCCCGCCTTCAAGCAGACGCTCGTGGACTATGTGAGGCAGGGAGGATCACTCCTGGTCGTCGGCCCGCGGACCGCCGCCCTGTTCCAGGAGGAACTGGACGTGACGTTCGAGGGAGCTCCGGCCGTGCAGGTGAGCGGCCTGGAGTTCGGCGGACACGTGGCCGGCATCCAGTCACTCTTTCAGAAGGCGACCCTGGGCTCTCGCGCCAAGCCCTTCGGCAACGTGCGCCGCGAGAACGAGGTGGACGGCCCGGCGGAGGTCGCGGCCTCGATCACGAGGCTTGGCGAGGGATCCATTGCCGCGATCTATCTGAGCCTCGGCGAGCGCTCTGCCAACTCGACGACCACCGTCAGCCGTGACTTCCTCCACGCCCTTGTGCGCGAGATGTTTCCAGCGCCCATGGTGGAGGTGGAGGGATCCCACCATATCGACGTGACGGCGACGCGGCTGGGTGAGCGACTGCTCATCAACCTGGTGAACACAGCCGGCCCGCACGGCAACGCGAAGGTGAACGTGCACGATGACATCCCACCCGTCGGGCCCCTGAACGTGTCGATTCGCTGCCCGCGGCCCGCCTCCGTGCTGCTCCAGCCCGGTGGCCGGAAGCTCGAATACGAATATCACGACGACCGGTTGCAGGTCACCGTGCCCCGTGTCGCGATCCATGACATCATCGAAATTCAGCCGACCGTTCCGCCGCAGTGACAGGCTGCAGAGGGCATAAATAGTGCGGCTCAGGGAGACGGGGCTCATGCAGAATAAATTCCGTGCTGGCTGGATTCCATGGCCCGCGATCCTGATGGTCGGCCTTGCCGCCCAAGCCGCGTTTGCAGTCGATGCGACTCGAGGCGATGTGCGCGCCTTCGGGGCGGTCGGCGATGGCAAGGCCGACGACACGGCCGCCATCCAAAATGCCGTCGAGTCGGTGCAGCAAGGAACCGTCTATCTGCCCCCGGGCGTCTACCGGATCACCGCGCCGATCACGCTGCGGCCCGGTCTCTCGCTCGTGGGGGAACCAGACCCGACGGCCGTGGGCGGCAGCACGCTCCTCGCCGGCGCCGACATGCCGGCGATGATCCGAATCCCCGACTTTGGCCATATGCTGCGGATCGAGAGCCTCACCCTCGATGGCGGTGCCGACCAAGGGCGATCGATCGGCTCGTGCCTGGACCTGCAGGGGTTCTGCGCCAGTCGCGTCGGCAACGTCCGCATCAGAAACCTCGAGGGCGACGGACTGGTCATCGGCACGCAGAAGGTGTCGATGCCGAGTTGGATCATTTTCCTCGATCGACTCGACATCGAGGTGCAGGGCGACCATCATTCCATCCACATGGCCGGGACCGATGCCTTCCTGACGAACTCCCGCTTCGCCGGCGGCCTGGGCGCGCTGCATACCGGAGGCGGGAACGTATGCAGCAACCTCGTCTTCGAGAACTCGCACGGTTCCGGCCTGACCCAGCACAACGGCGGCATCTCCCTGGTCGATTCAATCTTCCGCACCAATGCCAAGAGCGGGCTCACGCTCACCGGCCCCGCCGTCTCGGCCTATGGCAACAACCGATTCGAGAACAACCTCGAGTCCGATGTCTTCCTGGAGCAAGCGAGGCATGCAGCCTTCGGGAACAATGCGTTCCTCACTGCGTCGCCGAGGTCCGGGAAGAATCTCGAGTTTCAGGGAAGCTCGCACGTGGCGCTGGTGGGCAATCGGTTCGCCGTTTCCGCCCAGCCGCTCCCCGACGATCATTCCGCGTGCGCGGACAACGCCTTCGGCGGAGTGGACGGCGGCCTTGCGGCGGTGCCGGCGCCCGCCTTGCGGCCGGATCAGGTGCAGAAGATCTACGCCGTGCAGGGCCGGATCGGCGGCCACCCCGTCATCGACGTGAAGGCCCGCGGCGCGGTCGGCGATGGCAGCGCCGACGATGCCCCTGTGATCCAGCAATTGATCGACGGCGCCGCGGCTGGAAGCGTGATTTTCTTTCCGGTCGGAACGTATCTCGTCAAGTCGCCGCTCGTGCTGCGCAGCGGCATCGCCCTGCTCGGCGAAGGGCATCGAGACAACACCAGCCTGATCCGCGCCGCCGAGGGGCTCCCGGGGGCCGTGCAGACGCCCGAACCCGTCGCCGACGTGCTGATCACCCGCCTCAGCTTCGGCAACGCGGGCGTCCTGGACCTGTCGCGGCTGACGAACAGCGTCGTCGACCTGGTGTTCGCCGGGGAGGTGCACCTGGGAGCCGATGCGGCGGGCGTCACGCTCAACGCCTGCCAGTTCGAGCGCGGCGTGCGGCTGACGGGTGGCCGCGGAAGCGTGCTCAACAATCTGTACACCCGCGAAGTCACCGCCCAGGGCGGCATGGGTCACGCCATCCGGAGTTGCAACATCGACCTGAGCCGGGCGGAAAGCGCGGTCCGCTTCACTGCTCCGGCAGGCGAAGGCACGGGGATGACGATCAGGAATTGCTACTTCCAACTCCACGACCAGCACGTGGTCGCCTTCGACTACGACGCGCCCCGCCGGGCCGATGCCCTGATCGACAGCTGCATCTTCCGCAGCAATGGCACCTTCCGCACCAGCCGGACCCGCATCGAGGACTTCGAATTCGATCCCGAGGCGGTCAAGGCGGGCGTGCCCCGAGAGATCACCGCGGCGATCCCAGAAGTGTTCGTCAGGAACGGGCGGAACATCACGATCACGAACAACGTGTTTGACTACTTCGAACACCTGGACCCGGTGAACATCCGCCGGGATTTCATCACGACGGCGGGCGACGTGGACGCCCTCACCGTGATCGGGAACAAGCTCCGGGAAGATTGCGGCGGGGTGCCGGGCGGACAGTCCCAGCTGAAGCACAACGTCGCCGGGCAGGTCATGCCGCAGCCGGTCGTCGCCCCATCATCCCCTCCACCGCCCCCTGCCAGCCCTGCGGCCACGTTCTCGTTCGCGCCCAACCAGCTGGCCGGCTCCCCGTGGTATCGGCCTGGTGATCAAAATCGCGTCATCAATGGCCACCTCGACGAGTCATTCGGTCAACGCGAGCGGTGGCCGATCCTGCTGCGGAATCTCAAGACGCATCGTGGCGCATTCGGCATTCCAGCGGCGGAAATCGGCCACCTCAAGGACTCTGGCGGACTGCTGGCTCTCCTCCGGTCCGAGGGCATTCCAGTCAGCGTTGAACTACCCGCCTTCACGCAGCCCCACGACGGCTCCCAGCTTGCCCGGGCCGAAATCCACGGCGAGGCCGTCGATGGAGTGAACGTCTTCTCCGGCATCTTTCGCATCGACGCTCCAAACGACCGGCCGAATCCATTTGGGGCAGGCTGGTTCATCACGTGCGACGGCACCCCGTTTATTCCCGACGAGATCGTGTTTGATGAACGCATTCCCAATCTCCTTCCGGAATTCGATGCGGCCCTGCTGGCACAGACTCCGGGGACGTGGGAAGAACGCAAGCAGGCCGCCCGCAAACTCCACCCGTTCATGGCCGCCCGCCAGCCGTACGACCGCCTGCTGGACAGCCTGATGCAGGACTACGTGCAGTATCTCCAGGTGGCCCGCGCCCACTGGGGCGACCGGATGCCGGCTGTCAGCCTGCATTGGAACGTGAATCCCGCCTGGGAGTGGCGCGATGAGAAGGGCTTGGATGCCATTCACGCCGCCAATCCAGCCTGGTGCACGACGCCGGAGGAGTTCCATCGCATCGTGTTCACGTCGCCCCAATACAACTCGGTGCGGTATCTCGACCAACTCCTCGACGTGCTCGGCGCTGCCGGCTTCAAGCCCCGCACGGTCTTCATGGACGTGGATTGGAACTACAGCCTGCCCTACGTCACGGAACTTTTGCGGCGCCACAAGGCGTCCCTGGCCGTCCGCGGCGTGCAGATGGGCATCAACGTGGTGGAAGCCGGCCTCGGCGAGCAGGAGGAACTGTTCTACGACGGCCACACCCTGCAGCGGCGCGTCGACCCCAACACCCCGCCAAACGTGCTCTACGCGAACACCATCGTCGCGATCATGGAGTATCTCGTAGGCAGCGGCCTGTCTGGGCCGGGTCTGCAGATCCGCGCGGGCAGCTGGTCGCGCCGCCCGGCGGAGACGGGTGCCGCAGTCGATGAAGCCTCCGAGGGCTCTTTGGCCCACGCCGCCAACCGGATCGTCGTCCTGCTGAAACCATGACGTGAACCCCGCCGGCCAGAGCGACAACTATCCGTTCAAGCCCTCCGAGGCGGCCACGACGAATCACGGCGTTCACCATCCCGACCTGGTGGCGGAGAGTGGCGACGGGTCGATCCGGCTCCGCACCTCCACCGCCTACGCCGGGGCGATTTCTCAACTGACCTATCGAGACCAGGAGCTCCTTCACGCGACCGTCGGCGCGGCACTGCAATTTCACATCCGCTACTCGGATGCCGGGTCGATGAAGTTGGACGACGTCAACGGCTGGCAGTTTCTCCTCGACGAATGCCAGAATCCGACGCAGGCCGGGAACAGCCGCGACACGTCGTCGCTGCCGCGCCAGGGCCCGAGTTCCTCCTACCTGAAGGCGATGTCACTCTCGTCGACGGAGCATGGACTCGCCCGCATCGCCGTCGACAACTGGCCGGTCGATTACACGCCGCCGCGCAGCTTCACCGCCGATTCCTACGGCCAGCCACGCCGCTTCAACGAACGCTACGAATGGTTCTCGAACGTCAACATCCGGCAGTGGAGCACGGTGGGCTGGCGCTCGCCGCTGACGGGCGAGATCTTCGACAACGTCGTCCAGATCGAGGCGCAGGTGCATCTGCCGCCCGCGTTTCAGGCGAAGAAATTCCTGCAGGTGGAGCTGATCGCCTACCTGAGGCGCTGGGCGTGGTCGCAGGAGTCGTTCGTCGTGGGGTCGGCTCCGGGCTTCGTCGCGGATCCGTGGGGTCCGGGCTCCGACGGCGTGATCCAGGCCGGATTCGCTCCGGGTGGCGGTGAGGCCGGCAGTGCGAGGGGATTCTTCAATATCGATCGGACGTTTGGCATGGCGATCCTGTCGTTCAACAACAAGGCCGATGTCGCCAAAATCGCCCGCGACACGGAGCCCCGCCCGGTCTTCCTCGCCTACCCAAACCAGCCCTCGATCTACTCCCGGAGCGTCCGCAGCGGCGGCCGGACGGATTGCCCGAATCCGTTCACGGCACGGACGATCCAGGCGGATTTCCAGTTCACGAGTCCGGGCGACATGGTGAGCGCCCACAGTTTCTTCGTGCTCGGGTCGCCGGAGGAGATCGAGCGTGCCATCCGGGCCATCGTGACCTTCGCCCGGTCCGAAAACAGTCCATTCGTCACCTTGCCGCGTTGACCGAACGCCGCCGAGAAACTATTCTTTCTCAGGGTAAAAGGGTGACCCGAGGGGGGGCACGGAGGAGCACAAAGGTCTGGGCGCAGACCTCGCTATTCACATGAGTCAATCAGCACCGTCACTCTCTTGCAGACGCGCGGCCTTTTGCATGGTTGCCAAAACTTTCCGTGAGATACCGCATGAAATGGCAAAGCCGCCTCGGTCAACGCATGGTTTCACGCTTGTTGAATTGCTGGTGGTGATCGCAGTCATCGCCACGCTCATCGGCCTCCTGCTGCCAGCAGTCCAGGCGGCACGGGAGGCGGCGCGACGGGTGAAGTGTCTGTCAAACATCAAGCAGTTGGGGCTGGGGCTTCATGCGTATCACGATGCCCAGAAGCGGTTTCCGCCTGGATACCAGGGCATGCTGGGCAACTGTGGTGGCGCGGGCAACAGCATTTCCAACAAATGGAAGGATGCAGGCTGGGGCTGGTCGGTATTTCTGCTACCCCACATCGAGGAACAGTCGCTAGCGGATCGCCTGGCAGTCAACTCCGGCAGCAGCCAGGTGGTCTGCGGGAGTCCAACGGGAGCGCAAGCCGCTCTGGCCACAGCGAACGGTCGCGACCAGGTGGCACTGCAGCAGACTGTGGTGCAGGTATTCGTATGTCCCAGTGCGGGAGACAGTAACCTGAATTTCGGCCAGGACTTCCCGGGCAGCGGCAAGTACGGCAAAACCAACTACAAAGCCGTCGCCGGAGCCGACGGCAACTTCGACGGGGTAGGCGAGGCCACCCTGACTCTTCCCGACGGATCCAGCGCGACGGTGCAGACGCTTGGCCTCTTTCGCCGCGTTCCCTTCACGAGGAGCGGTTCGTGGGGGGCAGCAGATTCCTGGGCGTATGTGCGATCGAAGGACGTGACAGACGGGCTCTCCAAGACGCTGGCCTTTGGCGAGGTTTTCAGCAACGTCAGTTTCGCGGCGGGGCTGCCGAAGATCGATCCGAATTTCGGCAGCAATGCCGCGTATCGGGGGGGCGTCTGGGTGGGCGCGATCTCGAGTGAGTTGGCGGCCGGCTTGACGGTCGGCATCCTCCAGCCAAACGCGACCAGCACCAACGGCACGCTCTTTGGGAATAACAAGTATCCGTTCGCGAGCAAGCATCCGGGCGGGGTGCTGTTCGGCCTGGCCGATGGCAGCTGCCGATTCATCAGTCAAAATGCCGACGTCACGACGCTAGCGGGAATGGCGACTATCAGCGACGGGCAGACGGCGGCGGTCGAATGACGGTCTCGTCTGCCCACAGGCGGATCGCGAAGCTGTTCGCGATCGCCGCCATGCTCGTGATTTTCGGGTGCTCGTCGCGACCGGCCGACGAGCCTCCGCTGGGCAGGGTTCGGGGGAAGATCACGATGGACGGGCAGCCGCTGGCCGGCGTCGACGTCGCCTTTCTCCCGGAAAAGGGCCGGCCTTCCACGGCCACGACAGATGCAACTGGCCACTACGACCTGTGGTATATCAACAGAACCATGGGAGCCAAGGTGGGTCCTCACAAGGTCTTTGTCAGGCCGACGGAAATGCCCCCAGAAGAGGCGGCCGCCAATGGTTCGAGAGGTGGGGCTCGAGTGGCGCCGCCGCCCAAGATTCCGGCGAAATACAACAAGCGATCCACGCTGTCGGCCGAGGTGAAGCCGGGCCGCAACACGTTTGACTTCGCGCTCGAGTCGAAGTGAGCCGCCAGGCCCGCGGGCCGGGCAAGCCAGGCAGGATAGACGGGCTGCCGCCGAAACAAACGACGGCCCGGCGGAGCCTGCCGACGAAGGCGGGTCACACTTGATCCTCGCGCGTTGGAGGGCCACCGCAGCCGGCCGTCTGGGAGACGGGCGGGGAGGACGACAGACTTGTCGGTAAAAACTGTAAGTAATTTGTGGGTATCGGCCGGGCTGCGTGATCCCTGTTGAGTCTAGGATTCACGGTATGACCATGGGCACCCGTCAGAGGCGTACACAACTGTGGTGGGGCGTTGCCTGTGTGACGCTCCTTGGGGCAAGTGCTGTTCCCGTCACCGGGGCTGAGGCCGAGGGCTCGAGGGCTGATACTCAGGCTTCCGCGTTTCGCGATCGTGTGGCGACGCTGCTCGCGGCAAAGTGTGGAGCATGCCACGGGCCGGAGGGGGCGGAGAGCGGATTTCGCATCGACGACCGGGACAAGGCGATCGCCGGGGGCGACTCTGGTTCAACGGGCATCGTGCCCGGCAAGCCGGAGGAGAGCGAACTCTTCGTCCGTATCTCGACCGCCGACAAGGAATCGCGGATGCCGGCCGACGGCGATCCGCTCTCCGCCGACGAGCAAGCGCTTTTGAAGGAGTGGATCGCGGCCGGAGCCGTCTGGCCCGATGACATGCAGACGCTCGCCGACCTGATCCCGAAAGACGGGCCCAAGCCGCAGAAGGGGCCCAAGCCGCAGAAGGGGCAAAACCACTGGGCGTTTCAGCCGCTCGTGCGGCCGCCTGTGCCTACCGCTTCGCCGGGCACCACCCCGATCGACGCCTTTCTCGCCGAAAAACTCGCCGCCGCCGGCCTGGCCATGAATCCCGAGGCCGACCCGCGCACGCTCATCCGCCGCGTGTCGTTCGACCTCACGGGCCTGCCGCCGTCGCCCGAGGAGATTGCCGCGTTTGAGGATGCCTGCCGCGCCACCGGCAGCGTCGATGGCCCCTATCGAGACCTCGTCGACCGGTTGCTCGCGTCGCCGCACTACGGCGAACGCTGGGCGCGGCACTGGCTCGACGTCGTGCGTTTCGCCGAGAGCCACGGCTTCGAGGTGAACACGGCCCGGCCCAACGCCTGGCCGTATCGCGACTGGGTGATCGAATCGCTCAATACTGACAAGCCCTACGACTCTTTTCTGAAGGAGCAACTCTACGGCGACCAGTTGGGCGCCGACGCCGCCACGGGCTTCATCGTGGGCGGGCCGAAGGACGAGGTCAGCTCGCCCGATCCGGTGCTCACGGCCAACCAGCGGGCCGACGAACTGCACGACATGGTGGGCACCACGGGCTCGGCCCTGCTCGGCCTCACCGTCGGCTGCGCCCGCTGCCATGACCACAAGTTTGATCCCATTCCGCAGCTGGACTATTACGCGATGAAAGCCGTCTTCGAGGGCGTGAAGCACGGCGACCGCGCTGTCCTGCCGCCCGACAACGACGAGCGTGTGAAGAAGGTCGCGGCGCTCCAGGCCGAACTCGCGCTGCTCCGGCGGCGGATGGCGGAACTGCAGCCGGCGGCCCGCCTGCGCCGCACGATCGTGATCGACGACCTCACCAAGGATCAGACAGCCAAACTCGTCGAGCCGAAGGGTGTCGCCGACCACGCCGGCGGCACGGATCGTGGCCATGTCGCCGAGCCGGGCGACATCCGCTCGCTGCCCAACCTCGGCAAACAGTATCACTGGTGGTCCGCCACGCCCGGTGAAGCCGTCTTCGCCTATGCGCCACAGGCGGCCGGTGTGTTTCGGATCTGGCTCTCGTGGGGCGCGGGCTGGCACTCCCACGCCCGCGATGCCCGCTACGTGCTCGACGCAGACGGCAACCCGGCGACAACCGCCGACCAGAAGGTGATCGCGGTCGTTGACCAGCGGCTCTTCGCGGACGGCACCGGCGACCCGCCGCAGGATCAGGCGCTCTGGAGCGGCTTCCGCGACGCGGGCGTGCATCCGCTCACCGAGCAGACGCGGCTGCTCGTGATGGACGGCGCGGCCCCCGCAGCGGTCACGGCCGACGTCGTGATCTTCGAGGAGCAGGCGTCGGCCGACGATTCCGGCGGCCGCGTGGCCCACCTGCGTAGCCGGGTGACCGCCGGCGAAAACGTCGATGCCTTCGCACCGACGCGGGGGAAGTTCGTGCGGTTTACGGTGCTGGAGACCACATCCGCGGAGCCGTGCATCGACGAACTGGAAGTGCTCTCGGTGGACGGCCGCAACGTGGCCCGCGGCGCGACCCCGTCGTCGTCGGGCGACTACGCCCAGGGCGACCTGCACAAACTCGCACACATCAACGACGGCGTGTACGGCAACAAGCGGTCGTGGATTTCAAACAAGATCGGCGGCGGCTGGGTGCAGCTGGAACTGCCCGAGGTGGAGGAGATCAGCCGTGTCGTCTGGAGTCGCGACCGCAGCCCAAAGCCAGAGTACACCGATCGGCTGGCGACGAAGTATGAAATCGCCGTGTCGCTCGACGGCACGCAGTGGACACCGGTCGCCGCCCACGTCGATCGCCTGCCGCCCGACTACGTGCACGCCGACTCCATCGGCCCGATCACGTCCACCACCGAGCTGTCGCCCAACGAAATCACGGAGCTCGATACGCTCACGGAAAACGCTGCCGTGCTCACGAAGCAGCTCGAGGCCCTTGCCGTGCTGCCCAAGGCCTACGCGGGCCAGTTTGTCACACCCGGGAAGACCCACCGATTCTTCCGTGGCGATCCGCTGGCGCCGCGCGAGGAGGTTGCCCCGGGCGGCCTGACGGGATTCGGCGCGACCTGGCGACTGCCTGCCGACGCCCCGGAGAACGACCGCCGCCGGGCGCTCGCCGACTGGATCGCCTCGCCGACAAACCCGCTCACCCCCCGCGTGATCGTGAACCGGCTCTGGCACCACCACTTCGGCACTGGCATCGTCGACACGCCGAGCGACTTGGGCGTGAACGGCGGGCCGCCGAGCCATCCAGAGCTCCTCGACTGGCTGGCGAGCGAACTCGTCGACCCCGCAAACCCCGCCAACCGCTGGCGGCTGAAGGCGATCCATCGGCTGATCGCCACGAGCCGGGCCTACCGGCAGACGAGCACGGCCCGCCCCGACGCCCTCGCCGCCGACTCGGGCTCGCGGCTCCTCTGGCGGTATCCGCCGCGGCGGCTCGAGGCCGAACCGCTCCGCGACGCGATCCTCGCCGTGAGCGGCAGCCTCAACAAGAAGATGGGCGGGCCGGGCTTCGACCTCTTCGAGCCGAACACGAACTATGTGAAGGTCTACACCACGAAGACGACGTTCACCGACGAGGACTTCCGCAGGATGGTGTATCAGGCGAAGCCGCGGGCCGAGCTCGACAGTTTCTTCGGCGCCTTCGACTGCCCCGATGCGGGCCAAACGCAGCCCAAGCGCACGAGCAGCACGACGCCGCTGCAGGCGCTCAACATGCTCAACGGCGACTTCCTTCTCGATCAGGCCAGCCGGCTCGCGAAGCGCGTGGAGCGCGAGGCAGGGAGTGACCCCGGCCTGCAGGTGGCCCGCGCGATCGAACTCGCTTTCGGCCGCCAGGCCAGCGACCGGGAGCTCGCCGCCGGCCGCGACCTCGTGGCCGCCCACGGCCTGCCGATCCTGTGCCGCAGCCTCTACAACGCCAGCGAATTCCTCACCATCTACTGAGGCTTCCATGCGCCACGCACTCTCTCATGCCGGCCGCCGGATGCTCGATCGCCGGGCGTTCCTCCAGTGGGGCGGCACCGGTCTGTCTGGCATCGCGCTCACAGCCCTGCTCCACGAGCAGCGGCTCCTCGCCGGCGAGCCGCCGATCCGGCCGGCGATCGACCCGGCCCAGCCGTTTGCCCCGCGGGCACCGCATTTCCCGGCGAAGGCGAAGAACGTGCTCATGATCTTCTGCTCGGGCGCGCTCTCACACGTCGACACGTTCGACTACAAGCCCGAGCTCATCCGGCTCCACGACACGCCGATGCCCACGGCCAGCGGTGAGAAACTGATCACGTTTCAGGGGGAGCAGGGCAACCTCATCAAGCCGCTCTGGGAGTTCAGGCCGCGGGGCGAGAGCGGCACGATGACGAGCGACCTCCTGCCGCACCTCGGCGAACTCGCCGACGAGATGTGCTTCATTCACTCGATGACGGCCAAGAGCAACACGCACGGGCCGGCCGAGAGCCAGATGTCGACCGGCTTCACGCTCGACGGCTTCCCGAGCATCGGCGCCTGGACGACCTACGCCCTCGGCAGCGAATGCCGCGACCTGCCGGCCTTCGTCGCGATTCCCGATCCCCGCGGCGTGCCGCAAAATGGGCCGCGGCACTGGCAGAGCGCGTTCCTGCCGGCCGTGTTCCAGGG
>JBBAVS010000002.1:0-43557 GCA_040397585.1 Pirellulales bacterium
TTACGCTTCCGGGTTCGTCAGGAAGCCCAATCGCGTAAGCGATGGGGATGCGGCCAATCCGCGGTGGCGGGATTCGGGCGGCGTGGGCAGAATGTGGGGCCGCAACGAGGACCCTCATGCACGAACTGCCGAAGCAATACGATCACCGGGCGGCCCAGGCCCGCTGCCGCACCCTCTGGGACACCGGCCGCTGGTGGCACGCCGAGCCCGAGGCCGGCCGCCGGACCTACTCCATCGTGATCCCGCCGCCGAACGTCACCGGCGCGCTGCACCTCGGCCACGCCCTCAACAACACGCTCCAGGACGTGCTCGTCCGCACGCGACGGATGCAGGGCTTCCTGACGCTCTGGATGCCCGGCACCGACCACGCAGGCATCGCCACGCAGGCGGTGGTGGAACGCCGGCTGCTCGAAGAGGAAAAGCTCTCACGGCACGACCTCGGCCGCGAGGCCCTGGTGAACCGCATCTGGGCCTGGAAGGAGCAGTATGAGAAACGGATCCTCGGCCAGCTCCGCGACCTGGGCGCGAGCTGCGACTGGGAGCGGACGCGATTCACGCTCGACGACCGCTGCGCGGCGGCCGTCCGCGAAGCGTTTCTGCGGCTCTTTCAGAAGGGGCTCGTGCGCCGCGGCAAGCGGCTCGTCAACTGGGACACGTTCCTGCAGACCGCCGTCAGCGACGACGAGGTGTTTCACGAGCAGGTCAAGGGCCACTTCTGGCACATCCGCTACGACGTGGTCGATCCGCAGCCCGGCGAACCGGCGAGCGTGACCGTGGCGACCACCCGGCCGGAGACGCTCCTGGGCGACACCGCCGTGGCGGTCCATCCCGCCCCGGCGCGGGCCCTCGACGCCGCCGAGGCAGCGCTCCGCGAGAAGCGGGCCGCGGCGCCGGCGAAGGAGCATTCAGAGATCGACGCGGCGCTCGACGACCTCGCGGGCCGCCGCCGCGAGCTGCTGCCGCGGCTCGAGACGCTCGCCGCGATGGCCCAGGCCGGTCGGCATGTTTGCCTGCCTCTGCTGGGCCGAGCGATCCCGCTGGTGGCCGACGAGTGGGCGAAGCCGGAGATGGGCTCGGGCTGCGTGAAGATCACGCCGGCGCACGATCCCAACGACTACGACGTGGGTCGCCGCCGGTCGTTGCCGATGATCAACATCCTCAACCCCGAGGGCACGCTCAACGCCGAGGCGGGGCCCTATGCCGGTCTGACGACCAGGAAGGCTCGCGAGAAGGTGGTGGCCGACCTCGAGGCGGCGGGGCAGCTCGTGCAGGTGGAGGACCGGGTGATCGACCTGGCCCACTCCGACCGCTCCAAAACGCCGATCGAGCCCTACCTCGCCGACCAGTGGTTCATCCGCATGGACGAGCTCGCCCAGCCGGCGCTCGACGCGGTGGCCCAGGGCAGGATCCGCATCGTCCCCGAGCGGTATGCCAAGAGCTACCTCGACTGGCTCTCCGAGAAGCGCGATTGGCCGGTGAGCCGGCAGCTCTGGTGGGGCCACCGGATCCCGATCTGGCACGTGGCGGGCGTGAGCGAGGCCGATCTCGCGAAGGCCTTCGCCGGTCGCGAGGGCGTGGCCTGGCGGAGCGACGAGGCGGGGGGCTGGTTCGTCTGCTCGTCCGCCGAGTCGCTGGGGGCAGACGCCATCGCCGGGCAGCCGCTGGTCCGCGATCCGGACGTGCTCGACACCTGGTTCTCCTCGGCGCTCTGGCCGCACTCCACGCTCGGCTGGCCGGCGGCGACCGCGGAGCTTGCGACCTTCTATCCCACGGCCGCGCTCGTCACCAGCCGTGACATCCTCACGCTCTGGGTGGCGCGGATGGTGATCATGGGCGTGTTCGACACCGGCGCGATCCCGTTCCACGAGGTCTACATCCACCCCAAGATCCTCGACCGCTACGGCGAGACGATGAGCAAGAGCAAGGGGAACGGCGTGGACCCCGTGGACGTGATCGACTCCCTCGGCGCCGATGCGCTGCGGTTCGCCCTGGCCGGCATGGCCACGGAGACGCAGGACGTGCGAATGCCGGTCGACTTCCAGTGTCCGGCCTGCGGCCACCTGATCGAGCAGACGGTGCAGAACCGGGTCAAGCCGCGGATCGACTGCGCGAAGTGCGGGAAGCCGTTCCGCACGCAGTGGGCCAGTGCCGAGGCCGACCTCGCCCTGCCCCGCGGGCCGGCGGTGAGCGAAAAGTTCGAGGCTGGCCGCAACTTCTCCAACAAGCTCTGGAATGCCACGCGGTTCGTGCTCATGAACCTGGAGGGGCACGCCGCCGGGCCGCTGACCGGCGTCGATGCGGTCGCCTCCCTGCCGCTGGAGGACCGCTGGCTCCTCTCGCGGCTGGCGAGCGTGACCCGCGATGCCACCCGGGCGATCGACGACTACAAGTTCGCGGAGCTCGCCCGCGTGCTCTACGCCTTCGCCTGGGACGAGTACTGCAGCGCCTACCTCGAGCTCTGCAAGGCCCGGCTCGCCGATCCCGCGCACCGCGAGCGAGCGCAGGCGATGCTGCTGCTCGGCCTCGACACGATCCTCCGCCTGCTCCATCCGATCATGCCGTTCGTGACGGAAGAGATCTGGCAGCATCTCCACGCCGCCGCCGCCGGCCGGCGGATGCCCTGGGACGACGCCGCGCAGCCCCTCGCCGAGTCGCTGATGACGGCCCGCTGGCCGCGCCCGCCCGAGGCCTGGATCGACGACACGACCGAGGCTCGGTTCGGTACGTTTCTCGGGGTGGTGTCGGCGATCCGTGAGATCCGTGCCCGGCAGAACATGCCGCCGAAGATCCGCCTGACCGTGGCGGTGCGGGCGGCGGCGGAGACGACGGCGCTGCTCGAGCCGATGCGGGCGGCGATCGAATCGATGGCGGTCGCCGACCTCGTGGCGCTCGGCCCCACGGCGTCGGCCCCGCCATCGGCGGCGACGGCGACGGCGGCGGGCTGCGAGGTGTTCGTGGACCTCGAGGGGCTCGTCGACGTGGCCGCCGAGATCGCGCGGCTCATCAAGGAGAACGAGAAGACCGAGGGCTTCCTCGCGGCCAAGCGGGGCAAGCTCGCCAACGAGTCGTTCGTGTCGCGGGCTCCCGAGGCCGTGATCACCAAGGAGCGGGCCCAGCTCGCAGAGCTCGAAGACAAGCTCGCCAAGGGGCGGGCGGCTCTCGACGACCTCAGGCGCCGGCAGACGTCGGCCTGAGCGAGCCCCCACGTGGCCGCAGGGTTTCAACCTGCGGGGCGCGAGGTGGCCGCATCGCTCGGGGCTGCCCGTGCCGGTCGCCACGTGGCCGCAGGTTTTTAACCTGCGGGGCGCGAGGTGGCCGCATCGCTGGACGGACGAAGCGCGAGCTCCGTGATCAGGATGGGCAGGGACTGAAGTGCCTGCGAAAGATCCGTCCACTGCTGTCGCGGCTGCGGAAGGTGGGCACCGAACGCGATCGAGCCGGCAATCGCCGGCTGTTCATGGACCGGAGTGAGCGTCCGGCGAGAGGGCTTGGGCAGCCCCGAGCGGCGGTACACCGCAGGTTGCAAACCTGCGGCCACTTGGCGATGGGCACGGGCAGCCCCGAGTGGCGGTGCACCGCAGGTTGAAAACCTGCGGCCACGAGCGACGGGCATCGGCAGTCCCGAGCGTGGCGGCTCATCGGCTGGGATCCCGCAGGTTGAAAACCTGCGGCCACTGGCGACGGGCATGGGTCGTCCTGAGCCGTAGGGTAGACTGACGGTCCGGGTGTGGTCGCCGGATCGCCCCACTGTGGTCCTCCTTCGGTGTGGAGCAACGTCCCATGAGCGTCCAGATGGAACTCTCGCGGATCATCATCAGCGAGATCAACGACCAGCAGGTCGTGTATCTGAAGGAGGTCGAGGGCGACCGCACGTTCCCCATCCTGATCGGGCTTTTCGAGGCCACGAGCATCGACCGGCGGGTGAAGCACCACCAGTCGCCACGGCCGCTCACGCACGACCTCCTGGTGGCAGCGGTGGAGTTGCTCGGCGGCGAGTTTCAGGATGTGGTGATCTCCGAGCTGAAAGACCACACCTACTACGCCGTGATTCGCGTGCTCAAGGACGGCGAGGTGATCGAGATCGACGCGCGGCCCTCCGACGCGATTGCCGTGGCAGTGACGAACGAGCCGAATCTGCCGATCTACGTGGCCGAGGAAGTGCTGGAAAACGTGCTCGGCGGCTGACCTCGTCAGCGGTCGCAGGGGCCCGTCGGGCCGGACGGTGACGGTGATCCGACCTTCAGCAGGCCGAGGTCGAAGCCCTTGGCCACGGCGCCGGCGCGGTCGGGGGCATCGAGGGCCGCCATGATCGCAGCGACGTGCGCCCGCGCGGTCCGCTCCGAGATGCCGAGCAGCCTGCCGATCTCGGCGTTGGTGTAGCCGTGGCGGAGGAATCCGAGCACTTCCATCTCGCGGGGCGAGAGCGGTCCGGCGGCCGGTCGGCCGCCGAGGGTGTGCCGCTCGACCGCCCGGCCGATGGCCCGACGTCCGGCATGCACCTCGCGGATCGCGGCGGTGAGCTCGTCGTGGCGGACGGTCTTGGTGACGTATCCCGCGGCCCCGGCCTGGAGGGCATAGTGCAGATCCTCCGCCGCCTCGGAGCTCGTGAGCATCAGCACCCGGGCGCTCGGATCGAGCGCCCGGAGCCGCCGCAGGGTTTCGATGCCATCCATGCCCGACATGCTGACGTCGAGCAGGCAGACATCGGGGGCGAGCGTGCCCCACATCTGGAGCGCTGCCGTGCCGTCGTCGGCCTGACCGACGATGGCGAAGTCGCCGCTCATGGCCAGGAGGTTGGCCAGCCCAGCCCGCATCACGGGGTGATCATCGACGAGCAGCAGCCGGATCGGCCGGCGTTGAGTGCTGTCGGACGGCGGGGTGGCCGCGGTGGACGACGAGGGTTTCATGCCGGAGTTGACAGGGGTGGAGGGGCCACGGGCAGATGGGCGTCGTGTTCCATGTCGGGATCATAATCGCGGCAGCGGACGTGGCAGCGGACCGTCGTGCCACCGTCAGGACGGCTTTCAATCGTGAGGCGGCCGCCCAGCCGCTCGGCGCGTTCCCGCATGCCTTGGAGGCCGAAGTGACCCTCGGCGGGACCGAGTTGGTGGCCCAGCGTGAAGCCGGCGCCGTCGTCGTGGACCGAGAGCTCGACGGTGGCATGCGGGGCGTCGAACGACACCACGACATCCACGGTGTCAGGATCACCATGCCGCAGCGCGTTGAAGATCGCCTCCTGGACGATCAGGAGCAGGTTGCCGGTGACGAAGTTCGGGAGGTCGAACGGCTCGCCGACTGCCCGGGCCGTGATTCGCGCCCGATGACCGGTGCCCACGCGGCTGATCGCGGAATCGATCGCCTCGGTGAGAGACTGGCCATGCACCGCGGCACTGCGGAGCGCCCACACCGATCCGCGGATATCGTCCACGGCGTGATCGACCATCCTCCGGGCCACGTCGAGATGCTCGGCGGACTCCCCGGAACTGCTGCCGCCGCCGCGGCGCTCGGCCGACATCTGGCAGGCCTCGAGTTGGAAGCCGATGCCGGCGAGGGTCTGGAGGAGCGTGTCGTGGAGATTGGCGGCCAGCCGCGTCCGCTCCCGGAGCGTGGCCTGAAACTCCACCGCGGCCTCGCGCCGGGCCCGCATCTCCTTGCCGATGGCGGCGGCCTGGAAGGCCACCTGACGGCGAAGCGACCAAGCCCACGCGAGGGCCGCGGCGAGCACGGTCAGCACCGCCACCAGGGCCCCCGTAAGCCGCACCGGGGTCCACCAGGGTGCCGCCCGCAGCACCTCGATGTCGTCGGCCGAGTGGACCACCAGCGTGAACCGCTCGAAGGGTGTGAGTCGGCCGTCGACGAGCTCCTCATGGCTTCGCGCGACGTCGAACTGGACGACCCCCGTCACCGCGACCTCGCTGTCTGGTTCGAGGCGGGCCACCGCCTCGTAGGCCTCGGGCAGGAGAATGGCCTCCAGAATCGTCTTGCCACTGGCCAGCCGGAGCACGCCGCCGTCGCGGGTAGACCCCGCATCGGCGATCGTCGCGGCGACCTTCACCAGCCGGCCTCCGTAGTCGGTCCCGGGGAATGCCGGACCTTGCCGCTTCGAGGCAGCCGTCGGCCTTACGATCGCGTCTGCCTCCAGCACGAGCGGCTCGGGAGGCGCTCCCGTTTCCACCCGTCGGGTGACCGCGCCGGTGACGCCGCGGAGCTGGCGGCCCATGTCGATGAAGCCGGAGACGCGGACTCTGTCGCCCGGCTTGTAGACCTCGCGGTCGCCGGTCTCCACGCGGATACCGAGGGCGCCATCCTGGAGGTAGAGATATCGCGTCGGCACCGCGCGGCTGACGATCCCTTCCGTCTGGAAGCGATGGCCGTCGAGCGTCGGCGATCCGAAGCGGGCGATCTGGTCGAGCGGCACGAACCGTGCGTCGAAGGCCGATGACGACGGCGCCTCCAGCCGCTCGACGTCCTCGAACCCATTGATCACGAGCACCGGTCCGAGAAACTGGCCGCGGCTATTGCGGATCGCGGCGGCGACGCCGTTGAGCCTGACACGGGAGTCGATCAGTTGGTCGGCGATGCCGGGCGCCGGTGGCCGGGCGCTGCGCACCGTGACGCGCCGGCCATCCGCGTCGATGGCGAGCGTATAGACGCCCTTGTCGCGGCGCACGCTCTGCACGATTCCCTCCAGAGCCGTGCGGACGGCGCCGCCGGCACCGCGGAAAACGCCGCTCTCCTCGGCCGTCAGCGGTGCGGGGAGCAGTCCCTGCTCTTCGAGGATGACGCTCGTGGCGAGCACGCGCGGCGCGTAGGACCCGGCGTCGAGGGTTCCCTCGACGCGGACGCGGCTGCCGGGGACGATGTCGTCGGCGAGCGGTCGCGGATCGTCGGCTGCCGCGTCGTCGATCGGGGTGATGACCCACACCGCCGCGCGGTCTCGCTGGACCACGAGTGCGGTGCGGTTTCGTTCGGGCTGGTCGTCGCGAAAGGTGACCACGCCGGTGAGGTGGGCGGGCCCCCCGTGTTCAATCTCCTTGGCGGTCGCCGAGAACACATCAAGGCCGTCGACGGGCGGGTCGTCGCCACGGGCCGAGACGATCGACCAGGCCGCCACCACGAGGACCGCGGCCCAGCCGGACCCAACGCTCGATTTCGGTGAATCCTGCACGCGGCGGCCCTTTCCCGTTGCCCGCGTTCCAGTGTACGGGATGACACCCGGTGCGGCACGGGGCCGGCGGAGTGGCATCACTCCGAGGTCGATTCGCCGCCCGCGGAGCTGGTCACGGCGTTCCAGACAATGGGGTCCACGTTGTCGGCGTAGAACGACACCGACCCGTCGCATCGGGACGCGTTGACGCCGCCCGCGTGCTTGCTGCGGGCGACGATGTACTGCTGCTTGTGCCCGTTGCTGTCGAGAAGCCCATCGGGCGGCGTGCCGGCCGGAGCGGTCACCGGCTGGTTCGGCGTGCCGGCCGCCGAGAGGGGGAGTTTCTGGGTCGTCCAGCCGTCCCGGACGGTGGTCCACCATTCCCCCTGACGGCAGAGCGCGTCGGCGTTGCCGGGGCCGAGGGCGTTGGGAGTCTTGTAGCCCGTGAACACCTGCCCGCCGAGGGCCGTCTGGGCGTCGGAATAGGGGCCGCCCCAGGCGGCGGTCTCAGGGAGCACGATCACCTCCGACATCATCAGCGTGTTCGCCGTGCCGTCCTTCAGCTTGCCAAGGTTTGTCACCTTGCGCGGCTGAAACGGAGCGCCGTTGAACATCACGCAGGCCGGGAAGCTGCCAGGGCAGGCTCCCACGTTGTGCTGCCCGTAGACGCTGTTGCCGGCGTTGGCGACGTAGTTCGAACGGACGCGGGCCCACGTGGCGCTTGCCCACTCGTTGCGTTGCAGGCCGACGTCGCTCGGGCAGGCGTTGGTCGAGACGAACGTCTTTCGGGCCCGCTCGTTGCTGGCATCGCTCAGCGACCGCCTGAGATTCACGAGATCGGCGAGGACCTTGTTCTCCATGTAGGGCATGATCGGCAAGTACCAGCCATGGTCGTCGTACCAGTTGCCGGGGTAGTTGCCGTTACCGTAGGCGGCGTCCATGTCGGCCCTCGACCAGAACTTCGCCATCGGCGGCAGCCCCTTCTTCGCCGCGGCGTAGTTGTGCATGGCCAGCCCCAGCTGCTTGAGGTTGTTCTGGCACTGGGAGCGGCGCGCCGCCTCGCGGGCCGATTGCACGGCCGGAAGCAGCAGGCCGATCAGGGTCGCGATGATGGCAATCACGACGAGCAGTTCCACGAGGGTGAAGCCGGGGCCCTGCCGCCGCGGTGAGATCGTCCGGGTGTGCATGGGTCTCTCCCTCGTGTCGCGAAGGTCGTCAATCGACCAGGTGCCCCTCGACCTTCACGACCCGCCCATCTCCGTTACGGGCCGGGGGACTCGCCCCCGCTTCTTCCCCGCAGTTTTGCATGCGAACGGGCCGTCCCGCGAGCCCAAAGCAGAAAACCTCAAGGATGCGTCACGATTTCTCAAACGATTGTCGGAGGGGAATCGTTGTCACCATCCGGCCACTCGCGATACCGTGCGATGCTGTCGGGGGGCGTTGCCTTCGCGTGGGTTCGACGCGCCGCGCGATCCCCGATATCCGGTCCTTCTGGTTTCCGTTTTCGAGGCACCCCCAGTCATGATCCTCGCATCCCCGTTCCGACGTTGCCTTCTCGTCACCGCCGTGGTCGCCCTGACGGCCCCGATCGCGCAGGCCGCCATCGTGACCTGGAGCAGCGGTTCTTCGGGCGGCTGGGCCACCGGCGCGAACTGGGCCGGGGGCGTCGCGCCCGCGGCGGTTGACACGGCCGTGTTCGGGGCCTTCGATCAGACGTCCGACATCACGGTGACGCTCGACGGCAACCGGGCGATCGCCGGCATGACGTTTGGCGACGCCAACACGCTCTCCTCGGCGAACTGGACGATCGCCCCGGGCACGCCCTCCTCGAGCACGCTGGGCGTGGCGGGCACGATCGCGGTGAACCTGCCGGCGTTTCCCTCCTTTTCGACGGGCCAGGCGGTCACGATCGCGGCGCCGCTGTCGGGCACGGCGGGCTTCACCAAGGCGGGCACGGGCCTGCTGATCCTCTCCGGTAGCAGCACGCTCAGCGGCACGGTGGTGATCGGCAGCAACGTGGCGAACAGCGGCTACCAAGGGGCGATCCGCGTCACGAATCCCGCCGCGCTCGGCACGGCGGTGATCACCCAGCCGGCCGGCGGCAACAACACGCTCCAGGCCTTGGAACTCGCCGGTGGGATCTCGTTCGGCAACCAGGTGCGGATCGGCGGCAAGGACGTCGGCCTGCCGGGGATTCGCAATGTCGCGGGCGCGAACACCTACACCGGCACGGTGACGCAGATCTCCACCGGCGGCGGCACCACGCTCGAGGCTGCCGGCGGCACGTTCACGGTCGCGGGCCTGGTCACCGCGAGCGGCGTGAGCACCCGCGTGCTGAATCTCTCCGGGGCGAGCACCGGCGTGGTCTCCGGGGTGATCTCCGGCAGTTTCAATCAGATCAGCAAGCTCGGCACCGGCACGTGGACGCTCAGCGGCACGAGCACGATCAGCGGCGTGGTGCAGGTCAACAACGGCACGCTCCGGCTCGACGGAGAGACAGGAAGCTTCGGAACGTTCGGTGGCGGCGGCATCACCTTCTCCGGCGCCGCGGGGGGTGGCATCGGCAACTACCCCGGCTCCGGCGCCACGATTCAGTACCTCGGCCGATCGACGGGGAGCACTCTGGCGACCGGCAGCGTGACGTTCGCCGGCGGCGACAACACGATCGCGTCGGTCTACGGCGCGAGCGGGACCAGTGGCATCACGATGGCGGGCCTGAACGCGCGGGCCGCCGGTTCAACCGGCAACTTCGTGACCACTGGCGGAGTGAACGGGACCACGAACCGGCTGGTGCTCGCGACGGGCAGCGGCAACCTGCTCAATCCCGGCATCTTCTTCGGCGGCAGCAACTACGCCGCCTACGACGCCACCGGCTTCGTCCGCGGGATCGCCTACGGCACCGACGCCGGATCGGTGACCACCGCGGGCGGCGCGAGCGTGAGCGGCACCTACGTGCAGCTCACCGGGAATGTCACCGCCCAGAGCACGGCCACCTTCGCGACAGTGAACTTTGCCGGCAGCCCGAACCTCGCGCTCGCCGCGGCTGAGACGCTCACCGTGAACGGCCTGCTCAAGTCGGGTGGCTCGGGCACCTCGACGATCAGCGGAGGAGCCGGCATCCAGGCGGCGGCGGGGGCGGAACTCGTCGTCCGCTCCGACCTCGCAGGCGACAGCCTGACGATCGGCACACCGATCCTCGCCAACGGGGTCAATGCGTTCACCAAGAGCGGAGCCGGCACGGTGACGCTCGCCGCCGACAACACCTTTACGGGCGGCGTGCGGGTGAACGCCGGCACGCTGGCCGTGGCCGGGTCGCTCACCGGCACCAGCACCACCACGGTGATGCCCGGCGGCCGGCTCGTGGTCACGGGTACGATCAATCCCGCGGCGGCGGCGGGCACGGGCACGCTCCAGGTCGCCCCGGCGCCCGGGAACGCGGTCGTGGAGATCAACGGTGGCACGGTGCACGCGGGTGCGGCGGCGGTCACGGTCGGATCCGCGGCGGGGGCGAACGGGTCGCTGGTGGTGAACGCCGGCGCCCTGAACCTGAACACCACGTCGCAGCAGGACCTGCGGGTTGGCACCGGCGGCCAGATCGGCACGCCCGCCTCCGGCGGCCTGACGGTGAACGGCGGCAGCGTCTCGATCGGCGGCTTCCTCGTGGCCGGCTTCAGCACCAACGGCGTGGGCATGGTCACGATCCGCGGCGGCGACGTGACCACGAACGGAGCCTACGGCGGCACCCTGGGTGCGACGGCCCCGAGCGCGACGGCCAACTCGCTCGGCGTGATGGAGGTGTCGGGCGGGAGTTTCACGTCGACGAACCCCGCCTTCTCCGGGCTGTACGTCGGCGAGAACGCCACGGGCATCCTCAATGTTTCGGGCAGCGGCG
This sequence comes from Pirellulales bacterium, assembly GCA_040397585.1. Lineage (GTDB taxonomy): Bacteria > Planctomycetota > Planctomycetia > Pirellulales > UBA1268 > QWPN01. The sequence goes on from JBBAVS010000002.1 coordinate 11,040, forward strand.
CGGTGAATCTCGGCGGCGCCGCGGGCAACATCGGCCTCCGGCTCGGTGCCAGCAACGCGGCCGCGGTGGGCGTGGTGAACCTCGGGGGCGTGGGGGCGGGCGGCGGCACGATCAGCACCAACGTGGTGCAGCGGGGCAGCGGCGCCGGGATTTTCAACTTCCACGGCGGCACGCTCGAGGCGCGGGCAGGGATCGCGAGCGGGACAAACTTCATGACCGGCCTGACGGCGGCCTACGTCTACGGCGCGGGGGGCACGATCAACACCAACGGGCAAGACATCACGATCGGCCAGCCGCTGCTCGCGCCTCTCGGCAACGGCGTGACCGCGGTGTCCGTGAGCGGCGGGAGCGGCTACGTGAGCCCGCCGGTGGTGACGCTGGCCGGCGGTGGCGGCGTGGGCGCGACGGCGGTCGCCAGGATCGACGCGAATGGGAATCTGACCGGCATCACCGTCACCAATCCGGGCACCGGCTACACGTCGGCACCGGTCGCGACGCTCACGGGCGGCGGCGGCACGGGGGTGGCCCTGGGTGCGGTGTCGATCGCGGCGAACACGAGCGGCGGGCTGACGAAGACCGGCGCGGGTCGGCTGCTCCTGACCGCGAGCAACTCCTACGCCGGGGCGACCACGATCGCCGATGGCACGCTGGTGGCGACCGCCGGTGGGGCCGGCTCGCCGATCGTGCTCACGAGTGGCGGGTTCGACGGCACCGGCACGTTTGGATCGCTGACGGTGGCCAACGCCGCGGGCAACACCGTCGCCAACGGCAACGGCGGCACCGGCCAGCTCACGCTTTCGGCGCTGTCCTTCGGCGGGGCCGCCACGATGAACCTCGCGCTGGGCACCGGCACGGCGGCGGTGGCTCCCGTGGTCGTGTCGGGGGCGCTCGCCAACACCCCGGCCTCGGGGGCGGTGACGATCAATGCGTCGGCCGCGCTCTGGGCCAACGGCACCCAGGATCTGGTCCGCTATGGGTCGTATACGGGCTCGCTCAGCGGCTTCACGCTCGGCACGGTGACCGGCCTCTCGATCCGGCAGACGAACCCCACGCTGGTGCTGACGGGCAGCAGCCTCGCCCTCTCGGTGAGCGGTGACGCGCTGGTCTGGAGCGGGGCGAACGGCGGCATCTGGACCACCGGCGTCACCGGCACGACCGGCCCCACGCCGAACTGGGCGCTGGCCACGTCGCACCAGCCGGCCGACTTCTGGGCATCGGACATCGTCGAGTTCAAGGATACGGTCAACGTGAGCGGCACGATCGCTCCGCCGGCCACGACCACGGTGGCGATCTCGAGTGGCAACGTCAGCCCGACCTCGATGACCTTCAACAACACCGCGCTGGACTACACGCTGACGACCGCCGACGGCTCGGGCATCGCCGCCGGCCTGCTCATCAAGAACGGGGGCGGTCGGCTGGCGGTGAACGTGACGAACTCGTTCGCCGGCGGGTCGACGATCAACGCGGGCACGGTCGATGCGAACGCCGCATCGGCCCTCGGCACCGGCAACGTGACCCTCGTCGGCGGGACCCTGAACGCGGTCGGATCAGCCGCCCTCGGCGGAGGCCAGGTGACGCTCGCGGGCGGTCGGCTGAACGTCAACGCCGACGCCGCCATCGGCAGCGGCACGCTGGCCATCGCCGGGGGCACGCTCGACAACACGAGCGGGGCTGCGGTGAGCATGGCCACCTCGGCACCCGTGAGCTGGACCGGCGACTTCCGCTTCGCCGGCACGGCCGACGGCACCCACAACCTGTCGCTGGGATCCGGGGCGGTGACGATCGGCGGGACTGGGTCGGTCCGCACGGTGACGCTCGACGGCGGCGTGCTCACCACCGGCCAGCTGTCGGCGGCCACGGTGGGCCTGACGAAGGCGGGGCCCGGCACGCTGGCGATCAACGGCGCGGCCACAAGTTCGATCGCGGGCACCCTCACGGTGGCCGACGGACGCGTGAGCATCGGGGCCTTCGACCTGCTCACCGGCGGCCTCGCCGGCAGCGGCACGGTGGCCAACGACAGCGCCACCACGCGGTGGCTGGTCGTCACCAACACCGCGGCGACCACGTTCGAGGGCGTGCTGGAGAACGGCGGTGGCGGCGGGCTGCTCGGGCTGAGCAAGGCCGGTGCGGGCACCCTCACCCTCTCCGGGGTGAACACCTACGGCGACGTCACGACCGTGGCGGGTGGCGTGCTGCAGTTCGCGGGTGACGGCTCGATCGCCTCGTCGAGCCGCTACGTTCTTGCGCCGAGCGGCGACGGCGTGTTGAGGGTCGATCGCAGCGACCGGATCGGGTCGGCGCCCATCGACATCCAGAGCTCGGGGGCCGGCAGTCCGGCGCCGGGCGTGCAGCAGCGGCTGGAGGTCTCCGGCAACGCGACCATCGCGGGGCCGATCACCTTCGCGCCGCGGAACAACGACTCGGTCGGCATCCAGAGCACGAGCGGCTCGAACACGATCTCCGGCGGGATCACCATCACCGTCGGCGGGTCGAGCACCCGGATCCAGGCGGATGCCGGCCTGCTGACGCTCTCCGGCCCGGTCACCACGACGGCCACCTCGAACCGCAGCTTCGTGCTCCAAGGGGCGGGCGATGGGGTCGTGAGCGGCGTGATCTCGAACAACGCCGGCAACGCGGCGGGCACGGTCAGCATCGCAAAGTATGGCACGGGCACCTGGACCCTCACGGCCGACAACACGTCGGGCGGCACCACGACCGTGGCGGGGGGCGTGCTGCGGGTGGGCGACGGCGGGGCGACGGGCTCGCTCCCGACCGGCAACGTGCTGAACGACGCCACGCTCGTTTTCAACCGCTCCACGGCGTCGGCCTATGCCGGAGTGATCTCCGGCAGCGGTGCGGTGCAGAAGGCCGGCTCTGGCGCCCTGACCCTCTCGGGATCGAGCACGTACTCGGGGCCGACGACCGTGAGCGGCGGCGCCCTGCTCGTGACCGGCGCGATCCCCAACTCGGCCGTCACGGTCGCCTCCGGCACGTTCGACGCCAGCGGCGCGGTGACGGCGGTGACCGTCGCCAACTCGGCGTCGGCGGTGGTGGCGAACGGCGTGGGCAGCACCGCACCCTTGACGATGGGGGCACTCACCTTCAGCGGCGCCGGCACGGCCTCGGTGTCGATCGCCGACGCGGCCGGATTCGCGGTGGCGGGCCAACTGGCCACGAATGGATTGGCCGGCCTCGTGACGCTCAACGCGTCGCGGTCGCTGTGGACCGTCGGCTCCACCTATCCGCTGATCAGCTACGGGAGCTTCACCGGTTCGCTCTCCGACTTCACGCTCGGCACGGTCGCGGGGCTCACGCCCCGCCAATCGGCCAGCCTGGTGACGACCGGCAGCGCGATCGCGGTCACGATCGGCGGCAGCGGCGACTATCCCCTCTGGACCGGCGCGGCGACCAACGTGTGGACGAGCGGCAGTTCCTCACCGGTGAACTGGGCCCTGAAGGACGCCCGCGTGCCGACGCAGTTCTTCAGTGGCGATGGCGTGGGCTTCGGCGACGTGGTCGTGATCGGATCGACTCCCGTGGTGCCGACGAACACCTCGATCACGATCCAGGGGGGGAGCGTGCGGCCCTCGTTCGTCACGTTCGAGAACTCGACGCTCAGCTACACGATCTCCAGTGCCGACGGGTCGGGCATCGCCACGGGTGTGGTCACCAAGAACGGCTCGGGGAGCGTGACAATCACCACGTCGAACTCGTATGCCGGCGGCACGACCGTCAACGCGGGCACCCTCAACGCCAACGCGGCCGCCGCGCTCGGCACCGGGCCCGTGACGGTGGCCGGGGGCACCGCGAACCTCAACGCCGCGTCGTCCGGCACCAGCTTCGCCCTGGCGCTGAACGGCGGCGTCGTGAACGTCAACGAGGCGTCGGCGCTGGTCGGGGCGAGCCTGACGATCGCCGGCGGCACCCTGGGCAACACCAGTGGCGCGGCGGTCACGCTCGCGAACAACCCGCTGCAGACCTGGAACGGCGACTTCACGTTCGCCGGCGCCGCCGATGGATCACGCGACCTCACCATGGGGGCCACCGGGCCCGCCGGGCTCGGCCCGGTGACGCTCGGCGGCGCGGGGTCGGCCCGCACGGTCACCGTGACGGCGGGCCGGCTCACGGTGGGCGGCGTCTCCGGTACGGCTGGAGGGTTCACCAAGGCGGGCGACGGGACGCTTACGATCAATCCGGGTCCGCTCGCCGGGCTCGTCGGCAGTGCGGTGGCGGGCGACCTGACCGTGGCGGGTGGCACGCTCGAGATCGGCCAGTACGACTTCACCGCGGGCGGCCTGGCTGGCAGTGGCACGATCGCCAACGGCAGTGCCACGACCCGCTGGCTAGCGGTCACCAACACCGCCGCCAACACGTTCGCCGGTAGCCTGCAGGACGGCTCGGGTGGCGGGCTGCTCGGGTTCTCGAAGGGGGGTGACGGCACCATGACGCTCACCGGGAGCAGCAGCTACGGCGACGTGACCACGGTGGCGGGCGGCACCCTCACCTTTGCCGGCAACGGATCGATCGCGAACTCTCGGTCCTACGTGATCGCCAGCGGCAGCGGCGTGCTCCGCGTCGATCGCAGCGACCGGCTCGGCGTCGCCACGATCGACATCCAGAGCTCGGGAGCGAACCCTTCCACAGCGACCAACCGGCTCGAGGTGGTGGGCAGCACGACGATCGCCAATCCGATCACGCTCGCCCCCAAGAACAACTCGAATCCGTCGATCGTGAACCTCTCGGGCACGAACACGGTGACGGCCCAGGTCACGATCGTGACCGGCGGGTCGTCGGCGCGGATCGAGTCGGCAGCCGGGCAGCTGACGCTGGCGGGGCCGATCGCCACGACCGCGGCCAGCAATCGGAACCTCGTGCTCGCGGGGGCCGGTGACGGCGTCGTGGCCGGGTCGATCTTCGACAACGGCACCGGCACGATCAGCGTGGTCAAGGACGGCGGCGGCACGTGGCGGCTGGCGGCGCAGAACTTCAACACCGGAGCCACCTCGGTCGTCGGGGGCCGGCTACTCGTCAACGGCGATTCCAGTTCGAGCCCGATCACGGTCTCGGCGGGAGCCACGGTGGGCGGTTCCGGCACGGCCGGCAGCGTCTCGCTCACCGCGGGTGCGACCCTCGCGCCGGGCGACGGCGTGGGAACGTTCACGATCGGCCAGCCGGCGAGCTTCGTGTCCGGCGGCCGCTACGCCTGGCAGCTCAGTGATGCGACGGGCACGGCCGGGGCGGCTCCCGGCTGGGACCTGCTCAACCTGGGCGGCACGCTCGACATCGCGGCGACATCGGCGAGTCCGTTCAGCATCGATCTCTGGACGGTGTCGTCGGCGAACCCGCTCACCAGCGGCTCGGCGGCCAACTTCGATTCGACCCTCGACTACACCTGGACGATCGCCACCGCCGCGGGCGGGATCACCAACTTCTCGGCCGACAAGTTCACGGTGGTCACCACCGCGGCCAACGGGACCGGCGGATTCGCCAACGCCTTCGGCACCGGATCGTTCAGCGTGGCGCAGAGCGGCAACGACCTGCGGCTGGTGTTCACCCGCGGGACGGCCCCGTCGGTGATCACCATCAACGTCGCGAGCGGCACCCAGACCCAGACGCAGGCGGGCTATCCGCTGCTGTCGGGGACCGTGCCCGTGCTCAAGACCGGCACCGGGACGCTCGTGGTCGATCAGGCCAACACGCTTACCGGTTCGACCACGATCCAGGGTGGCCGCCTCCAGCTCGCCACCGGCGATGCCCTGCAGACCAGCCGGCTCGTGCCGGTCGCCGGCGGCACGCTGACGCTCTCGTCGGCCCTCCAGGCGACGGTGGGCGGGCTGGCCGCGAATGCCGGCGGCCTCACCGACGTGGGGAACGGGCTGGTGACCGTGGCGAGCGGCCTCTCGACCGCCGACATGCTCACCGCGCTGCTCGCTGGCCGCGGCGATGGCTCCTGGACCGGCACGAGCGGGATCACCTCGAGCGTCGCCCAGGCCGACCTGCTGGCGTCGATTCCGCGGACTGTGGGCTGGCTCGACAACGGCGACGGGTCGGTGACGTTCGCCTACGCCGCGCCCGGTGACACCAACCTCGACTGGACGGTGGACATCCTCGACGCGGCCAATTTCCTTGCCGGCGGCAAGTTCGATTCGGGCTTGCCCGCCTCGTGGATCGAGGGCGACTTCGGCTACGACGGCGTCGTGGACATCCTCGACGCCGCCGAGTTCCTCTCCACGGGCCTGTTCGACGCGGGCCCGTACAACGGCTCGTCCGGTGCCGCCGCCGTGACCGCTGTTCCGGAGCCGACCGCCCTGGCCGCGCTCGCCGTGGCCGCGGTGGTGGCCGGGGTGGCGACGCGCCGCCGCCGCCGTCCGACCGCCTGAGCGGCGCGTCACTCGATCCAGACGACGACATCCTGATCCGCGTCGAGGTCGATCGTGGCGGTGCCGCGGCGGCCGTGCGCGTCGGCCTCGACACGAACCCGGCCGCGGAACGCCCGGACCGTGCCGCGGCCCGCGGCATCCATGGCGATGGTCTCGGCGGTCGTCCACTCCCGCTCGAAGAAGTCGAAGAACGCCTTGCCGTGGGGGCGGAGGTTCCAGTCGCGATCCCAGAAGGCGGCGCGAGGCTTCCAGTGCTGCCCCTCCCAGAAGCCCCACGAGACGACGCCCGTCACGGCCGGGTGGCTGAACACGGTGAGGAGAAAGTCGCGGGTCCAGGCCAGCTGGAGGTCGGCATCGGCCGTGTCGATGTCGAACTCGGTGATCTGGATCGGCAGTCCGAGGGCCGCGAACCGGTCGAGCTTGGCAAGCACCGCTGCGGGGCCGGGCGGATTGCCGCCGAAGTGCGCCTGCTCGCCGATGCCGCCGAGCGGGGCGCCCGAGGCCTTGAGGTCGCGGAGGATGCCGAGGAGGGTGTCGCTCGGCGAACCAGGACCCTCTCCCTGGAACATCACGTAGTCGTTGTAGAACAGCCGCGTGCCCGGAGAGTTCCGCGCTGCGATCCCGAACCAGTCCTCCATCGCGGACCGACCGAGCAGGTCGGTGAAGTCGGTGTGGGCGTAGTTCTCGTTCACGACGTCCCACTCGTCGAGCAGCCCGGAGAGGGCCTTCGTCTGCGAGTCGACTCGGCGGTTGATCTCGGCCCTGAGCTGCTCCGGCCGCTCGGCGTGCGCGCGGAGCCATGGCGGCGAGGCCCGCCACGACGGCCAGACGATCACGTGGCCGCGAACGGAGAACTCGTGATCCCGGAGCCAGCGGATCGTCTCCCGCACGCGATCCTGGTGTCGCTCGCCCCCCTGGTCCCACGGCTCCCACTTCAGATCGTTCTCGAAGACCGCCTTGGTGAAGTGCCGCGCGAGCGTATCGCGGTAGCGGTTGTCGTCGGGCGTGGTGCCGAGGATTCGGTCGGCCCTGACGCAGGTGCCGATGGCGAAGGCGTGGCGGGCGAGCACGACATGGACGCGGGCTGCCGGCACCGGCCGGCCCGCGGCATCGACGACCGACACTCTGAGGTCGGCCTTTCGCAGGCGATCGATCCGCTCCCGGGCCGCCGCCCGCCAGGCCGCATCCGCCTCGAATCCGGGATAGCGGCGAATGGTGCGGGGCAGCGTCGCGGGGTCGACGTCCGGCCCGTGGTTCACGAGCGCCAGATTGGCGACCTCGACGGTCTGCGGCGGGAATCCGAACCGCAGGGCGGCCTGAGCCGCACCGGCGGCGGCGGCCTGATCGGCGCGGAACGGCACCGAGACGTCGGCCCACTCGCCCGTGAACGAGTGCGAGCACTCCATCAGCTTGCGGTGCTCGCCGGAGGACTCCTCGACGACCGCATCCACCTGCGCTTCCCCCGTCTCGTGGGTGCTCGCGATCCTCCGGGCGGAGTAGGTGAGCTGCAGGGTGTCGCCGACGCAGATCGGGCCAGTGGTCCGTGTCGGGAGCGACACGTGCCAGGGGTAAGGCGGCTTTCGTGAGGTCGTCACCCGAAAGCCGCCATGGTGCCCCGCATCGCCAGCGACTGGCTCGATCCGGCCGGCGGTCGCCTCGGCACCCGCGAGCGTGGCGGACGGCGTTTCGGGCAGCAACGGCACAGGACCCGCCGCGGCGAGTGCCGAGCCCCACGCCGCCACGACCACCCCGCAGGTCCAGGTTCGCTTCATGCTGGTTGAGCCTAGCCGCCGATGGGCCGATCGGCCATCGCACGAACGTGCGACGCCGCGATGGATTACGCCGAAACCCGGCGGCTGTGGTGGGGCTTGTGCAGGTTGAAAACCTGCACCCACTTTGAGGCGGGCAGCATTGGCCTTCCAGTGGCCGCAGGTTTTCAACCTGCGGAACCCGACGCCGGTGGTGGGGCTTGTGCAGGTTGAAAACCTGCACCCACGGTGGGAAGCCGACGGCGTCAGACGCCGAAGGCCTGCCGCAGCACCCTCAACGACGTCTCGCCGTGCTCGGCGGCCACGATCACGTTGAGGCGGACCTCGCTCGTGCTCACGAGGTCGATGTTGACGCCGGCATCTGACAGCGGCTTGAAGAGCCGGTCGGCCACGCCCGCATGGCTGCGGATGCCGACGCCGGTGATCGAGAGTTTGGCCACGTGCGGCACGTCGGCCACCGTCGCCCCGCGGGCCTTCGCGATCGCACCGGCCACCTCGATCGCCCGATCGCGGCTCGCAGACGGCACGGTGAACGAGAGCTGGGCGCGGCCACCGCGCGGGTTGCTCTGCACGATCATGTCCACGAGCAACCCGGCCTTGCCCACCTCCTGAAACACGTCGGCGGCCACTCCGGGCGTGTCGGGTAAGTCGGTGAACGTGACCAGGGCCTGCGACGAGTCGAGCAGGCAGTCCTCGATCGCCAGGTCCTCCATGCCCTCGAGCCGGCGGACGACGTCGAGCGGGGTCGACTTCGGCAGTCCGCCGCCGGCCGTCGCGTCGACGGCCTCCCGGCCGGCGTCGTGCAGGCCGAAGGCCTTGTGCGCCGCCCTGACCGCTGCGGGGCCGTCGGTCCGATCGACGAGCGCGGAGATCTTGATCTCGCTGGTGGTGATCATGTGCACGTTGATCTTCTCGGCCGAGAGCGCGGAGAACATCCGGCCTGCCACCCCCTCCTCGGCCTCCATGCCCACGCCCACCACCGACACCTTCGCCATCCGGTGGTCGTGCGACACCCCTTCCGCGCCGATGGCCTTCGACACCCGATCGGTCCGCTCCAGGGCGTCGGCCAGATCGTCCTCGGGCACGGTGAACGAGATGTCGGCCCGGCCCCCCTGCCCCACGTTCTGCACGATCATGTCGACCGCGATCCCCGACTCGGCCAACGCCGAGAACAGCGCGTGGCTCGAGCCGGGCTGGTCGGGAGCGCCCTCGAGCGTGATCCGGGCCTCGTCCTTGGCGAGGGCCACTCCGCTCACGGGCCGCTTCACGGCCAGATCGGCGGCGAGAATCAGCGTGCCCGGCATGTCCTTGAAGCTCGACCGCACCTCGACCTTCACGCCGAACTTCTTGGCGAACTCGATCGATCGGGAGTGCATCACGCCGGCCCCAAGGCTGGCGAGTTCCAGCATCTCGTCGTAGGAGATCGAGCCCAGCCGGCTGGCATCGGGCAGGAGACGGGGATCGGTCGTGTAGATCCCGTCCACGTCGGTGTAGATCTCGCAGAGATCGGCGTCGAGCACGGCGGCGAGGGCCACGGCCGTAGTGTCGGAGCCGCCGCGGCCGAGCGTGGTGATGTTGCCGTTTTGATCGATGCCCTGGAAGCCGGCGGCGATCACAATGGCACCGGAGTCGAGGAGCGACTTCACGTGGTCGGTGGAGATGGAGCGGATCCGGGCCTTGCCGTGGGTGCTGTCGGTGCGGATGCCGATCTGGGCGCCGGTAAGGCTCACCGCCTGGTGGCCGGCGGCCTGCACGGCCATCGCGAACAGGGCCACGCTCACCTGCTCTCCGGTGGAGAGCAGCATGTCCATCTCGCGGGCGCTGGGGCGGTCGGTGATCTCCTTGGCCAGGTCGACGAGGATGTCGGTCTGGTGGCCCATGGCGCTGACCACCACGACCACCCGATCGCCGGCCACGTGGCGGGCGATCGCCTTCGCGGCGGCCGCCTTGATCTTGGATGCGTCGGCGACGCTGGTGCCGCCGAACTTCTGCACGACGAGGGCCATCTGCTGCTTCACTCCTCTGAGCACACGTTTGAGCACACGTTCTTCAGGATTTCCGAGGACGGGCCGCTATGCCCGGCGATTCAGGAACTCGCCCATCAGCTGCCATCCCGGCTCGATCCGCTGCCCCGACGCGGCGGCCGCCAGCTCGTCGTAGGTGCTCTGGCCCGAGGCCGCGATTCCCGTGCCGGCCATCACGAAGGGCACAGGGCCGCGGGAGTGGGTCTTGGTGGCGATGAACGTCGGATGGTCGGGGCAGACGAGGATCCGGTGCTCGCCGAGCGCAGCGAGGTGAGCCGCCAGGGGGCCCACGATCTTGGCGTCGATCTCCTCGATCGCCTTCACCTTCTCGGCGGCGTCGCCCTGATGGCTCGCCTCGTCCGGGGCCTCGACGTGCACGCAGACCAGGTCGGCCGTGGCGAGCTCGGCGATCGCCGCCCGACCCTTGGCGGCGTAGTCGGTGTCGAGGTAGCCGGTCGCGCCCGCCACCTCGAGCCGCTTCCAGCCGGCCAGCGCCGCGAGGCCGCGGAGGAGGTCCACCGCCGTGATCATCGTGCCCGACATGCCGTACTTCGTGGTGAAGGGCTCGAATGCAGGCGCCCGGCCCACGCCCCACAGCCAGACGTGCGTCGCCGGCCGCTTGCCCGCGGCAACCCGAGCCCGGTTCACCGGGTGGTCGCGAAGCCAGTCGGCGCTCCGCGACATGATCTCGCTGAGCAGCTGGCTGCCAGTGCCCCGCGGAAAATCATCGACGACGGGCTTGTCCATCAGGTCGTGCGGCGGGGTGGCCCGCAGGCTGCCGTCGAACGGCGCCGCCCCGGTCGCGCCCCGATGGATCAGCAGGTTGCGGTAGCTCACGCCTGGAACGAACGTCCACGACGCAGCGAGCTCGGGGTACTCCGCCGCCAGGCCCCGCTGGCAGGCGGCGAGCAGATCGGTGCCCTCCGCGGTGGTGATGTGTCCGGCCGTGAAGTCTTCCATTGTCTGGCCGGCGATGGTCACGAGGTTGCACCGCACCGCCCAGTCGTCGGGGCCGAGGGTGATCCCCTGGGCCGCGGCTTCGAGGGGCGCCCGGCCAGTGAAGAAAGAGAGCGGGTCGTAGCCCATGAGGCTCATGCAGGCCACCTCGGATCCCGGCGGCAGCGAGTCGGGCACGTGGTTGGTGAGGCCCACGCGGCCGCGGGCGACGAGCGCGTCGAGGCCCGGCGTGCGGGCTGCCTGGAACGGCGTCCGGCCGCCCAGGGAATCCTGTGGTTCGTCGGCGGCGCCGTCCGGGATCACGATCACGTATTTCATGGGCGGGGCTCCTGGGCGGCGGCGTCAGTCGTCGAGCACGCCGAGGCAGACGGTCGTGCCGGACACGACATCGGAGGCGTCGATGTGGGCGAGGGCCTTCGCCACGGCGGTGGTGCCGCAGGCGTGGGTCATGATCACCAGCGGCACGCCGCCGGCCCCCGCCGGGTCACGCTGGATCACCGACGCGATCGAGATGCCGTGCTCTCCGAGGATGCCGGTGATCCGCGCGAGCACGCCCGGGCGGTCGTCGACGTGCAGCCGGAGGAAGTGCTTCTGGACGAGGTCCACGCCGCCGATCCGCGCGGCCGGGCCCTCGGCGTCGAGCACGCCCGTGGTCCGGAAGGTGATCGCAGCCCGACCCACCACGGTGTCGATGATGTCGGCCACCACGGCCGAGGCCGTGGGCATCTGCCCGGCGCCCAGCCCGTGGAAGAACATCCGCCCCACGGCGTCGCCGACGATGCTCACGGCGTTGAAAGCGCCGCGGGTCTCCGCGAGCGGCGTGCCGATCTTCACGAGGGCCGGTGCCACCCGCATCGCGAGCCGGCCGTCACTGCGGCTGGCGATCGCCACGAGCCGGATCCGATAGCCGAGTTCCGCCGCCGAAGCCATCAGGTCGCTATCCACGCCCTCGATGCCCGTCCGCGGGATCTCGGCCCAGGGCACCCAGACACCGAAGGCGAGGTGGGCGAGGATCGCGAGCTTCTGCGTGGCATCGGTGCCGTCCACGTCCATGGCGGGATCGGCCTCGGCGTAGCCCTTGGCCTGTGCCAGGGCCAGCACCTCGGCGTAGTCGGCCCCCTCCTCCTCCATCGTGGAGAGGATGAAGTTGCTCGTGCCGTTGAGAATCCCACGGATGCTGTCGATGCGGTTGGCGGCGAGGCACTCGCCGATCGCGGCCACGATCGGGATCCCGCCGGCGACGGCGGCCTCGAACGCGATCGAGCGGCCCTTGGTGCGGGCCAGTTCGAAGAGCTCGGGGCCATGCTCGGCGAGCAGCGCCTTGTTGGCCGTGACGACATCCTTTCCGTTCTCGAGCAGGTCGATCATCATCGACCGAGCCGGCTCCAGGCCCCCCACCAGCAGCGCCGCCACGGAGATCGTGGGGTCGCGGGAGATCGTGCGGATGTCGGTCGAGACGCGATCGGCGGGGAGTTTGAGGCCGCGGTCACGGCCCGGGTCGCGGCACACCGCCCGCTCGACGACGATCGGCCGCCCGGCATGCCGGGTGATGTGGTCAGCAGAGTCGACCAGCAGCCTGACGACGCCCGAGCCGACCGTGCCCAGACCGACGACACCGACACGGACGGGATCTGGCATGGCGAGAAGGGCTCCAGAGGCGGGCGTGGTCACAACGATCGTCGATCGTAATGACCCTAGGCCACCCCGGAAAGCGAGGCCAGTGCCCGCCGTCCGAACCGCGATTCTGGTCGTGCCGGTCGTGCCGGTTCTTCAGCCCGCTCGCCGCCGCCGCAGCGTCCCGCAGACACCAACCGCCGCGATCGCCGCCGATGCGAGCAGCGGCCACGCCGTCGGCTCGGGGACGGCAGCGATCGCCCCGGCCTGTCCAGGCGGCGGGTTGTAGCTGCCGGCATCGAACAGGCCGTTGGAGAGGAAGCTCGCGGCGTCGAGGATGTCCACCACGCCGTCGTAGGTGAAATCGCCCTCGTTCCAGGTCGCCGGCGCACCCGAGTCAAACTTGCCGCCAGCCAGGAAGTTGGCCGCGTCGATGATGTCCACCTGCCAGTCGAGGTTGGTGTCGCCGGCCGCGGCGAAGGCGAAGGTCACCGTGCCGTCGCCGTTGTCGAGCCAGCCCACCGTTCGGTCGCCACCGCTGGCGGCGGCCACGCTCGAGGTGATTCCGCTCGTGCCGTTCCAGGTGCCGTCGCCGAGGCCCGAGACGATCGCCGCCACCATGGTCGGGGCCGAGAGGCCGGCCGCCACGGTGACCATCCCGCTCCCCACGTCGGTGAGGCCGCCGGCACTGGGGTCCAGGCCGCCCACGGTCGTCTGCAGATACGGCGCGAGTGTGAGCGTGCCGCCGGCGACCGGCACCACCGTGCCGGCCGGCAGGGCGTTGCTGCTTGCCAGGTTGAGGCGGCCGCCCTGCACGGTCACGCTGCCGCTGAAGGTGCTGATGTAGCCATTCGTGCCGCCCAGCACGAGCGTGCCGGCGCCGGTCTTCATGAACCCGGTGCTCGAGCCGGTCAGGCTGACGAAGTCCCCGAGGGTCGCGGTGCGGCCGGTCGGCACGTCGAACGTCTTCGCATCGCCCCCGCTGACCGTCACGATCACCGCCCCGCCGCTCCCCGAGACGCCGGTCACGGTCAGGTCGGTCGCGGCGTCGAGCGTAGTGATCGTGCCGCCGGTCCAGTTCACCCGCCGCTGCGAGCCGGCGGAGGCGAAGCCGGTGCCGGAGGTGATGCTGCCGACCGCCAGGGTTCCGCCGGCGAGCGCGTACGTGCTGCGAAAGGTGGGATTGTTGGTCGTGCCGCCGGTGGCCACGTTGACCCCCAGGGTCAGCGTTCCACCGCGGACGAGGCCGCCGGTCTGGGCGAAGCTCCCGGTGATCGTCGGCGATCCGGCCGAGCCGGCCGCGGTGTTGACGTTCCCCAGCGTGATGGCCGTGGCGTCGACGGTTCCCGACGACATCGTGAAGACGCCCGTCTGGCCCGAGGAGGCCAAGACGAAGTAGTAACCGACGTTGAAGTTCGACACCCGAGCGTCGATCGTCCCCGCCGAGACGTCGAGCGTTCCGTTGCCGAAGTTGTCGCCGCCCCCCTTGAAGCCCACGAACACATCGTTGACCCGAGAGTCCCCGCCGGATGGTCCGCGGAGCACCAGGCTGCCGCCGGAGACTTCCGGGGCGAACGCCATGACCCCGTTCCCACGGTAGGCGCCCACCGTGAGCGTGCCGGTGGAGATCGAGTTGGCGAGCCCGAGCAGGAGCGTGGACACGCTCGACGCGGGCCTGTCCGCGGAGTTGCCGATCTGGACGTGCGCCGCCGCCAGCGACGCCGTTCCCGCGACCGGCAGGCTCATGATGGTGGCCGAGGTGCTGCTGGCGACCGTGCTCGTGGTGTTGAGCACGAGGTTGCCGGTGCCGTTGCCCCAGGAGAACGACGACAGTCCGGTGAGATCGAGCCGTGTCGTGCCCGTCTGGGCGGTGGCGGCGCCCGACCCCACGTTGAGGTTGCCGCCGGTCACCGCCAGAGAGCCGTTGCGGAACGTGTTCGTGACCTGTCCCGTCCCGTTGCTCACCAGCGTGACGGCGAGGCTGGCGACGGTCTGATTGCCGCCGCCGAAGTCGACGAGCGAACCGCCGGTGTTGGTGGCCGAGGTCTGCAGGGTGAGCGCCGCCGGGGAGAGCAACGCCCCTCCGCTGAGCGACACGGTGGCGCTGCGGACGGTGGTGGCACCGGTGTACGAGACGGGCCCGGTGATCTGGAAGTTTCCGGTGTTGAGGGCGAGCGAGCCGGATCCCGCGAGCGCACCGCCGAGTGCGAACGTATTCGCGGCCACTCCGTTCTGGATGGTCAGCTGCCCGGCGGAGATCGTGATCGACCGGTTGGTGGTGAGGGTGCTCGTCGGAAAGGAGAAACTCTGCAGATTGGTGCTGGCGGTCACCTCGATCGGGTTCTCCGCGGCGCCGAGCTGCCCGTCGCGGGCGATCTGGATCGTGCCACCGCCGAAGGAGTTGGTGCCGGTGTAGGTGTAATCCAGCGGGTTGTATCGCGGCGAATAGATACCGTTGCCGGTCTTGCGGAGGCCCTGCGAGCCGGACAATTGCGCATACATGAACAGGTTGCCGTTGGTGACATTGATCAGCGGCACGCCGCTCGACACGGCGAGGTCGATCCAGTCGGTGCCGACGGTCGTGCTGCCAATCACCACGTTGCCAGACGCGGTGGTCTGACTGATGGTCCCGACCGTCACCGTGGTGTTGTCGAGGAGGATCGTCGGGCCGGCTGCGGGAAACACCGTGACGGCGTCGATGGCACTGGGGATGATCCCGTCGCTCCAGGCCGTGCCGGTGATCCACGGCGTGGTGCCGGTGGTGGGCAGCCAGGTGGACTGGGCCGAGGCGACCACGGGCGCCAGGCACGCGATCACAACCAGCGATGACCGAACAGCCCGACCAAGCGACGACACCATGATTTCACCTCCCCGAGAACTGACGTGACCCGGACACGAGTCCAACGCCGGAAAGCATACCGCGTCACGCCGCCGGACGGTGTCCCATAAGTGTGCGACGCGTGGGATCAGACGGCAACGCCGTTGAAACGGCGGTTTCGCGGCACGGTTCCGGGCGGCCCGTTGGCCTGGAGGCCGAAGCTGACCACCCCGCCGGCTGCGATCGTGGAGATGCCGGATCCGGGCTGGATCACGTAGCGGCCAGCCGACTGGCTGACGATCGTCGCGTTCCAGATGCTCGTGATGGTGGCATCGAGGTCGAACTCCAGTGTCCAGCCCGCGATCGGCGTGGACCCCAGGTTCGCGATCGTGACCTCGCCGTTGAACCCGCTGCTCCAGGAGTTTGCCTGGCGGTAGCCGACCGACACGCTGACCTCGTCGAGGTACGAGCCCTGGTCCACCAGTCCGCCCGCGATGAACTCGGAGAGATCGAGGATGTCGACGAGGCCATCATGGGTGAAGTCGCCGTCGGACCAGCCGGCCGTCGCGCCCGAGTCGAACAGGCCGTTGACCATGAAGTTGGCCGAATCGAGCATGTCGATCGTGCCGTCGAGGTTGGTGTCGCCCGCCGCCGCGAAGGCGACCGTCAACGTGCCGTCGCCGTTGTCGAGCCAGCCCACCGCCCGGCTCTTGCCCGCTGCCAGCGCCGCCGCGGCGACGGACGAGGTGATGCCGGTGGCCCCCGTCCAGTCCCCCGTACCCCGTCCGGCCGCGAGCAGCGCCCGGATGGCGGGGGTGGCCGCGGCGCCGTTGGCAACCGTGAACCGGCCGGCGCCGACGTCCACCTTCGCGGTGGAGGCGACCAGCAGCGCGGCGAGGCTCGCCGCTCCGGTGCCGATGTCGAACACGAGCGTGGCCCCGGCGCGGACGTCGATGCCGCCGGCTCCCAGGGCGGCGACGTGCCGCACGATCACCGTCCCCTCCTCCACCACCACGCCGCCGGTCGACGTGCTCGCCGCCGTCAGGACCAGCGTGCCGCCGCCCCGCTTCACCAGCCGGGTGAGGCCCGAGCGGGGGGTGGCGTCGGTCTGCGTGGTGCCGGCGGAGACGCTCACGAGGTCGTCCACCACGCCGCCGACCGTGGCGTATTGCAGCTGGACCCAGTCCACGGTCGTGTTGGACGAGAAGGCCAGATTGAGCGTGCCGTCCTGCAGGCTGGCGAGCTGGCTGGCCGAGAGCGTGAGTTCGCGGGACGTGGCGTTGGCGTCGATCGCGGACCAGCCGAGCGAGGCGTAGGTCGTGCCGGTCGTGGAGTCGAGATACAGCAGGTCGCTGCTCGTGGAGACGCCGGTCGATTTCAGCCCCACCGCCAGCCGCGCCCAGCTGACCGACTCGCCACTGCCGAGAGGCAGCCCCAGGGTCACGGGCGTGACCCGGTTCGCCGTTGCGGAGTCGAGCGGCTTCATCGCCAGCCCCGTGGCGCGGGTGATCTGGGTCGACCACGCCGCCGCCGCGGCGGAGGCGTCCGCGATCGAGGTCGAGGCATAGCCGTCGAGATCGCCCGCCCACGCCTGCCGGTTCGCGCGAGGAGTCCAGCCGGCGAGGGGCGACACCGCCGGCGCCGCGGCCGGAGCCGACTGCCCCGACCTCAGCGGCACCATCCAGACGGCGAGCCGCTCGCTGGTGGTGCCGGTGTAGCGGATGGTGAGCTTGCAGACTCCGGCATTGCTCGCCTGGCCCGTGAGGCTCGGTGAACTCGGCAGCGGCACCGCCTCGGAGATCGTGAACGTCGCGCCGGTGCCCGACAGGATTCGGCACTGCAGCCGGTTCGTGCCGATCGTGATCGTGGCCGTCTTGCCGTCGCCGCTGATCGCGATCTGAGAGGCCCGGTTGGCGTAGGCCACCGGCACGTGCATGAACCAGACGATCTCCGGGGCCGTCGCCGCCGTGATCTCGTCCTGCACGAGCAGCGAGCCGTCGGTGCGGTCGAGGAGGAAGCCCCGCTGCACGGTCGAGACCCGCATCTTGGAGTAGAGGTTCGTCAGATCGACCACGCCGATCGACTGGAGGTCGGTCGAGAGGCTCTTGACCACCGGCGCGGAGGCGGGCCGGCCGGTCGCGTCCTTGTAGACCTGGTCGGCGTTGAGGTCCCGCTCGTTGGCGTCGGTCGACGAGAGATAGTCGTTGCGCGTGGGGTTGATCACCAGGGTGTTCTGGCCCTCGGCCCGCTTCCGGTAGCCGCCGTAGTTCGTGCCGCCGACCTGGGGGAGCGAGTAGGAATCGCGGCCCAGATCCGTCGCCCAGCGCTGGCCGAGGGCGTCGAGCAGGAAGGAGCCGCCGTCGAGGTTCTCGTGATCGTCGACGCCCTTGTAGCCCCCCTTGAACATCACGGCGCTGGAGGTGTTCGCCCAGGAGTCGCGCCACACGTTGACGTGTTCGCTGAAGGTGGCCCGGCCCGAGGTGCCCCACTGGAGCAGCCGCGGGTCGCCGAAGAACGACGCATCGGTGCGGGCGGCCTCGGCCCCCGGCGAGACCACCCGGCCGCTGGCCGCATCGCCCCGCTCGTCGTACCAGAGCAGCGACCAGGGCGTGCGGAACGAGTGGATCGTCCTGGCGGCGCTGGTCACGCCGCCGGTGACCACCGTGGTCGTGGTGGTCGAGTCGACGCGGTCACGGGTCACCTTCGCCACGTCGCCGCGGTTGAAGCGGGCGGCCAGCCAGTTGAACCACGGGTCGCCGTTCTGCGACCAGTCGCCGTTGCCGTAGGGATAGGTGCCGTTGTTGCCGTTGCCCGTCACCGTCGTCGAGATACCGACGAGGTAGTTGGGCACCTGCTGGAATCCCTTCTCCAGGGAGAGCGCGAAGTCGGTGCCGACGGCGTTCTGGAGGTTCGCCATCAGCCGGATCAGGTACAGGCCACCGTAGCCGAGGTAGCCCGGGCCCTCGTGCCAGCCGCCGTTCTCGCCCGCGAACCGCCGCATCGCCGACTGCAGCACCGGCCACCCGCGGGTGAGCAGCGTTTCGGTCTCGGCCCGGTAATGCTCGGGGGCGAAGGCCAAAGCCGCGCTGCCCACGCCGCCGATGCAGACGAACGCCCAGTTGTTGTACCAGCCCGCCCAGTAGTTCCGCGCCGTGCACGTGTCGATCGTGGGCTTGATCGCGAGCGTGTAGACGCGGTCGGCGATCGCCTTCCGCTCGGTCGGCGTGAACTTGTCGTACATCCAGTCGTAGCACAGCGAAATGCCCTGGGAGACCATCCCCGCACCGAGGAACTGCGACCCCGTGTCCCAGGTGCTCCACTGCGTCACGGCCTGGATCACGGCCTTGGCCTTGTCGAAGTATTTCAGCGAGTTGGCCTCCGTGCCCTCCACGAGCGTCCGCAGCTTGTAGGCGCCCGCCAAGAAGGTGAGGTTGTCTTCGAGCCCGGCGAGGATCGGCTGGGTGCCCCCGGCGGCGGCCGTCGGGGCGACGGTGGCGGGCGTGTCGTCGGTGAGATAGAGGTCGGCCCGGGAGATGATGGTGTCGTACCAGGTCCGGAACTGTCCCCCCTGCGCCACGAGCGCCTTGGCCCGCGCGAACATCTCGGGGCTGCCCAGGATCCGGTCGCGGCCCGTCGCCATGCCGCCGAGGATGCCGGTCGCCGGGAGGGCCGTCGTGGCCCCCCAGGGCTCGATGTTGTCGGCGCTGATCACGGTCACGGCCGAGGAGGCGGGCGTCGTCCAGCCGACGGCCCAGTGGTTGAAGCCGGCGTTCTCCTTGTGGAGCACCTCGAAGTAATACCGCCGGCCCTGCACCAGCGCGACCGGCGCCGAGGTCTGCGTGGAGTTGGTCGTCCACGCGTAGGGGGCCGTGATCGCCGACGTGAAGGCGATCCGCGCGGCGTTGGCGGGGTTGGCATCGGTGGAGAGCGAGAGTTGCACGTCGTCGTTGCCCGCCACGGAGAAGACGTGCGTTCCCGTGAACGAGGGAACGATGAACCCGCGAACCCGCGAGCCGTTGGAGTCGCCCACGTCCTGCTGGAGTGACTGCAGGCTCGTGATCATTTGCCGGAAGGCAGGCGGCCCGGCGTAGGCGGCGCTCCCGGTGAGGTCGGTCACCTTGCCGCCGGCGATCCCCGTCCACGTCTCCTGGAGCGCCGTGCCGCGGTTGTCGATCGTTGCCACCGCATTGAGCCGCGCCTGGGGGATCACCTGGAGCGGCATGCTCGGGCTCGACCACTCCAGCTTCACGCTCGCGCCGCCGGTGTTCTGGAAATACTCCAGCGTGATCGGCGTGGCCACGCCGGCGCGGAGCGAGATCCGCCCGCTCACAGTGGTGGCGCCCTGACTGACCCAGTTGGTGAGGATCAGCTCGTTGTCCACCCAGAGCCGCACGCCGTCGTCGGCGGTGACGGTGAAGGTGTGCATCTCCGAGAACTGCGGGACGACCGCGCCCGACCAGCGGACGGAATAGGTGGTGTTGGCCACGCCGCTGGCGGGGCTCGTCGTGCCCCAGTCGAAGTTCACGGCCGCGTCCACCCGCGTCGCCACGAGCGTGGTCAGGTCGGCGTCGTCGTAGTACTGGGCGGTCAGTCCCGCGCCGTCGAGCAAGCGCCGCGGTTCGAGCGGCTCGACGCGGGGCGGCGAGCGGCCGGCGCCGCGGGATGCGGGTCGCGGGCGACGGCGGGGTGGGCGGGGCTGATCCATTGGCGAACGAGCCGGCGGGGCGGGTTTGAGGGGACGTCGGTCACGCGGCGGTGGAATCAGGGCTGCCGGAAATCCGTCGGGATCAAGTACGCTGTGGGCCCTGCAACGGTTCCCCCGTTGCCTCGACGATCGACAACCCCATGCATGATAGGCCCGGGATTTCTGCCCGGCTGTCACACGTTTATGGGGCGGATCGTCGGGCCCCGACCACCGGCCCCGAACCCTGGAGAGCCTGCCTTGGAGCCAGCTGCCCGCGAGTTCCTCTTCCGCCTGCTGAAGACGCCGAGCCCCTCCGGCTACGAGCAGCCGATTCAGGAGCTCGTGCGTGAGTATCTCGGCCGCTGCGCCGACACGGTCACGACCGATTCCCATGGCAACGTCATCGGGGCCGCGAACGCGGCGGCTCCCATGCGGATGCTGCTCGCCGGCCACTGCGACCAGATCGGGCTCATCATCCAATACATCGACGGCGACGGCTTCATCTCGGTGCAGCCCATCGGCGGCTGGGATCCGATCCAGCTGGTCGGGGCCCGGGTCACGATCTGGGCGAAGGACGGCCCGGTGGCGGGCGTGATGTCGCGGAAGCCGATTCACCTGCTCACGGAAGAGGAGCGGAAGCAGGTGCCGAAGATGAAGGACCTCTGGATCGACATTGGCGCGGAGAACAAGGCCGACTGCGAGAGCGTCGTCCGCGTGGGGGATCCGGTCACGCTCGAACTCGAGGTGCGGCCGCTGCGCCGCGACCTCTGCTGCTCCGTGGCGATGGACGACAAGGTGGGCCTGTGGGTGGTGCTCGAGGCGTTTCGCCGCGCGGTCGCGGCCGGCCCCCTGCCCTGCGGCCTGTTCGTGGCCTCCACCGTGCAGGAAGAGATCGGCCTCCGCGGCGCCCAGACGAGCAGCCACGGCGTCGATCCCCACGTGGCGATCGCGGTGGACGTGACCCACGCCACCGACTGCCCGACGATCGACAAGAAGTCGGAAGGGGACGTGGCCCTCGGCAAGGGGCCGGTGGTGTTCCGTGGACCGAACATGAACCCGCACGTGGTCGACCGCCTGCTGGCGGCGGCGCGGGCCCGGGAGATTCCGATCCAGCTCGCGGCCAGCGGCCGGGCGACGCCCACCGATGCCAACGCCCTGCAGGTCACGCGGTCGGGGGTGGCGACGGGTCTTGTCAGCGTGCCCAACCGCTACATGCACTCGGCGGTGGAGACGATCTCGCTGGCCGACGCCGACCGCACGGCCGACCTGCTGGCGGCCTTCGTCCGCGGCCTCGAGGGCCCAATCTCGTGGGCTCCATGACCGCGCTGCGGCCGTCAGCCGCCGGGTGCGATGGGAGATGAATCGAGCCCGAGCCGAGCGTCGCTGGTGGTGGCCAGCCGTCCTCATCGTGGCGGCCTGCATGGCGGGCGGGTTCGCTGCTCGGCCATCCGCCGCCGACCTCGAGGCGCAGGCGGTGATCGTGCGGTCGCGGGATCCGGCGATCGGGATTCGGGGCCTGCTGCGGTTCGCGGTCGAGGCCGCGGGGCGGGGCTGGAATGCCGAGGCGGTGGAGGACGCCCTGGCGCTGGCCCGGTCGATGCAGGTGATCGGTCCTGACGGTCCCGACCACGGCAACTTCCGCTGGCGGCTCGGCGACGAGCGGATGACCGATCCCAACGCCGTGGAGTTTGCCGCGCAGTTGCTCGCGGTGCTCCGGCTCGAAGACGAAGGCCGGCTCGTGCCACGGCCCGAGGGGCGGCGGCTCACTCCCCGGGGCCGCGAGCTGCTCGAGACGATGGCCCGCGACGCGCTGCCGGCGATTCGCCGCCATGCGGTGCAGCCCGGGCACACCAACATCCGGCTGATGCGGATTCTGAACCTGCTCACGCTGGGCGATCTCGCCGACCCGGACGCCCGCGCCGAGGGTGAGGCCGAGTGGCGGGCATGGCTCGCGTTCACGCGCACGCACGGCCTCACCGAGTATCTCTGCCCCACCTACCTCGGCGTGTCGCTCGATTCGCTGGCGCTGATCGCCGACCACGCCCCCGCGGTCGAGACCCGCGTCGAGGCAAACCAGGCGCTCGGCTACGCCTGGCGAAGCGCCGCCGCGCACTGGTTCGGACCGGCCCAGCGGCTCTCGGGGCCGCACGCGCGCGACTACGACTACCTCTACGGCCGCGGCTACGCCGACGAGCATTTCGCCGAGGCCGGCTGGCTCACCGCCCCGCCGCGGGTCGAGGGAGCGGGCTGGCTGCCGGGTGCGCCGCGCGGCTCCTTGCAGGTGTTCCGCACGGCCTGCCGCTCGCAGCCGCCGGCCGCCGCGACGCGGCGAATCCTCGAGGAACTGCCGCGTTTCGTGGTGGAGCGGACGGGCACGCGCGCGTGGCAGCGGATCACGAACTACGTGGGCCGCACCGCGACTATCGGCGTGGCCGGTGACGGCCGCGGCGCGGAAGACAAGACACTGGTCGTCAATCTGCCGCCTCAAGACGAGCCTCGCGGCCCGGCGGCTGCCTGGCCTGTCGAGACGCCGAACGTGACGCTCGTGTTCGACGGACGCCACGATCCCTACGGCCTCGACCGCGTGCGGAGTAGTGTCGCCGGCCACCGCAAGCCGCACCATCTCCGCCCCTACGTGATCAGCTCGCAGGAGGGGCCGCGGGTCACGGCCGCCTGGTACCTCGACCCCCGGCGGCCGGCGTTTGGCGTCGAGCCGGCGTCGCTCGCCTGCCTCGAGGCCCACCTGCTCATGCCCTCGGGGTGCGGCGTCTGGTCGGTCGAAGGTCGGCTCGCCGCCGGTGCCGAACTGCCGCCGGATCCGGTCGTGTTTCTCCGCGGGGCCGCGGGCACCGCGCTGGCGATTCGCGTGCTCTCGGCGGCCGCAGCCGACTTGCGGCCCGTCGGGTTCAAACTCGTGGCCGACGGTGGTGCTCGGCCCGTGCAGCGGCTCACGGCGACGTTTGCCGCGGGACCGCCCGTCCGCGGAGCCCTGCTGGCGCTCGACCTCGAACTCCGCGAGGCGCTCGACGACGTGGCGTTCGCGGCGTTTCGCCGGGAGTATGCCGACCGCCCCGTGTCAGCGCGGCTCGACGGGACGCGGTTCACCGTGGCGGGCACGTTGCCGCTGGAGCTCGACCTGGGCGAGCCGGCGGATCGTCCGCGGCGCGTGCGGTTCGCCCCCACGCTGCCGGCTGACGTGCTCCTGCTCGTGAACGATCGCGACGTGGCCGACTGGGACGCCGCACGGGACGACTGAGCCCTATCCGCACGACCGTCACGGCCAGCCGTGGCCGTCGATGTTCAACCGGCGGATCTGCCGGAACGTGGCCGCAGGTTTTCAACCTGCGGATCTTCCGGAAAGTGGCCGCAGGTTTTCAACCTGCGGGTTCCCACCGTGGGTCTCCTGCTCGGCCCTGCCCCTGCCCCGCCACGGACCACCGGTGCGGCGGCCCGCGGCTCATCCGACGAAGCCCGCGGTTCACGCGGGATTCCCGATCAGGCCGTATGGACACCGGGTCGGCGGATCAGCGTCCAGGTCGCGTCGCCCCCCAGCACCACGTTCTCCAGGGCGTTGAAGGAGTTCATCAGCCAGACCACCGTCCCGCCGCTCGAGTCGCGCCAGATGATGTCGGTCTTCCCGTCGCCGTTCACATCGGCCGTGTTGTTGACCGCCCAGGAGAGATCGCCGCCGATGAGAGCGGACGAGATGATCGTCCCGTCGTCCATCAGCCAGCCGATCACCATCCCCGGGGCGATCCCCGAGGAAGAGTTTCGCCACAGCAGGTCGTGCCGGCCGTCACCGTTGAAATCCCCGGTGCCGGCCAGGGTGACATGGTCGTCCACGGACAGGACCGCCGCCGAGATCACGCTCGTGCCGTTCATCCGGTGCAGCACCTTCGCGCCGGTGGTGCGGGTCCAGATCAGGTCGGCCATGCCGTCGGCGTTGGAGTCGTAGTCGGCCGACGTGGATGCCAACCGCCAGAGGAGGTCGCCGCCGATCATCTGCTCCGCGGTCGCCGTCGTCCCGTCCATCAGCCACATCACGTTGAACCCGCTGACGGAGTCCCGCCACACCACGTCGTCGCGGGTGTCGCCGTTGTAGTCGCCGCTCGCCTCGAGCCGCCAGGTGGCGTCGCCCCCGATGAAGCCCTGCGAGAGGATGGCGCCGTCGGCCTGCATCAGCCAGATGACGGTGCTGCCCGCGGTGTTCCGCCACACCAGGTCGGTCACGGCGTTGCCGTCGAAGTCGCCGACGTCATCGATCGCCCAGTCGCTGTCGCCGCCGAGGTAGCGGGTGGACGTGACGGCGCCATCCGTGTTGTAGATCCAGCCGATGTTCTCCCCGGTGACCGTGTTTCGCCAGATGGCGTCGACGACCGTGTCGGCGTTGAGGTCGAGCGCCGGCCGGAGGGAGGCGACCGCCGCGAATCCGGCCGGCTCCGGGGGCGGTTCGGGCAGCTGCCCCAGCGGCACGCCCGAGAGCAGGCAGCGGGACTCGAGGCCCTCGACGCCAAGCGGCACGCGGACCCGCCGACCGCGACGGGCGACCGAACGACTGATAATGGCCATGGTTGAGGCTCCTGCTCCGGTGGGGACACGGGCTTGCACCTCCACTCCCTGGACGCCCACACGGCCGGCTACTTCCGCCCGTGCCACGATGCTACGGCCGTCGTCGGCGACGCGGCGGAGAAGGATGCCCACGACCGGTTCCGCCGCGGCCGCGCTCGTCGGACACCCCCCGCGGCCGCGCGGAGAGGGGAGGCCGCCGGGCCGCATTGACCCAGCAGGAATCCCTGCCAAATCGGCATCTGACCGCCGGGGCTGCCGAGACGCTCCGGCCGAAACGGCTGAAAACAACGGACTTTCGCCGGTCATGGTGTCCGTGGCACGCGGCTTGCATTCTTCCGGGGCATCCCAAGGATGGTCTGCCAAAAAACGTCATCCCCGACGTCACCACCCACGTCACCAGTTCAGAGGAGTCTTCCGTGGCCAAACAGATGGTGTTCGACGACGAGGCCCGTCAGCCGCTGCTCGCCGGCGTCTCCAAGCTTGCCCGTGCCGTGAAGAGCACGCTCGGTCCCCGCGGCCGCAACGCCGTGCTCGACAAGGGCTGGGGCTCGCCCAAGGTCACCAAGGACGGTGTGACCGTCGCCGAAGAGATCGATCTCGAGGACCCGTTCGAGAACCTCGGCGCGCAGCTGGTGAAGGAGGCGGCCAGCAAGACGAACGACGTGGCGGGCGACGGCACGACCACGGCCACGGTGCTCGCCGAGGCGATCTTCCGCGAGGGGATCAAGATGATCGCCGCCGGTGCCGACCCGATGGCCCTCTCCCGCGGGATCCACAAGGCGGTCGAGGCCGTCTCGAAGGCGGTGCTCGCGATGGCGACGCCGATCAACGAGAAGAACAAGAAGGAGCTGATGCAGATCGCCACGATCGCCGGCAACAACGATCCCACGATCGGCAACGTGCTCTCCGAGGCGTTTCTCAAGGTGGGCAAGGACGGCGTGATCACCGTCGAGGAAGGCAAGCAGGCCGAGACCACGGTGGACGTGGTCGAGGGCATGCAGTTCGACCGCGGCTATCTGTCGCCCCACTTCGTCACCGACGCCGACGCTCAGGTGTGCGAGTTCGAAAACCCGTCCATCCTCCTCTTCGAGGAGAAGATCTCGAGCGCGAAGAACCTCGTGCCGCTCCTCGAGGCCGTCAGCAAGGCGGGCAAGCCGCTGGTGGTGATCGCCGAGGACGTCGAGGGGGAGGCCTTGGCCACGCTCGTCGTCAACAAGCTGCGGGGCATCGTCCAGTCGGTGGCCGTGAAGGCGCCCGGCTACGGCGACCGCCGCAAGGCGATGCTCGGTGACATCGCCGTGCTCACCGGCGGTCAGGCGATCTTCAAGGATCTCGGCATCGCCCTCGACGCCGTCAAGCTCAGCGACCTCGGCCGGGCCAAGAAGGTGATCGTGGAGGCGGAAAACACCACGATCATCAGCGGGGCCGGCGCGAAGGCGGCGATCGACGGCCGCGTGGCCCAGATCCGCGACGAGATCACGAAGACCACCAGCGACTACGACCGTGAGAAGCTCCAGGAGCGGCTCGCCAAGCTCGCCGGGGGCGTGGCCCAGATCAACGTGGGCGCGGCCACGGAGACCGAAATGAAGGAGCGGAAGGCCCTGATCGACGACGCCAAGAGTGCCGTGCAGGCGGCCCTCGCCGAGGGCATCGTGCCGGGTGGCGGTGTGGCCCTGCTGCACAGCGAGAAGGCGGTTGAGAAGCTCGACCTCGAGGGGGACGAGAAGCTCGGGGCCGCGATCGTGAGGAACGCCCTCCGGTATCCCCTCACCGCGATCGCCGAGAATGCCGGCACCGACGGCTCGGTGGTGGTCAACCGTGTCCGGCAGATGAAGGGCAAGAACGACGGCTACGACGCCGACAAGGGTGAGTACTGCGACCTCGTGAGCGCCGGCGTCATCGACCCGGCGAAGGTGGTGCGGACCGCCCTGCAGAACGCGGCGAGCGTGGCGGCCCTGCTGCTCACGACCGATTCGCTGATCACCGAGATCCCCAAGGACGAGGAGCCGGCGGCCGGCGACGGCCATGACCACGGCATGGGCGGTGGCATGGGCGGCATGGGGATGGGCGGCATGGGTGGCATGGGCATGGGAGGAATGGGCGGCATGATGTGACCGCCCCGCTCGGCCCCTGTCGCGAAACGTTCTCGAACCAACTCTCTTTTTTCACTTCGAACCGGAGACCCAACAGATGGCAGCCAAGAACCTGAAGATCCGTCCGCTCGACGACCGCGTGGTGGTGGAGCCGGCCGAGGCCGAGGAGCGGACCGCCGGCGGTATCGTGCTTCCCGATTCCGCCAAGGAAAAGCCGCAGCGCGGGCACGTCGTGGCCATCGGCCCCGGCAAGCTCCTCGAGAACGGGCAGCGGGCCACGCCGTCCCTCTCGATCGGCGACGAGGTGATCTACGGCAAGTACTCGGGCAGCGACATCGAGGTCGACGGCCACGAGGTCAAGATCCTGCGCGAGACCGACATCCTCGCCAAGGTCCTGTCCTGATTCCTCCCCCCTTTCCTTCCAGCATTCTCGAACGCATCCAGGAGATCGACCCGTGCCCAAGCAACTGATGTTCGACGACAATGCCCGCGCCAAGCTGCTCAAGGGCGTGGAGAAGCTGGCCGGCGCCGTGGCCGTGACCATGGGCCCGACCGGCCGCAACGTCATCATCGACAAGTCGTACGGCGGCCCGACGGTGACCAAGGACGGCGTGACCGTCAGCAAGGAGGTCGATCTCGAGGACGCGTTCGAGAACATGGGGGCCAAGCTCGTCAACGAGGTGGCGTCGAAGACGTCGGACCTCGCCGGTGACGGCACCACGACCGCCACCGTGCTGGCGCGGGCGATCTTCCGCGAGGGCACCCGCAACGTGGCCGCCGGCTCGAATCCCACCGCCGTCCGCCGCGGGATCGAGAAGGGCGTGGCTGCGGCCGTGCAGCGGCTCATGGAGATGGCCCGCAAGGTCGAGCGGCCCGAGGAAATCGCCCAGGTCGGCGCCATCAGCGCCAACAACGACCGGGCGATCGGCGACCTCCTCGCCGAGGCCCTGCAGAAGGTGGGCAAGGACGGGGTGATCACGGTCGAGGAGGGGAAGACGACCGAGACCACCGTCCGGTTCGTGGACGGCATGCAGTTCGACAAGGGCTTCGTCTCGCCCTACTTCATCAACAAGCCCGCCGAGATGGAGGTCCAGCTCGACGACGCCCTGATCCTGATCCACGAGAAAAAGATCTCGAACCTCCGGGATCTGCTCCCGCTGCTCGAGAAGGTGGCCCAGTCGGGCAAGCCGCTCTTGATCATCGCCGAGGACGTCGATGGCGACGCCCTGACCGCCCTCGTGGTGAACAAACTCCGCGGCGTGCTCAACGTCTGCGCTGCCAAGGCCCCGGGCTTCGGCGACCGCCGCAAGGCGATGCTCGGCGACATCGCCACGCTCACCGGTGGCACGCTGATCAGCGAGGATCTCGGCCTCAAGCTCGAGAGCCTCGACCTCTCCCACCTCGGCCGGGCCAAGAGCGTGACGGTGGACAAGGCGGAGACCACGATCGTCCAGGGGGCCGGCAAGCCGGCCGACGTGCAGGCCCGCGTGCAGCAGCTCCGCCAGCAGATCGAGAACACCGAGAGCGAGTACGACCGCGAGAAGCTCCAGGAGCGGCTCGCGAAGCTCACCGGTGGCGTGGCGATCGTGTCGGTGGGCGCGGGCACCGAGGCCGAGATGAAGCAGAAGAAGGCCCGCGTCGAGGACGCGCTCCACGCCACCCGGGCCGCCGTCGAAGAGGGCATCGTGCCGGGCGGCGGCGTGGCCCTGCTCCGCTGCCGCGAGGCGGTGGAGAAGGCTCGCTCGCAGGCCAAGGGCGACGAGAAGATCGGCGTGGACATCATCCTCCACGCCCTCGAGGCCCCGATCCGGCAGATCGCCGAGAACGGCGGCATCGACGGGGCGGTGGTGGCCGACGAGGTGGCCCAGAAGGACGTGAACATCGGCTACGACGCCAACAAGGGGGAGTACGTCGACATGCTCAAGGCGGGCATCATCGACCCCGTGAAGGTGGTCCGCGTGGCGCTCACCAACGCGGCGAGCATCTCGGGACTGCTGCTCACCACCGAAGCCCTCGTCACCAACCTCGACAAGGACGACGCCAAGAAGCGGAAGATCGAAGGCTCGGTCCGGTGAGTCCGTGCCGGCCGGCCCGGCGAGCATCCACCGCGCCCGGCATCGGTCGCGAGGCGGGAGGGACGCGACATGCCTGACCAGCGTGATTTCTACGAGGTGCTCGGGGTGGAGCGGCGGGCCACCGCCGCGCAGATCACCGACGCCTATCGCAAGCTGGCGGTCAAGTTCCACCCCGACAAGAATCCGGGCAACGAAGAGGCCGCGACCCGCTTCAAGGAGGCGGCGCGGGCGTTTGAAGTGCTGTCGGACACCGACCTGAGGGCCCGCTACGACCGCTTCGGCCATGCGGGCGTGCAGGGGGGCCAGCGGCACGAGTTCAACGACGTCTCCGACATCTTCGACGCCTTCGGCGATCTGTTCGGCGGGGGCATCTTTGGCGACGCCTTCGGCGGCCGGTCACGGGGGCCTCGGCCCCGCAAGGGCCGCGACGTGTTCAGCCAGGTGTCGCTGACGCTCCTGGAGGCGGCCCGCGGCGTGACGAAGACGGTGTCCTTCGGCCGCCACGAGATGTGCGACTCCTGCGATGGCTCGGGGGCGAAGAAGGGCACGACGCCGCAGCCCTGCGACTACTGCGGGGGTAAGGGGCAGGTGATCCAGTCGGCCGGCGTGTTTCGCCTCCAGACCACCTGCCCGGCCTGCCGGGGCGCCGGCAGCGTGATCCGCGAGAAATGTCCGGCGTGCGCGGGCGAGGGCGTCACCGAGGAGCAGGTCGAGCGGCGGGTCACGATTCCGGCGGGCGTGGACAGCGACGTGCGGGTGCGGCTCGCCGGCGAAGGCGAGCCGGGCGCCAGCGGTGGCCCGCCGGGCGACTGCTACTGCGTGATCGAGATCGAGGAGCACCCGTTCCTCTCCCGCGACGGCCGCGAGCTCCACTGCGAGGTGCCGGTGAGCTTCACCCAGGCGGCCCTGGGGGCCACGGTGGACGTGCCTACGCTCGACGGCCCGAAGCCGCTGCAGATCACGCGGGGCACGCAGAGCGGCGACGTGATCCGCGTGCGGGGGCTCGGCATGCCCGAGGTCCGTGGCCGGGGCGTGGGCGATCTGCACGTGCACGTGCACGTCGAGGTGCCCAAGACCCTCTCGCCGCGGGCCGAGGAACTGCTCCGCGAACTGGCCCACGAGGAGCAGGCGGCCGTGACGCCCAGGCGGTCGTCATTCTTCAGCCGGCTTGCCGAATACTTTCAGGGCACCGAAACTGGGCCCCAGCGCAAGGAGCAGGCATCATGAGTGACGACGAGTCGGTGGAGGGCACCGAGCCCGGCGCCGTACAGGCTTCGGCCGACCCCGGGCCGGAGCCGCAGGTGGCGGAGCTCCAGGAGCGAGTGCTCCGTGTCCAGGCGGAGCTGGAGAACTTCCGCAAGCGTTCGCGGCGCGAGTACGACGAAGCCCAGCGGTATCGGGAGATCGACGTGCTCCGTGACCTGCTGCCGGTGCTCGACAACGTGCTGCGGGCGATCGAGGCCGCGGAGAAGACGGCGGACGTCGAGTCGTTGCGGTCCGGGTTCCGGATGACGGCCCAGCAGCTCGAAAAGCTGCTGGGCAGCCACGGCTGCCAGACGATCGAGACCGACGGCGCCGCGTTCGATCCCGCGGTGCACGACGCGATCCTCCAGCAGGAGGTGCCGGGCGTGGCCGCGGGCACGATCGTGGGCACGGCGAGCCGGGGCTACAAGCTGCACGATCGCGTGGTTCGGCCGGCCCAGGTGATCGTGGCGAAGGGAGGGTGAGCGATGCCGACGTACGACTATGTTTGCGACGGCTGCGGGCACGCCTTCGAGCTGTTCCAGTCGATGACCGACGCGGTGAAGAAGACCTGCCCCGAGTGCGGCAAGAAGAAGCTCCGCCGCCTGATCGGGGCCGGCGGGGCGATCGTGTTCAAGGGTTCGGGCTTCTACAAGACCGACTACCGCAGCGACTCCTACAAGAAGGGCGCCGAGGCCGACAAGAAATCGTCGGGGGGGACGTCCGGCGGAGGCGACGGCGGCAAGAAGTCGGACTCTGTTCCCAAGAACTCCGACCGGGGCCCGAAGAAGTCGGGCGAGGGCTGATCCGATGCCGCTCTGCCCCGTCTGCGATGCGCCCGTCGACCTGCAGACAACGCCCACGGTGCCCTTCTGCAGCGACCGCTGCCGGCTGATCGACCTGGGCCGGTGGCTCGACGAGGGCTACGGCCTGCCGGAGACGAAGGCTCCCGGCGGCGACGACGAGGCCGACACCGAGTCGTGAGGATGAGTCGGCCGGCCGCGTTCTGCCCACGGCGCCAACGGTCCGCACGGCTTATACTCCCGCACCCGCTTCCCTTCCGGGAACGGTGGCCGACGCGAGGAGGATGATCCATGTCCACGAGCCCGAACCCGTCCGGAACGGTCGTCCACGAGATCCGCTGGAGTGACGCCCTCCCCTGGTGGCTCTTGTTCCGGGCCGCCGCCACGGCCTTCTCGCCGACCGTGATCCTGCTCGCCGCGCTCGGCGCGGTGGCCACGTGGGCCGGCTGGTCGGTCTGCGACCAGCTCGGTCTCGCGGGCGCCGGTGGGTTTGTGAACGTGGCCGCACCCGGCGATGGCGGACTCGTGCTGCCCGACGGCGACACCGCCGTGGCCACGCCACTGGCTCCGAGCCGCGGCGCCACGCCCTGGCTGCAGGATGTCGTCCGTCGGCTGCCCCGGCCGCTGGCCGAACTCCTCGCCATGGTGAGCGTGCCCTTCCGTCCGTCGGCCACCTCCGCCCAGCTCCTTGGCGCCGCGGCCCGGATCGGCTGGTTCGTCCTCGTCTGGTCGATCTTCGGCACGGGCATCACCCGGCATGTGGCCCTGAAGCTGGTGGGCGAAGAGGCCCCCGGGCCGCTGGGGGCGGCGCTGTTCGGCTCGCGGAAGTGGCTGCCGGCGTTCAATGCGGCCCTGTTCGTGCTCGTCGGCATCCTCGCGCTGAGCGTGCCCGGGGCGCTGCTCGGCCTCGCGATGCGGACCGAACTGGGCCTGGCCTTCGCGGGCGCCGTCTGGCCGTTCGTTTTGCTCGGGGCCGTGGTGCTGGCAATTCTCGCGATCGGGGTCGTGGCCGGCTGGCCGCTGATGGTGGCGGCGGTGGGCGTGGAGCGGGGCGACAGCTTCCAGGCGATCTCGACCGCGTTTTCCTACCTCTACCAGCGGCCGCTGCACTACGCCTTCTACGCGCTGGTGGCGCTCGCCGTGGCGGTGCCGACGGTTGCGGTCGCCAGCCTGTTCGCCGATGCCACCGGCACGCTGGCGATGTGGGCGGCGAGTTTCGGCATGGGACACGAGCGCACGGCAGCGGTGCTCGACGGCCTGTCGGGTGTGGGCGACGAGGCATCGCGCTTTGGCGTGAAGGCGATCGGCTTCTGGAGCCGGGGCCTCGCCCATCTCCTGGCGTCGTTCGGCTGGGGCTACTTCTGGGCGATCGCCACGGCGGCCTACATGCTGCTCCGGCAGGACGTGGACGGTACGGAGCTCGACGAGGTCGTGATCGACGAGCCGGGGGGCGAGTAGAGACGCCGAGGCGGAGTGGGCTTCCGCAGGTT
>JBBAVS010000002.1:43657-81506 GCA_040397585.1 Pirellulales bacterium
TCGACGAGCCGGGGGGCGAGTAGAGACGCCGAGGCGGAGTGGGCTTCCGCAGGTTGAAAACCTGCGGCCACGTGGGGGCAGGTTTTCAACCTGCACATGCACCACGCCGGAGTTGGCCGCCCCGCAGGTTAAAAACCTGCGGCCACTTTCCGGAAAACCTGCGGCCACTTACCGCGGGGTCACGCGATCAAGCAGCGCCATCAGCCCCTCCATCACCTCGCCGCGGGTAGCCGCCGCATCAGCGCCTGCTGCGACCGCCGCCTCGAGCCGGTCCTTCCAGACGTGCGGTCCGAAGGCGATCACCGTGCCCTGCGGGCCGGCGGCCTCGCGCGACTGGCCGATGGCGGCCGCCGGATCGGGGCACGACTGGATATCGACGAGCACCACGTCGTAGGCCGCTCCGGCCGGCACTCCGGCCAGCGTGGCCTGCACGTCGAGCGTGCCGCCTCCGCCGCGGACCACGCCCGCGAGCCGGCTGGCCGCCATCAGATCGCTCGACACGAGAAGGATCCGCCGGGATTGCATGGGCTGCCTCACACCGCCTCGGGGCCGCGAACCGTCCGATAGACCTGCACCGCATCGAGCATCGGAAGCACGAACACGCGGCTCGTGCCATCGCCCCCTGCCGCCAGCACGGCGGAGATCGCCGCCACGGTGCGGTCCACGAAGTCGTCGTTGACGGCGATCTCGATCATCGTCTGCTGGGCGAGCGAATCGGGGGCGGCCAGGTCGTAGCCATGGGCGTCGCAGAGCGTCATCCGGGTGACCTGCACGGCGGCCAGCGCCTGGCGGACACTCTCCACTTCGGCCGGCTTGATCTCGGCGACGACCAGACGCATACGGCCTCCTGCCGACCGCTTCAGGGACGCGGCATCACGACGCTGGCGTCGAGCGCCTTGGTGATCCGGGCGTCGAGGTCCACGAGATGCCCCCGCGAGTAGTCGTCGAGCTTCACGTCGCCCCGCCCGAGCAGCCCCTTGATGGCGGCCGACAGTTCGCGGAGCTGGAGCGCCGCCATCGCCTGGGCATCGGCCGAGGCGCTGGTGCCGAGCACGAGCCCGCAGAGCCGGGAGACGTAGGTCCGCTGCAGTCCGCGGCGGAGGCTGGAAATGGCCGGCTTGCGGACGGTGTAGTCGCCGGGGCCGACCGCGTGCACCTCGGCCATCACGCCTCGGGAGAGCCGCTCGAGCAGTTCGGCCACGGTGAACGCATCCTGGTTGGCGGCCACCTTCAGCTCGCTGTCGTGGATCCGGTCGAGCGTCCGCGGGTCGAGCAGCCGGCCAAGCACGCGGTCCTGCCACATCAGCACCACGTCGTGCACGGGATAGTCCTCGCGGTCCACCTCCGTGCTGCCCCAGTGCGACCACCGCGTCGCCACCAGCTGGTTGACCAGCTCCGGCGGAAAGGAAAACGGCTCCGCGGCGAACATCTGCTTGTCGAGCAGGTCGAGGGCCTCCCGCTGCTTGGCCGCGTCGACCACGGCGAACGGCGGCTTCGCGTCGGCGTCGCCGCGATGGCTCCGCGACGTGACCACGCCGCCGACGACTCGCGCCGCGAAGGCCATCGCCTGGCCATGTGCCGAGAGCAGCACGCCGAAGGCCTGCCGCACCCGCTCGTAGCCCGGCGCGGGCTCGTCGCCCTGGCGGGCGGTGAGTCGCTCCGCGATCTGGGGCATCAACTGGGCCACGAGCTCGGCCCGCGTGCGGGCGAACTCGAGCGGGTCGCTGCCGAAGTCGAAGCGGTTGGAGAACGGATCGGGATCGCCCGGCTCGGTGTCCTCGTCGGTTGCGTAGGCGAGCGCGGGGTCGCCGCTGCGGGCGGCGATCGTGGCGAGGTCGCCCCGCTCGGCTTCCGCCGAACTGCCGGGCAGCGGGCGATAGCCGTACTCGATCGCCCACAGGTCGTAGGGCCCGAGGCGGGCCGCGTAGTAGTCTCCCTGCGGCTTGCCCTTGGGCATGATGTTGGCGGGGAGGTAGTCCATCACGCTCGTGCTGGCCCCTGCCGCGGCCGTCTTCGCGGGGTCGTTCATGTCGGCCAGCGAGCGGAATGCCGAGCCCTTGAAGTTGTGCCGCAGGCCGAGGGTGTGGCCCACCTCGTGCATCGCCACCAGCTTCAGCCCCTGCGCGACGAGCTTCTCCTGCTCCTGCACGGAGAGCCCCCCGCCCGCGTTCACGGCCAAAGCAGCCGCGGCCAGTGCCGTCTCGCGGGCGTGGCCCTCGAACAGCTGGCAGCCGCAGGCGGCGCCGAAGCCGGCGCGGCCTGCCGGGGCGTCGCCGGTGAGCTGGGCCACCGACTGGGGCGTGAAGGTCTCGTACTGCTGCCGCCAGAACTGGAGGAAGTCGCCGTCGAAGATGATGT
This sequence comes from Pirellulales bacterium, assembly GCA_040397585.1. GTDB lineage: Bacteria > Planctomycetota > Planctomycetia > Pirellulales > UBA1268 > QWPN01. Next base: position 46,016 of record JBBAVS010000002.1, read on the forward strand.
CGGCGTCGAGAATCTGGCCCGTCCGCGGATTCACCCGCGACGGCCCCATCGCGAAGCTCTGGCCGGCGGTGATCCAGCGGAAGGTGTTGTAGTTGACGTCCTCGGGATCCCAGTCGGCGGCGTCGGGCTGCTGACGGACCTCGATGGCGGTGGCGAAGCCCGCCTTCTCGAAGGCCTCGTTCCAGGCCTCGATCCCCTCGCGGATCGCCTGCCGGTGGCGGAAGGGCACTGTCCGCTCGATCCAGAACACGATCGGCTTCTTGGGGGGCGACACCGCCGCGGCCGGATCGGCCTTCTCGAGCTGCCAGCGGTTGATGTAGCGCACGAACCGGTCTTCGTCCACCTTCTGGGAAAAGTCCTTGAGGGCGGTGACGAAGTAGCCGACGCGGTCGTCGGCGAGCCGTGGCCGGTAGGAGTTCTGCGGCAGCAGGCTGATCGAGTAGTGCACGTTGACCGTGGCGCCGCGGGAGTCGGGCACGGTGTCGAACTCGGCGGTGCCACCCGAGGCGTAGGTGGCGGCCACCTGGAGCTCCACGTTGTCGGGAAACCCCTTGGCGCTGGCCCACGTGGAGCGGTCGGCGGCGAAGGAGAAGCCGGGCAGCGACCGCGAGATCTGGGGCAGGTCGGTGAAGAAGATCTTGGCGAGGTCGATCACGTGGCCGCCACCGGGGCCGGTGGTGAGGATCGGCACGCTGAACAGCACGCTGTCGGTGTAGGCCAGACCGACCGCCCGCTCCTCCGGACTCCCCTTGTCGGCGAAGAACCGCACGTTCTTGCGGACCACATGGATGGCGTCGTCCACCTTGCGGAGCGTCCAGATCCAGTCGTCGCCGCCGCCGACGCTCATCCCGCCGAGGATCGAGCGGTCGCCGATGCCACGGGCGATCGAGATCAGCACGAACAGTTCCCGGCCGAGCAGCGCCTCGGGAATCTCGGCGTAGACCTTGTCGTCCTTCCGCCAGAGCGGGATCAGCCCGTCCGTCTTCCGCGCGTCCTTGAAGGCCACCGCGAAGGCCGGCTTGGCAGGCTTCTCGCCAGCCGCCGGTGCCGCCGGGGGCGTGGCGGCTTGGGCCGGGGCGGCTGCGGGTGTTGCGGGAGCGGGTGTGTCGGCCTTGGCGGGTTCAGGTTTCGCGGCATCCTGGGCCACCGCGCCGGCTCCCGGCGCTCCCCAGGTCAGCGCCACGGCCAGGGCGGCGATCACCGCCGTTCCCCGGAACGGCCGCCACAGGATCACGTCGCCCACCGCCATGCGAAACCTCCAGACTGCCCGAAAACCATCGCCGCCGATGCTGATCGAAGCGTAGCATCGCCCTGTCGGGCGGACCAATTCCAGGTATGGCGGCGGAGCGATGCTGCTTTCCGAGGTGAACGACGCAGGGCTCCGCGCGGCCGGCGCCGCGTGGCTCGGCGACCGCACGGCGGTCGTCGAGGGCCTGGAGGGTGACGGCTTCAGCGGCGGGGTGATCGTCCGGCTGCGCAGCGGCGATCCCGCCGGAGACGTCGTGCTCAAGTCGTTTCCTGAAGCGTCTGGATCGCGGATCGCGTGGGCTCATGACCTGATGGCCCACCTCCGCGCGGCCGGGTGTCACGAGGTGCCGCCCGTGGTGGTCGCGAGGAGCGGCCGCACGATCGTCACCGGAGCTGATGGGCGAGCCTGGGAGGCGGTGCGGTTCGTCGAGGGCGCTGCCACCGCCGCGCCAGACGCCGCGCGGGCCTGCGCGGCCGCCGCAGCCGTCGCGCGTCTTCATCGGGCTGCGGCCGAGTGGCCGGCGGAGCCGCCCCGGTCCGACGTGCCACCAGCCGTGACGCGGCGGATCGAGCAGGCGCGGCGGATGCTGGCCGAGCCCTGGCACACGCTCGTACCTCGCGCCGACCGCGGCCCGCTCGGCGACGCGGTCGCGGCCCGCATGGCGGCGGCGGCGGCGGTCGCCCGTGAGGGCGGGCTCGAGCCGGCGCTGCGGGGCATCGCGGCGACGCGGCCACTCCCCGGGATGCTCCAGGCCGTGATCCGCGACCTCTGGTCGAGCCACGTGCTGTTCGCGGCCGACGAGCCGGCGCATGTGTCCGGGATCGTCGACTTCCATGCCGCCGCGATGGATACCCCGGCGACCGACCTCGCGCGGCTGGTGGGGAGTTGGACCCGTGATCCCGCACGCCCGCTCGCCGAGGCGTGGTGCGAGGCCCTCGATGCCTACGAGCGAATCCGCCCTCTCACCGACGCCGAACGCCGCCTCGTGCCCTGGTTCGACGCCACGGCCACGATCTTCGCTCTCGACAACTGGTTCAGCTGGACGGTCGTCGAAGGCAGGCGGTTTGAGCGGCCTGCGCGGGTTTTGGGGCGGGTGGATCGGCTCCTGCGGCAGCTGCCGGGGGCCCTCGCGTCGCTCCACGGGCATGGAGCCCGAGTTTGACCGCCGAAAAGTGCAGTTTGTAGACTTTCGTCGACGAAAAGACCCATGGATCGGGTCGTTCGGCTTTGGGAGTCACCTCGGCTCCCCCTCCCTCTTCCCAGACGGATCGCATGGCTTCCGACGCTCACTCGATGGTCCGGGGAGCCGCTGGGCTGCTCGGTGGGTTTGCCGCAGTCGTGGTCTGGGGAGCCAGCCTGGCCCTGGCCGGAGATCTTGCCGGCCCCCTGGGAGCCCAGCCAACGCTCTCCCCAAACCCGCTGGCGGATGTGACCGCGGCCCTCGGCGAACCCGTGGCGATCACGGCGGCCGTGGAGCCAGGCCAGGGCGGCAAGCCCGACACGCTCGCCGTCACCGCCACGCTCGAAGAGGGCTGGCATCTCTACGCCATCAGCCAGAAGCCCGGTGGGCCGATCGCCACGCGGGTCAAGGTGGCCGAGGATTCGCCCCGGCAGGTGGCCGGCGGCTTCGCCCCCGATTCCGAACCGCACAAGCGGACGGTGGACGACGTGCCCGCCTGGAAGGGGCTCGTGATCGAGGAGCACTCGGGCACCGTCACCTGGCGGGCTCCGCTCCGGCCCGGCGCGGGCGAGGTCCGCGGGGCCGTGAGCCTGCAGCTCTGCCAAGACACCACCTGCCTGCCGCCGAAGTCGATCCCGTTCACGGCCGTGCCCGCCGCTGCTGCCACAACCGCCGCCGCTGCTGGATCGTCGGCCACGGGAGCGCTTGCGTTCGTCGATCATGTGCCGGAACGGACTCACGTCACACTGCGGGCGGCGGTCGGAGTGGCGGCCGGCGGGGTGCTGCCGGTGGTCATCGAACTGGTGCCGAACGAGGGCTGGCATCTCTACCAGCCCGCCGAGACCGCCAAGACGGCGGTGGGCCAAGGAAAACCCACGATCGTCTCCTCGGGCACCGCCGCCACGTCGTCGATCGTGCGGGCCCGCGTGACGAGCGTCACGCCCACGACGCACGCCGAGCTCATCGAGGCCGGCGCGGTCGACGGGCCGATCGTCCTCGAACTCGCGCTCAAGTCGCCCGGGGCCGCCGATCCGCTGGAGGCGGTCATCGGCTTCCAGACGTGCAGCGACCAGACCTGCGATCCACCGACCGCGGTGCGGCTCACGGTGTCGCCCGCCGCCCCGGGCCAGGCCGGCGGCACGATCGCCTTCGAGGCCGCGAAGTATTCCGAGGCGGCCAAAGGGGCGCGGCCGCTCGCCGCCGCGGCGCCTGCCACCAGCGCTCCCGGGTCGGCCATGCCGCCGGCCGTGCCGTTGATCGGGGCCGCCCCCGCGACTGCCACCATGCCGGCGGAGGCCGCACCGGCCGCCGCGCTCTCGCTGCCGCTGGCGCTGCTCATGGGGCTCGCCGGAGGCCTGCTCCTCAACCTCATGCCCTGCGTGCTTCCGGTGCTCGGCCTCAAGCTGATGTCGTTCGCCCAGCAGTCGGGACGCGACCGTCGCGAAGTCTTCCAGATGAACCTCTGGTACTGCGCGGGCGTGTTCGCCGTGTTCTTCGCGCTGGCCACCGCGAGCGTGGCGGCGAACGTCGGCCTCGGCCGGGCCAATCTCGCCTGGGGCGAGCAGTTCACCTCGGCCGGCTTCAACATCACGATGATCGCCGTGGTGTTCGCGTTCGCGCTGTCGTTTCTCGGCATCTGGGAGCTGCCGATCCCGGGCTTCATCGGCGAGAAGGCGGGCCACGTGCAATCCCAGGAGGGGCCGGTCGGCTCGTTCCTCAAGGGCGTGCTCAGCACGGTGCTGGCAACCCCCTGCAGCGGTCCGTTCCTCGGGCCGGTGTTCGGGTTCACGCTCACGCAGCCGACGGTCGTCACCTACGCCGTGTTCGGGGCGATCGCCACCGGCATGTGCCTGCCCTACGTGCTCGTCGGCCTGATGCCCGGGCTCGCCAAGCTCCTGCCGAAGCCCGGGGCGTGGATGGCCACGTTCAAGGAACTGCTCGGGTTCGTGATGCTCGGCACCGTCGTCTACCTGTTCACGATCCTGCACCACGAGTGGTTCGTGCCCACGCTGGCGCTGCTGGTGGGCATCTGGGCGGCTTGCTGGTGGGTGGGCAAGGGGCAGGAGACGACCGGCACCGTCGGCTTCGGCCGCTGGGTGCAGGCGGCAGCCACCGCGGCGCTCGTTGGCTGGGGGGCGTTCACGCTCCTGGCTCCGGGCGAGTCGGTGATCGAGTGGCAGCAGCCCTTCAGCCGCGACCGGATCGCCGAGCTCCGCAGGAGCGGCGCCACCGTGATGGTCGACTTCTCGGCCGACTGGTGCCCGACCTGCAAGTTCAACCTCGCCTACGCGATCGAGACCGACCGCGTGAAGGCGGCCATCGAGCGGAACCGGGTGGTGCCGGTGCTCGCGGACTGGACCGATGGCTCGAACGAGATCAAGGTGGCCCTGGAGACGCTCCAGAGCCGGTCGATCCCGGTGCTCGCGATCTATCCCGCGGCGACGGCCGGCGGCGAGTGTCCCGAGCCGATCGTGCTCCGCGACCTGATCACCGAGGCGCAGGTGCTCGAGGCTCTGGAGAAGGCGGGCCCGTCGAAGCCGGGCGCCGGCCCGGTCCGCTCGGCCTCAGCCGCCGCGGGCCGCACCGCCTCCGCGGGCGGCCCCGGAGGCCACTGACCGGCCGCCTCCGCGGTCAGTGCAGGACGACCCGCTCGGCGGTGGCCGCCGCCGACGTCACGCGGCCGATCCTGGAGGCGTCGTGGCCCAGGTCGGCCAGCTGCTTCTGGATGCTGTCGGCATAGTGGGGCGAGACGACCAGCACCATGCCGATGCCCATGTTGAACACGCGATCCATCTCGGCGGCGGCGATGCCGCCGAGGGACTGCACCCAGGGGAACACCGCCGGCACGGGCCACGAGCCGCGGTCGAGCACCACCTGCACGGTCTCGGGGACGATCCGAGCCAGGTTCTCCACGAGACCGCCGCCGGTGATGTGGGCGATCCCGTGGACGACCTGCTTCACGCGGTAGTGGCCGAGCACAGCCCGCACCGGCCGCGCGTAGAGCCGCGTGGGTGTGAGCAGCGCCTCACCGACCGTCCGGCCTCCGAGCGCGGGAACGCGGTCGTGCACGCTCAGCCCGCCAATCTCGAACACCGCCTTGCGCACGAGGCTGAAGCCGTTGGAGTGGAAGCCGCTCGAGGCGATCCCGAGGGCCACGTCGCCTGGCTGGATCTGCCGGCCGTCCACGAGCCGCTTCCGCTCGACCACGCCCACGCAGAAGCCGGCGAGGTCATACTCGCCGGGATGGTACATGTCGGGGAGGATGGCGGTCTCGCCGCCGACGAGCGCACAGCCGCACTCCACGCAGGCATCGGCGATGCCGCGGACGATCTGCTCGAGGAGCTCGGGATCGTCCTTCGCCAGGGCGACGTAGTCGAGAAAGAACAGCGGCTCCGCCCCGGTGCAGAGGGCGTCGTTCACGCTCATCGCCACCAGGTCGATGCCCACCGTGTGGTGGACCCCGGTCTCCACGGCCACCTTGAGCTTCGTGCCCACGCCGTCGGTGCAGGAGACGAGCAGCGGATCCTCGTAGCCCCGGGCGAACAGCCCCTTGAAGTCGAGGGCGAACAGGGCGGCGAATCCACCCTCCTGGCTGAGCACGCGGGGGCACTGCGTGCGCCGCATGTGCGCGGGGAGACGGGCCATCCCCTCGCGATAGAGCTCGAGGTTGACGCCGGCGCTGGAATAGGTGGCTCCGCTCACGCCGGTATCATCGCCGCCCGCCGGAGCGTCGCAAGGCCCGGTGGTATCATCCGGGCATGCCGCCGCGCAAGCCTTCGCCGCAGAAACGGGCCCTCGCCCGCAAGCCGCTCCCACCGCTCCAGTTCACCCAGCCGCTCCCCTACGGCGCGATCCTCCGCGACGGGGGCGTGCAGTTCGTGGTCTACAGCCGGTCGGCGACGGCGCTGCGGATTCTGCTCTACGATGCGGCCGACGACGTCGCGCCCGCGGAGACGATTTCCCTCGACCCCGCCCGCGATCGCTGGGGCGACATCTGGAGCGTGTTCGTGCCCGGGCTGGCGGCGGGCACGCTCTACCACGTACAGGCCGATGGCCCGTTCGACCCCGAACGGGGTCAGCGGTTCGACGGCCGGGCCCGTCTGATCGACCCTTACGCCCGGGCGCTCGCCGGCGAGTTCGCCTTCTCCGCCGACGGCCTGCTCGTGCCGCCGCGGTGCGTGGTGATCGACGACGCCTTCGACTGGCAGGGCGACCGGCACCTCCGCCGCGGCCTCTCCGACACCGTGATCTACGAGATGCACGTCCGCGGGTTCACCGCGGGACCCAGCAGCGGCGTCGAGAACCCCGGCACCTACCTCGGGGTGATCGAGAAGATCCCGTATCTCAAGTCGCTGGGCGTGACCGCGGTCGAGCTCATGCCCGTGCACGAGTTCGCCGCCGCCATGCCCTCGGCCGATGGCGTGGTGCGGGGCAACTACTGGGGCTACGATCCGCTCGCCTTCTTCGCGCCGCATCGCGGCTACGCCGCGGACCCCGCGCCCGGGGCCCAGGTCCGCGAGTTCAAGGAGATGGTGCGGGCCCTGCACGCCGCCGACATCGAGGTGATCCTCGACGTGGTCTTCAACCACACGGCCGAAGGCAACCAGCTCGGCCCCACGCTCTCGTTCAAGGGGCTGGAGAACCGCGTCTACTACATGCTCGGCGACGGGGGCTCGAGCTATCGCAACTACACCGGCTGCGGCAACACGATCAACGGCAACCATCCGATCGTCCGCGAACTCATCTTTCTCTGCCTGCGGAACTGGGTGCACAACTACCACGTGGACGGTTTCCGCTTCGACCTCGCCAGCGTGCTCAGCCGCGACCGCAACGGCGACCTGCAGCCGAATCCCCCCGTCGTCGAGGTGATCACCGAGGATCCCGCCCTCGCCGACACCAAGATGATCGCCGAGGCCTGGGATGCCGCCGGGGCCTACCAGGTAGGCTCGTTTGCCCGGCTGCGCTGGGCGGAGTGGAACGGCCGCTACCGCGACGACGTCCGCCGGTTCTGGCGGGGTGACGCCGCCCAGGCCGGGCACCTCGCCACCCGCCTCGCCGGCTCCAGCGACCTCTACGCGGAGCACGGCCGCCAGCCCTGCCACAGCATCAACTTCGTCACCTCGCACGACGGCTTCACGCTCGCCGACCTCGTCAGCTACCGCGAGAAGCACAACGAGGCCAACGGCGAGGGCAACCGCGACGGCGACAACAACAACTTCTCCGAGAACTACGGCGTCGAGGGGCCGACCCGTCAGCCGGAGATCGAGCAGGTGCGGGCCCGGCAGGTCCGCAACATGCTGGCCACGCTGCTCCTCAGCCAGGGCGTGCCGATGCTCCTCAGTGGCGACGAGTGCGGGCGGACGCAGCGGGGCAACAACAACGCCTGGTGCCAGGACAACGAGGTCTCCTGGCTCGACTGGGGGCTGATGGAGTCGCATGCCGACCTGACGCGATTCGTCCGCGAGCTCGTCCGCTTCCGGCTCGGCAACCCCACGCTCCGCAACCGTTCGTTCCTCGTCGGCGGGTCGAGCGCAGGGGGCGCGCTGCCCGACGTCGAGTGGTTCGGTGCGGATGGGCAACCGATCGATTGGCACGCGGCCGACGGGTGCATCACCTGCTTCTTCGCCGCGCCGTCGGCGGAGCGGCTGGCTTTGGGCAACAACCTCGACGCCGGGGGCCTGGAGGGCACGCCGCGGCATGTCCTGATCGTGGCCCACGCCGATTCCCGCCCGGGCACGGTGGTCCTGCCGCGGGCGGCGGCCGTCCGCAGCCTCCCCTGGCGGCTGTTCGTGCACACCGGCAATCCGGCGCCCGACGACATCTACGCCGATGGCCGCGGGCCGCTGGTGGACGGCTCGCAGCCGCTCACCCTGCCGGGCCGCTCGCTGGTCTGTCTCGTGGCGAGTCCGGCCGAGGCCGTCGCCGTGGTCCCGGGGGCGGTTCCGCGGAAGTGACGGCGGCGGATAGGATGACGAGTCGTCAGCCCGTCCCCAGCCGCCTCCGGAGGATTCCATGCCGATGCACTGCCCGCCCGTCCGTCTGGTTCCGCTGCTGCTCATGGCCGTCGCGGTCGGGTGTGCGCCGGCCGCTCCCCCGGCGCGGCCGGCCGCTCCAGCCGCCCAGGCCCGCGATCCGCACGCAGGCCACGATCACGCCCACGAGCACGACGAGCCGAAGTCGTTCGCGGACGGCGTTGCCGCGCTCCGCACGCTCGGCGCGGAGATGGCGGCGAAGCTGGCCGCCGACGCCGGCGCCGAGGCCGACGGGGCCGTCCACGAGATCGGCCACCTGCTGGAGAATGTCCGCGGGATGGCGACGAAGGAGGGGCTCGCCGAGGCTGCGGCGAAGGGGCTCGATGAACTGGAGGAGTGTTTCGGCAAGGTTGACGAGGCATTCCATTCCGGGGACGAAAAAGCCGATCCCAAGAAGGTGTTGGAGTCGGTCCAGGAGCGGATCGAAGCCGCGTTCCAGTTGCTGGGGGAGGTGAAGTGATGCGGTCGAGAATGCAGGGCCTGGTGGTCGCGGTGGCGGGCGTGGCCGCCATGGTCGGTGGGGTCGCCGCGCGGGCCGAGATCGACGTGGCGGCGCTCCGCGGCGCGGTGCTGCTCGCGGAGGAGCCTGCGGGGGCGGTCTCGATCGCCGATGCAAAGGCGAAGCTGACTGCCACGCCGCAGCCGATCGTGGTCGCGGGCCGGATCGGCGGGCGGGGCACGTCACCGTTCGGGAAGAACGAGGCCACGTTTTCGATGCTGGAGATCCCGGCGGCGGACGATCATGCGGCCAAGCCCGGTCACAAACCGGACGATTGCCCGTTCTGCAAAAAGCGGGCCGCCAACTCGCCGATCGCGGCGGTGAGCGTGGCCGGCGCCGACGGCAAGGTGATCCCGCTCGACGCCCCGAAGCTTCTCGGCGTGGCCGAGGGCCAGGATGTGGTCGTGAAGGGAACGGCCTTCTTCGATCCCAAGCTCGGCATTCCGGTGATCCAGGTCAACGCCGTCGGCATCCACGTGCGTCGGCCGAAGTGATCCGATGCGGACGGCATTCAAGGAATGGGCCGCCATCTGCCGGGCCCTGGCCGCGGGCCGGCAGGACGTGATCCTGCGGAAGGGTGGAATCGTCGAGGACGGGGGCGAGTTCCGCCCCGATCATGCCTCCTTCCTCCTTCTCCCCACGTTCCTGCACCAGGCTCCGGCGAGCCTGATTCCCGAGGCCCGCGACCTGCTCGTGGACATCGACGCCGACCGGCCCCCGGAGGGCCTGGTGGTGTTCCGCCACGCGGCCACGGTCCGCGACGCACGCCGCGTGCACCGCCTGGAGGATCTGGCCGCCTACCGCGGCCGCCACGTCTGGTCCGACGCCGTGGTGGCCGAACGATTCCACCGCTGGAAGGACGAACTCCACGTGCTGGAGGTGGACGTCCGCCCCCTGGCCGTCCCGCTCACGCTTCCCTGGCGCGAGTCGTATGGCGGCTGCCGCTCATGGGTCGACCTCCAGACCGACGGTCCCGCGGGCTGAGGCGGCCGATCGCTACCGCACGACCCGGGCGCCGCCTCCCTTGATCTGCTTCTCCACTTCGGCCCGGGTGGCCATCGAGGTGTCGCCGGGGGTGGTGCTCGCCAGGGCGCCGTGGGCGGCCCCGTAGTCCACCGCCTTCTGCGGGCAGTTGAACTCCAGGAAGCCGAAGGCCAGGCCGCTCGCGAAGCTGTCGCCGCCGCCGACGCGGTCGAGGATCTCCAGTTCGGGATACTTCCGGCTGTCGTAGAACTTCCCGTCGTGCCAGCAGATGGCGCTCCAGTCGTTCTTCGTGGCCGTGATCACCCGGCGGAGCGTGGTGGCCGCCACCTTGAAGTTAGGGAACTCCTTGACGGCGGTCTCGATCATTGTCCGGAAGGCGTCGGTCTCGATCGCGCTGATGGTGTGATCGACGCCTTCCACCTCGAAGCCCAGCGAGGCCGTGAAGTCCTCCTCGTTGCCGATCATCACGTCCACGTGCCTCGCGATCTCGCGATTGACTTCGCGGGCCTTCGGCTGGCCGCCGATGCTCTTCCAGAGGCTGGGCCGGTAGTTGAGGTCGTACGACACGATCGTGCCGTGCTTCTTGGCCGCCTTGACGGCCTCGATCGTGAGCGCCGCGGTCGTCTCCGAGAGGGCCGCGAAGATGCCCCCGGTGTGAAACCAGCGGACGCCGAGCTTCCCGAACAGGTGCTCCCAGTCCACATCGCCCGGCTTGAGCTGGCTGGCGGCCGTGTTGCCCCGGTCGGGCACGCCCACCGCGCCCCGGATGCCGAAGCCCCGCTCGGTGAAGTTGAGGCCGTTCCGCACCGTGCGGCCAATGCCGTCGTCGGCCCGCCACTGGATGAAATCGGTGCACACGCCCCCCTGCATGATGAAGTCTTCGACCAGATGGCCCACCTCGTTGTCCACGAAGGCGGTCACCACGGCGGTCTCGAGGCCGAAGCACTTCCGCAGTCCCCGGGCCACGTTGTACTCGCCGCCCCCCTCCCAGACCGTGAACTGCCGGGCCGTGCGGATCCGCCCCTCGCCCGGGTCGAGCCGGAGCATGATCTCGCCGAGCGAGACCTCGTCGAAGGCACAGGAGTCTTTGGGCTTGATCGGGAGTGACATGGCGAGCCTTTCATGGAAGAGTGGTTTGGTGCAAGGAATCGATCTCCTCATCGCTCACGCGATTGGGCTTCCTGAGCCAGGAAGCGTCACGCCGTCAGGCAACCGGCAGGGCCGCGGGGTCGAGCGGCGCGAGGCCGGCCTCGTGGGCGATCTCGTTGAGGGCCTCGACCTCGGCCTTCGAGAACAGCAGGCCGCCGGCCTTGTCGCTCCGCCTGGCCGCCTCGGCCTCGAGCTGTCCGGGCAGCATGCACGTCTCGTTGCCGTGGCCGAGGATGTCGGCGAGCACCGCCTTGACGTTGTCGGCCTGGGAGCGGCCCTGGGCAAACGCCCCGCCGCTGAGCGCCTCGGGGTGGATCACCTGGAAGAAGAACGCGCAGCTCTGCTTCTCGCCCGGCACCGAGGAGCGGCTGCGGATCGTGGGCAGCGAGCCGCCGATGAAGCCGGCCACGATCTCGTTGATCAGTGAGAGCCCGTAGCCCTTGTGGTCGCCGAAGGGAAGCAGCGACACGGCCTTGGCGGGGTCGGTCGTCGGCTGGCCGTCCTTGTCGACCGCGGCGTTCGGCGGCAGCGGCTTGCCCTCCCGCTTGAGCTGCTGCACGCGGCCCATCGCGATCACCGACGTCGCCCAGTCGATCACGATCGGATAGCCGAGCGCGTCGGTGGTGGGAAAACCCCAGGAGTGCGGGTTGGTGCCGAGCGTGGGGAACACGCCCTTGAACGGCACCACCTCCGCCAGCGACGCCGTGCAGTTGGTGTAGGCGATGTAGCCCTTCTTCGCCGCCTCCATCACGTAGCCGCCGCCCCAGAGATAGTGGAAGGCGTTGTCGATCGCCACCGTCCCGCAGCCGTAGGTGTCGGCGAGCTTCATGCAGGTGTCGATCGCCTCCCAGGCCACGGCCTGGCCGAGCTTCTTCTGGGCATCCCAGGCCTCGGCCGCCTGGAACCGGCTCGGCAGCCGCCGGATCGACGCCCGCGGCACGCAGCCGCCCGCCTTGGAGCCGAACAGCTCGTCGAGGTGCAGGGCCTTGATCGCGTTGTGGGTGCGGATGCCATGCCGCGTGGCGGCCGTGGCGAGCTTGGCGGCATGCTCGGCCTCGGCGGCGTCGAAGCCTCGGTGGAGGTAGGCGGAGCGGACGATCGACTCGTGGGCGTCCACCGGGACGACGTGGAAGATTTCGGACATGGGCGGCAGGGAACTCCGTGGGGTCAGGCTCTCGTGTGGGGTGGGACGCCGGGACGATGCGAGTTCCCTCGCCACGGCCGGGGCGGCCGACGCTCGGGATCCTCGCACCGATCCCGGCGTCCGCCGCAGCGTGATTCAGACGGTTTTCGTCACCGGCACCTCAGGGTTGACCTGGGCGAGCGGCTTCTCGCCACGCATCGCCCGGATCAGGTTGGTGACGGCGGCCATCGCCTGCCGCTGCACGCTCTCGTGGGTGCGGGAGCCGATGTGGGGCGTGACCAGGCAGTTGGGCAGCTTCGTGAGCGGATGATCGGCCCGCGGGGGCTCCTCGTCGAGCACGTCGGTGCCGTAGCCGCGGACCTTCCCGGAGGCGAGCGCGGCTGCGATGTCGGCCGTGTTCACGATCTCGCCCCGGGCGCAGTTGAGGATGATCACGCCCGGCTTCAGGTTCGCGATCGTCTCGGCCCGGATCAGATCGCGGGTCTCGGGCGTGAGATTGGTGTGCAGGGAGAGGTAGTCGGAGGCGGCGAAGATCTCGTCGAGCGTGGCGGCCCGCGGGATGCCGTGCTCCTTCGCGAAGGCCTCGTCCCAGTAGACGTCGAAGCCGATCGGCTTCATCCCGAAGGCCTTCGCCCGGATCGCCACCTCCTTGCCGATCCGCCCCATCCCCACGATGCCGATCGTCTTGTCGAGCAGCTCGTGGCCGGTCTGCCGCTTCCAGCCGCCGCTGCGGACGGAGTCGGTGTGGAAGAGGAGATTCTTCTCCAGGGCAAGGAGCAGCAGGAAGGCGTGCTCGGCGACCGTGGTGTGGTTGACGCCCGGCGTGAACAAGAGCGGGATGCCGAACTCGGTGCAGCTCTGCACGTCGATCTTGTCGACGCCGATGCCGTACTTGGAGAGCACCTTGAGCCGCGGCCGCGCTTTCTCGAGCACGGCCCGCGTGATCGCGTCGTCGCCGCAGATGAAGCCGTCGATGTCACCCACGAGAGCCAGCGTGTCGGCCTCCGAGAGCGGGCCACGGGCCCGGATCACCTCCCAGCCGGTGCCGGCGAGGGCCTCATGATGGGGTCCGGGCGTGTCTTGAAACGACGTGGTCGTGACGAGGATTCGGATCGGCATCGACGGTCTCCGCGGGGAATGAGACCGGAAGGTACCCCGCCGCCCCCGAATCGACAATTCCTGAGTTCTGCACGCGTGCTCCCCACCGACGGTTCAGCCCGCGTCGCCGAGCGGGCCCACGCTCCGCTCGGTGATGAAGGCACGCAGCAGCGCCGCGTGCCGGCCGTTCCACTTCCAGAGGTGGCAGCCGCGGCGGTCGAGCGCTGCGGCGCCCGCGCAGCCCTCGCGGTGGAGCCAGTAGCACTCCCCCGGCCCGAGCGGATAGGCAGCGAACTCGGCGTGCCGCTGCGTGGGCACCGACGTCTTGATCCAGTTCCAGAGATTGACGTGACGAATAAACCCGTCGTCCGGGGAGCGGATGCACCACAGCCGATACTCGAGTTCCGTGACCGCCTCCACACGGTCGCGGGCCAGTGCCTCGAGGTTCGGCACGGATGCGAGGAGTTCCCCGGCCGCCGCAATGCCCGCCGCCGAGGTGGTGATCACGATGGCCGGATCGAGGTCGCCTGCTGGCATCGAGCGGCGGGCCTCGCGAAGGGCGTCGAGTTCCGCGAGCCGGCTGGCCAGCGAGCCGCCGATGATCGACCGCTCGGCCGCCGCGGCCGCGGGTGATGTCGCCGTGGGCCGCGGCGGCTTGGCGATCCGCTCGGTGCGGACGAACTCTCGGAGCCCGTCGAGCCAGTCGCTGGAGTGAGTCATGCCCGCCGCCCATCGCCCCAAAGCAGAACGGCGGGCCGGCGTGCCTGAGCGGCATGCCGACCCGCCGTCGCTATCCTACCGTCTGCCTCTCGGGGGGCCGCGCGGGGGCTGCGGGCCACCCGCGGCGACTAGCGGCCGAGAAACCGCTGGCGGAGCCACTCGTTCTTCCGCCGCTCGAGCTCGATCAGCTTGGCGATCGGGCCGCTACGGGTGGCGCGGATCTGGGAGTTGCCGTACTGGGCGTTCGAGTACGAGGTGCCGATGGCGAGCGTGGCGAGCATGGCGGCGACGATGAGCATCCGGTGCATGGGTAGATCCTGATGGGGGGAGGTGACACGGGGCAGTTCGTGCGACGCGGACCGATCCGGACCAAACTCGCCGCACGGTGGTGACATCGGCGCGGCCGCAGCCGAGGATGCAGCGGCCAATCGCGGCTCGCTATCACGCACACAGCCGCCAACGAAGGCATGTCGAGCACTCCGGGAATGTGCGGCACGACCCGTCCGGAAGCGGGTTTTTCCTCGGTTTTTCGGAGGGCATTCGCCGGCGTCCGAGTTGACACGCCACGGTTCGTGTGCCTCAGCGCGGGCGTCAGCGGGGGGGCCGCCGCTCCGCCGGGTTGGCCAGCGGATCGTCGGGCCAGGCATGCTTGGGATAGCGGCGGCGCAACTCCTTCTTCACCGTCGGATAGGTGTTCTGCCAGAAGCTGGCCAGGTCGGAGGTGACCTGCTGAGGGCGATGGTTGGGTCCGAGGAGATGGAGGAGGACGGCCACGCGGCCCCCTGCGATCCGCGGCGTCTGGGCCACGCCGAAGAGTTCTTGGATGCGGACGGCCAGAATCGGCGGTCCCGACGGCTCGTACTGGAGCTTGAATCGCCTGCCGGTCGGCAGGTCGAGCTGTGCTGGGGCGAGCCGGTCGATCTCCGCCAGCCGGTCGAAGCCGACGGCCGCCTGCAGCCTCGAGAGCCAGTCGGCCGAGCGGACCTCGTCGATCGACCGGAGACCCGCGCAGAGGTCCGGCACGAGGCTCTTCAGCGCGGCCTCGTCGAGCCCCGGCACCCCGAGGTCGGGGGCCGCCGTCGCCAGCCAGCGGACCCGCGCGAGGAACGCTCCGGCCGCCGAATCGGGGGGCGGCAGCACGCGGTCCAGCACCGCAGCCGCCTCGCGGGCGAGGATCGCCGCGGCAGCGCTCTCGTCGCGGATGGCCGTCGGCGTCTCATCGATGACGAGATCCATCCACGATGTGCGCTGCCGCGCCTCGACCTGCCGCCGCGACGGATGAAAGAGGAGTTCCTCGCCGGTCGTGAGATTCGCCGTCGCCAGTGGCTCGAGGTCGAGCCAGCCGCGGTCCACGGCCGACGCCAGCCGCACGCCCGCCTCGCCGGAGGAGTCGTCGAGGTCGATCGCCAGGAAGAGCGGCTCGCCGCGGACTCGCGACGATTCGAGTCTCACGCCGCGTCCGCCGACGAGGGCCCCGCGGTCCTGCGTGCCCGGCCGGAGCCTGGCGAGGCGATCGGGAAACGCCTCCAGGAGCGCGAGCATGATCGCGCTGGCCGGGTCGGTGGTCCGCTCGGCGACCGGCACGTCCACGAGCCGCTGGAGCTGCTCGGCGACCCGGAGCACGTTGTGTGCGCCGCCGGGATGCGGCTCCAGGCCCGGATCGCCGCTCGCCAGGCCGGCGCGAAACGCCTGCAGCGCCGCCACCCGGTCGACCACGTCGGACCGGGTGCGGACGGTGTGGCGATCCCGCGGGCCGCCGCCACGGGGCGTGCGAAACGGATCCCGCTCGGAGAGCAGGGCTGCCGCGATCGCCGCCTCGCGGAGCACGCCGTGCCGGGCACCGGCGAGGAGCAGCCGGGCGAGCCGCGGGTGCGCCGGCAGCCGCAGGAGGTCCTGCCCCAGCGGCGTGACTTCCAGGCGGCCCGCGGCGGTGGTGGCAACGGCCCCGAGATGGGCGAGCAAACCGCGGGCGGTGGCCAGTGCCTCGGGCGGCGGCGCGTCGAGCCAGGGGAAATCGGCCGCTTCGCCGAGCGCGAGGAGTTGGAGGAGCGGGCCGGCGAGATCGCCGCGGACCGCCTCGGGAAGATCGGCGGCCGGGCGGTGCTGGTGGGTCGACTCGTCCCAGAGCCGCCAGCAGATCCCCGGGGCCGTGCGGCCCGCGCGGCCCGCCCGCTGGTCGGCCGAGGCCTTCGAGATCGGCACGAGTTCGAGCCGCGGCAGGCCGGTGGCATGCGACACGAGGCTCTGCCGCGCGAGTCCGGAATCGATCACGGCCGTGACGCCCGGGATCGTGAGCGACGTCTCCGCCACGTTCGTCGCGAGGATCACCTTGCGGCGGCCGATGTCGGCGAGCACGCGGTCCTGCTGGTCCGGGGGCAGGTCGCCGTAGAGCGGCAGCACCGCGATCCCCTGCCGCTCGAGCGGCTGGGCGAGCTCCTGCTGGCAGCGAATGATCTCGCCGACGCCCGGCAGGAACACGAGCACGTGCCCGTCCGTGCCGCGGAGGGCTTCGGGCACCGCGGTTGCCACCCGCTCCTGGAGGTCGCGGCGGTCGCCGTGCTTCAGGTAACGCGTCTGCACCGGGAACACCCGCCCCTGGGCCGACACCACCGGACAGCCGCCGGCGGCTCCGCCGAGGAGTGTCGCGACCGGGCCGGCGTCGAGCGTAGCGCTCATGACCACGATTCGCAGGTCGGGCCGCAGCGTCTCGCGGAGCCTGACGAGCAGGCCGAGGATCAGGTCCATCTCCAGCGATCGCTCGTGAAACTCGTCGAGCACGACCGCCGCGATCCCTTCGAGGCCGACGTCCCCCACGAGCCGGCGGAGCATGATTCCAGTCGTCTCGACGACGAGCCGGGTATCGCGGCCGACGCACGACTCGAACCGCACCTGGTAGCCGACCTCGCCGCCGGGGGTACCGCCGCGGAGGTGCGCGATCTGCCGGGCCACCGCCCGGGCCGCGAGCCGCCGCGGCTGAAGGAGGATCACCCGCGCGCCGGCCGGCACGTCGTCGAGCACGGCGGCGGGCACGAGCATCGTCTTCCCGGAGCCGGGGGGCGCGGTGACCACCACCGCGCCAGACCGCGAAGCCGCCACGGCCTCGGGCAGGACGGACGCGACGGGAAGATCGGCGGGCAGGCGGGCCATGGCGACCATCGTAGCGGCCACTTTTGTCCGGCGTGGGTGCAGGTTTGCAACCTGCACAGGCACCACCCTGGGCCTGGACTCACCGCAGGTTGAAAACCTGCGGCCACGTCTTGCAAACCTGCGGCCACTTGTTGAAGCCCTGCGGCCACGTCAGGCGTCGCCGCGGAGCTCGAACCTGGACCGTCCGGGATTCGGCACCGGATACCGGCCCTGCTCGTCGGCCACGATCGGCGCGGCCGACTCCAGCGTGAGAAACTCCACGCCTGCGGTGAGATCCTCCGGGCAGTCGAGCATCTCCTGGAACGTCACCGGCCGGCCGACGTGCGCGGAGAACCGCCCCATGGCCGTCACCAGGCTCGCCTCGGCTCCGCGGACCGCCTCGTTGTAGGGCTCGTCGGCCACGATCGCGGCGATGAAGTGGTCCCATTCGCGGCGATAGGGGTTTGGCTCGGGCTGCTCCGCCGCCCAGAGGATGTTGTCCTTCGCCATCCGCTGCGACTTGAAAATCGTCGGCTTCGCAGGCGAATGGCCGCTCGTGGAGATCGTGAAGGCCCCCTTCGAGCCCTGCCCGTAGACGCCGAATTGCTGCCGGCAGTTGTTCATCTGGCGGCACTCGTAGAAGAACTTCACCCCGTCGTCGAAGGTGTATTCCACCGCGTAGACGTCGAAATTCTGGTCGCTGATCTTGCCCTTGAAGTGGCGGCCCCCCACGGCGTCGGCGATTTTCGGCCACGCCCCCTTCATCATGCACACCTCGTCGATGTGATGGATGCAGTAGTCGCTGAACACGCCGCCGCTGGCCCACAGAAAGTTGTGGAACCGCTTCACCTGCCACATCAGTTCGCTCATGTCCTCGGGGCCGGGAGCGAGGTCGAGGTTGTGGCCGGGCGTGTGGCTGCGATACCCGCGAAACGCGATCAGGTCGCCGGCCTCACCCGCCCGCAGCCGCTCGAGCAGCTCGCGCCGCCGGTCGCAGTGGCGGCACATCAGGCCGACCGCCACCTTGAGCCGCTTGGCGCTGGCCTGGCCGGCGAGCTCGATGATCCGCTTCGTGCTCGGCCCGTCGATCGACACGGGCTTCTCCATGAACACGTGTACGCCCCGCTCGATCGCATGCTTGAAGTGGGCGGCCCGAAAGGCAGGCGGCGTGGTGAGGATCACGATGCCCCCGGCCGGCAGCGAGTCGATCGCCTGCTGGTAGGCGTCGAAGCCGATGAACGTCCGCTCGTCCGGCACGTCGAGGCGGTCGCGAAACTGTTCCTCGAGCGACCGTTTCACCGACGCGATCCGTTCCGGGAACACATCGGCCATGGCGGTGAGCTTCACCCGGCCGCCGCGGGCGTCGAAGGCGTCGACGATCGCGCCGGCACCCCGGCCGCCGCAGCCGACGAGAGCCGCGGGAATCTCGTCGCTCCCCGCCACGTGCACCCCGCCAGGGGCCACCGCGGGCGTTGGCGCGGGCGCGGTCGTGGGCACGTCGTCCGCAGCCACCGCGGCCGACGCGACCGCCAGGCTGGCGGCCCCGAGAAAACCCCGGCGGCTGCCGCCGGCGGGCTCGATCGACGATTCAGGCATGGTTGCCCTCCCGGACGTGGTCCACCAACAACACCCGCGCTGGCTCCGAGCCTCAGCCGCCGTACGCCGCCGCCGTGTGGGTGATGGCGAGGTCGTCGTCGAGCGAGCGGTGGGGCCCGATGCCGTGCCGCGCCAGCACTGCATGATACGACCGCACCGCCTCGGCCGCAGCCAGCCGCTCATCGGCCACCGCCCGCAGGTGGCGGACGAACTCGAGCTGATGCTCGGCCGCGTTGATCTTGCGGCCGAACAGGGCGACACGGGCACCGTGCCGCTTCGACTGTTCGACGAGCGCGAAGGCGTCGTGCGTGGTGCCGGCCGCGCCGCCGAGGATGCCCACGATCAGCGAGCGGTCGTAGGCGGCGAGCTGCTCGGTGACCTCCGGGCCGAGGTAGGGAATCTTGAGAAACACCGGCCGGCCGGCCCGCGGCACGCCCGCGAGCGCCCGGACCACGTGGTCGGCCACAAACCGGCCCACGCCCCGCGGGGCGGCGGCACCGGCCTGGGAAAGCGCGTTGGGAAAGAACACTTCGAGGAAGTGGCGAAACCGGGCCCGCTCGGCCTCGTGGCGGAAGTCGCGGTAGGCCGCGAGCATGGCGCGGTCGGCGGTCGCATCGCCGTTGAGCGTGATCGAGAACAGCCCGAGATCGACGGCGGGGGGCCCTGCGCCGCCGGGCTCGAGCCGGCCCCACTGGGCGTGCGGGATCGTGGTCGTCGAGAATGGCAGGGCCGGTTGGCTCGGGTAGGTGCCGGTGCCGGCCGCGAGCCAGATGTCGGTGGTGTCGTTCATCCGCACGGCGGGCGTGACCGGCGAGGCGGTGAACAGCCGCTCCTCGACGGCGAGCAGATCGCTGGTGCTCGCGCTCATGAGCATCACGTCCACGAGGCCTTCGGCGACGATCACGCGGATCTGGTCGCGGAACTCCGCGAGCGACCGGAACGGCCCGCTCCCCGACAGGCCGCCGGCCGCCAGGCCTGGGGCGGCGAGGCCGAAAGCCATGTCGGCATCCTTGGCGTCGGCGAGGATGAAGTCGCGGCACCCCGGATCGGCGAGCAATCGGGCAAGCTTGGCGTCGAGGGTTTTCGGCGGCGGCAACGCGCGGGTTTCAGCCATGGCTCGGAGTCTAGTCGCGCCGGGAGCGGCCACTCCGCCGCCCGTGCGAAAAACATACAATCTTTATGAATTCGCGCACATGCCTGCCGGTATCGTCAGGACTCCCGTTTTCGAGCCGACCCGGCCCCGCTGAGGAGTCCCATGTCTACCCCATACCGCTTTTCCATCGGCCCCTGGAACATCCACCCTGGCGCCGATCCCTTCGGGCCGCCGGTGCGGCCGCCGGTCTCGTTCGACGACGTGCTGACGACGGCCATCGACCTCGGCTTCGCGGCCATCCAGCTGCACGACGACGATGCCGTGCCGGCGCTCGAGGATCTCGGCCCGGCGGCCATCGCCCGCGAGGCCCGTGAGCTGCGGAAGCGGCTGGAGGATCGCGGACTCGTCGCCGAGTTCGTCGCGCCCCGCCTCTGGGAGCAGACGCAGGGCATCGACGGCGGCTACACGAGCAACTGCCCCCAGGCCCGCACGTGGGCCATCGAGCGGTCGAAGCGGGCGGTGGACGTCGCGGTCGCGCTCGGCTGCGACTTGATCGTGATGTGGCCGGCCCGCGAGGGCACGAATGTGCGGGAGAGCAAGAATCCGATCGAAGCGTCGCGGCAGATGCTCGCCGCGATCGACGCGATCCTCGCGGCGGCGCCGACGATCCAGATCGCCATCGAGCCGAAGCCGAACGAGCCGGTCGATCATGCCTTCGTGCCGACCATCGGCCATGCCCTGGCGCTCGGGGCCCGGTCGGCCGATCCGGCCCGCGTGGGCGTGCTCATCGAGACGGCCCATGCGATCCTGGCCGGCCTCGATCCGGCCGACGAGATGGGCTTCGCGCTCGCCGCCGGCAAGCTCTGGAGCGTGCACCTCAACGATCAGAACGGGCTCAAGTACGACCAGGACAAGGTCTTCGGCGCGGCCAACCTCCGCGGGGCGTTCGACCAGGTGCGGATCCTGGAGTCAGCCGGCTACGCCGCGACGGGCCGGTTCGTCGGGTTCGACGTGAAGGCGCAGCGGACGCAGCGGGCCGGCTCCGCGACCGCCCACCTCGCCACCAGCAAGCGGATCTTCGAGATGCTCGTGGCCAAGGTGCGGTCGTTCCCGGAGCGGGCCGCGGCCGAGTGCATCGCCAGCCGCGACTACGAGTCGTTGGAGCGGCTGGTGCTGGAGCACCTGCTCGCCGCCTGACCGTCTTCCTGCTGGTGTGCCATGGCCGACGCTCCGCTGATCGCCGTGATCCTGGATGCGGCGCGGCCGTACGACCGGCTGATCATCGGGGGCGTGGCCCGCTACGTCCGCGAGCATGCCCCCGACTGGCGGCTGTACGTCGAGGAGGATCCGCTCCAGAAGCTGCCCGACCTTGTCCGCTGGGACGGCCAGGGCATCATCGCGAACTTCGACGACAAGCGGGTGGCCACCGCGATCGGCGGGCTCTCGATCCCGATCGTCGGCGTGGGGGGCGGGTATGGCTGGTTCGATCCGGCCTCCCCGATTCCCTACGTGTTCACCGACAACGCCGCGATCGGCCGCCTCGGGGCCGCCCACCTGCTCGCCTGCGGATTCGAGACGCTCGCCTACTACGGCCATCCGCAGACGGCCACGACGGGCTGGTCGGAAGAGCGGGCGGAGGCCTTTGCGGGGGCCTGCCGTGAGGCCGGCCGGGCGTGCCACGTTCATGCCAGCCAGTATCCCGACGCCCGCCGCTGGCAGGAGCTCCAGCACGAGCTCTGCGAATGGCTGCGGCCGCTGCCCACGCCGCTCGGCCTGATGGCCTGCAACGATGTCCGCGCCCGGCATGTTTTGGAGGCCTGCCGCACCCTCGGCCTGCGAGTGCCACACGACGTCGCCGTCCTCGGCGTGGACAACGACGAGATGATCTGCGAGCTCACCAACCCCCCGCTCTCGAGCATCGACCAGGCGGCACGGCGGATCGGCTACGAGGCGGCGACGCTCCTCGACCGGATGATGAGGGGCGGCGGCGTCGCGGCGGGCCACGCGCGGGTCATCGTCCCGCCGATCGGGGTCGTGTCGCGAACGAGCACCGACGCGATGGCGACGTCGGACGAGGCGGTGGTGGCCACCCTCCAGCGGCTGCGGGCGAGCCCGCTCACCAAGCCCGACATCGCCGCGCTGCTGGACTCGCTCTGCCTCTCCCGGCCATCGCTCGAGGCGCGATTCAAGGCGGTCGTGGGCCGGTCGATCCACGACGAATCGGTCCGTGTCCGCGTCGCCGCGATCCGCAAGCTGATCACCCAGACCGACCTGCCTCTCAAGACCATCTCCGCCCGCGCGGGGTTCGGCTCCGTGCAGTACATGACCACCTTCCTCCATCGTCATACCGGCACCACTCCCTCACGGCTGCGGATCATCGAGCGGCGACTGGCCGACTCGGCGCCACCGGAGGCCGACCCCTATCCCTCCGACAGGAGCATCCCCTCGTGAACTCCCCTCTCGACGCCGTCGTCTGCGGCACGTGCGTGGCCGACATCCTCGTGCGGCCGGTGCCGCTGGAGTTGCCGATCGGCGGCGGCCGGCTGTTTCACGTCGAGCCGGTCGAGTTCACGACCGGTGGGATCGTCTGCAACACCGGCCTGGCGATGCGGCGGCTGGGGGCGGCGGTCGGGGCGGCAGCCCTGGTGGGCGATGACCTGTGGGGCCGCGAGGTCACCTCCCGAATGACGGCTGGGGGCATGGACGTCTCCGCCGTCGAACGGCAGGCCGGCGGGGCGACGAGCACGACGGCCGCGCTGATCGATGCCGGCGGCGAGCGGAGCTTCGCCCATCATGTGGGGGTGGCCGGCGGGCTCGACGTCGGCTTCGTCCGCCGGCATGCGGCGGTGTTCGCGCGGGCCCCCTTCGCGGTGCTCGGCTACGTGGGCCTGCTTCCCGGCCTCGAGCCGCGGCTGGCGGAGGCCGTGGCCGTGCTTCGCGAGGCGGGCTGCCGCGTGGTGCTGGAATCCGGAGGGGCCGGTGGTGCCCTCGCCGACGTCGGACCGGCGCTGCCCGGCGTCGACGTGTTCGTGCCGAGTCTCGACGAGGCGCGGACGCAGACGGGCCTGACAACACCGGCGGAGATCATCGCCTGCTATCGCGGGCGCGGGGCGGCGGGGATCGTGGGGGTGAAGTGCGGCGCCCAGGGCAGCGTGATCAGCCCGGTTCCGGGCCGCCTGATCGACGTGCCCTGCATCCCGGCTCCGGAACCGGTGTTGGATACGACCGGCGCCGGCGACTGCTTCCTCGCGGGGCTGATCGTGGGCCTCGGCAAGCAGATGCCCGTCGAGGCGGCGGCGCGGCTCGGGGCCGCCACGGCGGCGTGCTGCGTGACCCGCATGGGGGCCACGGCCGGCGTCCGCGGACTTCGCGACACGCTCCAGCTTGCGGGCCTCTGAAGAGCTGCTCATCGGCGCGGCCGGGGTTGCGTTCAGCGGGCTGGCCGCTCATGCATGACGACGGTGCCGTCGGCCTTCGCCGTGACGTCGAGCACGCGGTCGTGGAAGTGGATGCCCCGGACGGTGAGCGCGGGCCACGCGGCCGGCAGGCGGGGTTTCACCGTGAAGTCGTCGACGCCGGGCTCGAAGCCGAGAAAGCCCTCCAGCATCACCTGGGGCACGATGATGCTCTCGAGGAACTCCTGGTCGAGGCCGAGTCCACCGGCCGTCGAGCCAGTCGAGGATGCTGCGGGCCTGCTCGTCGCTGGCGATGCCGGCGGCCACGGCCTCGGTGTTGAGGAAGGTGAAGCCGTAGTCCCGTGGGGTGCCCTCGAGGTCGATCCAGCCGACGAACCGGCCGGTGTCGGTGTTCCAGAACCGCGTCTGGAAGTCACGGCGGATCGCGTCGCGGAGCGTGCAGATCTCCGCAGGGGACAGCGGCCGCTCCGTGGCGGCGATCGCCCAGTCGGGATGGTCGTCGATCCCCTGCTCCACCGCGGCATAACGGCCGAGGGCCTGCCAGAGCCCGAACGTGGCGAAGGCATCGTCGCCGCCGAACGGCAGCAGGTCCCAGTAGTCAGCCAGGCATCCCAGAGCGTGCACGGGATGAAGGCCCCGGGCAGGTGCAGCGCGTGCATCTCGTCGAGCAGTCGCATCGGGCGGTCATGACCCGGCACGACGAACCGCGCGGGCACGTCGTCCTTGACGGCGTGCTTCCACGGCACCTCCAGCGGCACGGTCACGGGCCAGCCGGGATACTCTTCGGGCTGCCCGTTCCGCAGCGTGGCGAACCGCGGCACGCAGTGAAAGGCGATCGTCTCCGCGGGAAAGTCCCAGACCGCCGTGCCGAACCCGTCGCCCCGCTGCCGCTCGTCGGCAGGATCGACGGGGTTCGCGTAGGCGACCATCGTGAGCTTGTTGCCGAGGCCGTCTTCGTAGTCGCCCGTCCACGGGAGCGGCGAGTCGGCGATCGGATTCAGCCCGGGCTGCTCACGTTCGGGGTGCCACCAGCGGCCGTAGATCGTGTTGACGATCGCGGGCGCGGTGAAGGCCCAGGGACCGTCGCGAAACGCGTCGATCCCATGCTGCACGACCACGGCGAGGTGCTGATCGCCACAGAGATGCACCGCTCCGGCCTGCCGGATCAGCCGCAGGGCGGCGTTCCGCCCCGACTGCGGCCAGCCGTTGCAGTCGAGGTCGGCGAGCAACCGCTCGTCGACCTTGCCGTGCATGTGGACGGCGCCGCAGAACGCGGTCTGCGAGAGCACGGCCTTGGCGCGGACGCCGTGGGTGTCATTGGACCAGCGGTCGAGCCAGTCGAGCTGCCGCCGGCCGAGCAGTTCCAATCCGGGCAGGTCGACGGCCGCGCGGTCGTAGGCCGGATCGGTGATGTGGTCGGGCCGGGGACCGAGCTGCGGGATCGTGCCCTTGGGGCCGGTCTTGAACTTCCGGTCTTCGAGAATCGCCAGGTCGAGGCCGCCGAGCACCAACCGCGTGAAATAGACCGTGATCCCCTGCTCCACCGGTGCGGGATCGACGGGATCGGGCAGGTGCCAGGTCTGCTGCCGCTGCACCATGTTCACGTAGGCCGCCGGATAGTAGTACCCGCCGTCGGGGCCGGTCTTTTCGAGCGCGCGTTTGCCGTTCGCGCCCCAAAGGTTCGGGTGTCCCACGTCGTGGTCGTCGGGGATCGTGACCGTGGGCCGATCGCGGAGGACGTCGCGGAACTGCAGCCCGAACTCGATCCAGCCCACGGTGTGCTGCGTGTGGCGGTAGGTCTGGTCGCCCGCGAAAAAGAGGAGATCGGGATCGAGAACCCGGAGATTCGCCACCAGCTCATCCCGCGGGCCAGTCGTGCTCGACGAGTTGCAGGAAAGCACGGCGACGCAGACCCGCTCGTGGTCGGCCGGATCGCGGCGGATCGTGCCGGTGAACGTGGCCTCCCCGCCGTGGCAGACTCGGTAGGGCACCGTCCGCGACGCGTCCCAGTCGGCGACGCGGAAGTGGACGTCCCAGCCGGGATAGAGCACGGGGGCCCGGCCCACCTCCTCCCAGCCGGCGCCGCGATCGACCTCCAGCCGCGCCTCCATCGGCTCGCCGGGCTCGAGCGGAAAGAGTTGGGCCGTGAGCTTGAGCACGCCCGTGGTGGCCGCCGGCTGCAGGCTCACGGTGTAGACCGCGAAGGCGATCACGTCGCGGCGCGGCACGTCGAGCGGGAACGGCCGGGCCGCCTTCGCCCCGCGCCGGCCGTCGCCGGGCACGGCCCGCGTCTCGGTCCACCAGTCGCCCGTGGCCCAGCCGTCGAGCCCCGGGTGCTCGCTGCCGAACGGTGCCGGATCGAGCGCGTCGGGCACCACGGTTGGCCGCGGCTCCGCCGGCAGGGCGGCTTGTGGAAGGTCCGTGGATGCCGCGATGATGACTGCGGCGAACACCAGGAGCGGGATCGATGGTCGAGTCACGGGAGGGTCCGATGAGACGCGTGGTGGAGGCCCTGATTGTGGCAGCGGGCGTCGTGGCCTGCATCCGGAATGCGGCGCATGGCGAGCCGCCGCGGCCAAACGTGCTGTTCGTCGCGGTCGACGATCTACGGCCGATGCTCGGCTGTTATGGCGACGACAGCGTGCAGTCGCCGCGGATCGACGCCTTCGCCACCACGGCCACCCGCTTCGACCGGGCCTACTGCCAGTTCGCCCTTTGCAACCCGTCGCGGTCGTCGCTGCTCGCCGGCCGCCGGCCCGAAACCCTCGGGGTGTTCACCCTGGCGAAGTTTCTCCGCGACGGGAACCCCGACGTGATCACGCTCCCCGAGCACTTCCGGACGCACGGCTACGAGACCCGCAGTTACGGCAAGATCTTCCACGTCACCAACGGCAATCACGACGACGAGCGGTCGTGGAGCGTGCCACCGTGGCCGGCTCGCAAGCGGGTGACGCCGGTCGCGGGAGCCGGCGCAGGCCCGGTGGATGAGACGGCCGATCACTCCGCCGACGAGCCGGCGGTGGTGTTCGCAGGGGCCGACGACGAACTCGCCGACGGCAAGATCGCGACGAAGGCCATCGAGGCGCTCGGCGAGTTGAAGGACCGTCCGTTCTTCCTCGCGGTCGGCTTTCACAAGCCGCACCTGCCGTTCGTCGCCCCGCAGGCCTACTGGGACCGCTACGATCCCGACAGGCTGAGGCTCCCCTCGACCACGAAACTGCCCGACGGCGCCCCCGCCTTCGCCAGCAACGACTCGGCGGAGCTCCGCCGCTACAAGGGCATCCCGAAGCAAGGACCACCGGCCACCGACGCCGAGGCCCGGCGGCTGATCCACGGCTACCACGCCTGCGTGAGCTACGTGGACGCGCAGGTGGGCCGGGTGCTCGACGAACTCGACCGCCTCGGCCTCGCCGATTCCACGGTCGTGGTGCTCTGGGCCGATCACGGCTATCAGCTCGGCGACCACGGCACCTGGACGAAGCGGACCGCCTGGGAGATCGCCACGCGGGTGCCGCTGGTGATCCGCTGTCCCGGCCGGGGCACGGCGGGCGCGAGCGTGCCGGCGATCGTGGAGCTGCTCGACGTCTATCCCACGCTCGTGGACGTGTGCGGCTTGCCCGTGCCTCCGAAACTCGAGGGCCGAAGCCTCGCCCCGCTGCTCGACGAGCCGGCCCGCGACTGGCCCAACGTGGCCCGGAGCCTGATCGCCAAGCAGGCGCCCGAACTCGGGGGGGCGATCCAAGGCCGGGCCCTGCGGACGCAGCGCTACCGCTGGATCGAATGGACCGGCAAGCCGCTCGCCAGCCCGGTGCACGAACTCTACGACCACGAGGTCGATCCGGCGGAGACGCGGAACATCGCCGACACGCCCGCGGGCCGCGACGTGATCGGCACGCTCAGGCTGCTGAGCGGCGGGTGAGCAGGCGACGGGCCGCGAAGGTGCCCGTGCCGTCGTCAGGTCATCGCCGGAAACCGGGCTGCCGCTTGGGGCGTGGGATCCCAGTTGGTGTGGTTCGCCCACTGGCCGGTGCCGATGTGGTCAGCCGCCCCGAAACGAAAACACTCGCTCGGCGGCCATGGCTCCAAGCGGATTCCGGCATTTCATGAGAAAACGGCCCGCATTCGTAACTCCGATGAGGGAATGATGAGCCGGGAAATCGGCCGATTCCGCGGGTTTTTGTCCGGCGCTTCGGCGTCGCGTGCGACGTTGACGGGCCGCCGCTGCGGCTTGCACACTGCTTCTTCCCGCCGGTTTGGTTCCCGGCTCCCTCCGACATCCCCTGCCTCCGACACGGAGATCCCACCATGACGATCCCATCCGCTCGCCCCCGACATGGCTTTACCCTCGTCGAGCTGCTGGTCGTGATCGCGATCATCGCCACGCTCATCGGACTGTTGCTACCGGCCGTGCAGAGCGCCCGCGAGGCGGCCCGCCGCAGCGCCTGCCAGAACAACCTCAAGCAGATCGCCGTCGCCGCGCTCAACCACGAAAACACCAAGACCTTCCTCCCCTCCGGCGGCTGGGGCATCGCCTGGACCGGCGACCCCGACCGCGGCTTCGGCCCGCGGCAGCCCGGCGGTTGGATCTACTCGATCCTCCCCTTCGCCGAGGAGCAGTCGCTCTATTCGCTGGGGGCCGGCCAGTCCGGGGCCACGCGGCAGGCGGCCAACACCCAGCGGGTCACCACGCCCGTGGGGAGCATGTACTGCCCGACGCGCCGGTCGCCCGCCGCCTACCCGTGGACGCAATCGTGGACGTTCGTAGGCACGACCACGCCCGCGGTCGTGGGGCGGGCCGACTATGCCGCCAACGGGGGCAGCGTGTACCACCAGACCGGTGAACTCGCCGGCGGCACCGCCACGCCGCCGTGGACGTCGGCCTCGGCCGGCGGCAGCCAGAACGCTGGCCCCGCCGACCTCGCCAAGGGCAGCGACGCGGCCGCCCAGGCCCACTTCCGCAAGTTCGCCGCGGCCACCAACGGCGTCGTCCACTGCGGCAGCGCCGTGAAGGTGTCGCAGGTGAGCGACGGCACCAGCAAGACGATCCTGGTCGGCGAGAAGTACGTCGATTCCGCCGCCTATGCCGACGGCAGCGACGGCGGTGACAACGAGGCTGCGCTGATGGGGATGGGCCGCGACATCGTCCGCTGGAGTCGCGACCCGAGCAATGCCACGCTACCGCCGATGCAGGACCGGCGGAGCGACCAGCACGTCAACTCGTTCGGCGGGCCCCATCCTGGCGGCTTTGGGGCGGCGTTCTGCGACGGCTCGGTGCGGACGATCTCGTTCGACGTCGATCCGACGGCCTACGTCGCCATCACCGGCCGCAACGACGGCCAGCCGACGCCCTCTGATCTCTGACAGCCCGAGGACGGCCCGAGCCGGGCAGCCCATGCAGGAGCTCGAATCGTGCGAACAGCGCTGTGGATGACGGCGGTGGTGATGGTCTGGGCGACGGCCGCCGCGGGTCGGGCCGATGACGGCCCCGCCGTCAGCATCCATGTGGCGGTCGACGGCGACGACCGCTGGTCGGGCCGGCTTGCGGCGGCGACTGCCGACCGCACCGACGGCCCGCTGGCCACCCCCGCGGCGGCGCGCGATGCCGTCCGGCGACTGCGGGCCGCCCGGCGGGCGGCCGCCGTCGAGGTCGTGCTCCATGCCGGCCGCTACGAACTCGGGCAGCCGCTCCGCCTCGAGGCCGCCGACGGCGGCACGGCCGATCGGCCCGTCGTCTGGCGGCCGCACGGCATCGACCGCGTGGTGCTCACCGGCGCGCGGCGGATCGTCGAACTCGCGCCCCTGGCCGACGAGGCTCTCCTGGCCCGTCTCCCGGCCGAGGCTCGGGGGAAGGTGCTCGAGGCCGACCTGAAGAAGGCCGGCATCGCCGATCCGGGCACGTTCGCCGGCGCCGGCAACCGGCTCGAGGTGTTCCACCGCGATCGCCCGCTGCCGATCGCCCGCTGGCCCAACGAAGGCTTCACCACGATCGGCGACCTCCTCGGCGACCGCCCGATCACCGACGGCGGCCTGCCCGGCAACGCCGTCGGGAAGTTCACCACCGCCGCGGTCGACGCGGCGACCCGGCTGCCCGGCTGGAAGGACGAGGCCGACGGCTGGCTGGCCGGCTACTTCTTCTGGGACTGGTCCGATTCCCGTCAGCGGATCAAGGCCGTCGATCTCGAGACGCGGGCGCTCGAGCTCGAGCCGCCCCACACCACCTACCGCAGCGGGCAGCGGTTCTATGCCTTCAACATGCTCAGCGAACTCGACAGGCCCGGCGAGTGGTGCGTCGATCGGGAGCGGGGGCGGCTCTTCGTCTGGCCGCCGGCCGAAGACCCCGCGATCACGGTGACCTCCCTGCCGCACCTCGTCGAGATCGCCGGGGCGAGCCACCTGATCCTCCGTGGCCTCGTGCTCGAGGGGACGAGAAACAGCCTCGTGACGATCACCGCCGGCGCGGGTGTGACGGTGGGGGGCTGTCGGCTGCGGAACGCGGGCGGCTGGGGCGTGTTCATCGAGGGAGGCCTGGGACATGCGGTCCGCGGCTGCGAGATCCACGAGGTGGGCGAAGGGGGCGTGATGCTCTCCGGCGGCGATCGGCCCACGCTCACCGCCGCCGGGCACGTCGCCGCAAACAACCACGTGCATCACTACGCCCGCCTGCAGCGGACCTACCGGCCGGCGGTCGAGATCAAGGGGGTCGGCAACCGCGTGCTCCACAACCACATCCACCACGCGCCCCACAACGGCATCCTGCTCAACGGCAACGACCATCTCGTCGAGCTCAACCGGATCCACCACGTCTGCCAGGAGACGGGCGACGTGGGGGCCTACTACATGGGCCGCGACTGGACGATGCGGGGCACGGTGGTGCGGCACAATCTGTTCGCCGACCTCACCGGCCCCGGCCGCTTGGGCGCGATGGCGGTGTATCTCGACGACAATGCCAGCGGCATCACGGTGGTGGGCAACGTGTTCGTGCGGGCCTGCCGCGAGGTGCTGATCGGCGGCGGCCGCGACAACCTCGTCGAGAACAATCTCTTCGTCGACGGCGACCCCGCGGTGGAGGTCGATGCCCGCGGGCTCGGCTGGGCCGCGTCGATGGTGGCCCCCGGCGGCTGGATGCGGCAGCGGCTCGACGAGATGCCCTGGCAGACGCCGCTCTGGACCGGCCGCTATCCGGGCCTTGCCGCGCTCCTCGACGACCAGCCGGAGGCGCCGCGGCGGAACGTGATCCGCCGCAACGTGAGCGTGGGCGGCACCTGGAAGCGGATCGAGCCGGCGGCCGAGGCGGGCACGCTCCTGGAAAACAACCTCGTGGACGTCGACCCGAAGTTCGTGGACGCGGCTCGCGGCGACTATCGGTTCCGTGACGACTCCCCGGCATGGGCCATCGGGTTTCAGGCGATTCCGTTCGACCAGATCGGCCTCGTCGCCGACGAGTGGCGGAAGGCGATCCCCGAGGAGTGATCAGGCGTCGCCCCGGAGCCGTTCCCAGGCGTCCCGCCACCGGTCCCAGGCGATGGGGGTGACCGGCACGAGGGCTCCGCCGGTGCGCGGTGCCACGCCGGCCGCGGGCATGTCGGCAAAGGCGGCGGTCGCCTCGTCGGCGGCCGCGAGCCGGTGAGAGCCCGCGAGGGCCAGCCGCACGGCTTCCTGCACGGCGGCGGACTGGGTCTCGAGCCAGCCGGTCTCGAGGACGTGCGACTCGATCACGTCTCCCCGCCGGCGGAGTTCCAGCACGAGCGGCTCAGCCTCGGCCGCGGCTGTGCCGAGGGCGACGGCGATCCTCTCCACCGAGAGCTGCACGGTGTCCACCGTGATCGTCAGGCCGCGACAGGCGTCCGTCCGCGCGAGTAGGCCGATCACGTCGCGTTCGAAGAACGTGGCGATGTCGTGCTCCAGTTCGTGCCGCTGCTGCTCGGCCCGGCTGGCTTTGCCGCTGGGCTCGGTGCCACCCCGGGCATGGAGCCGGCGGAGCCGGGCGAAGAGCCGCGGGATCGTGCCGGAGTGGAACCCGGGCATCAACAGCCGCCGCATCGTCTCGCCGTGATGGCCGACGGGAACCGGCCGCAGCGTGGCGGGGCGATTCGCCGCGTAAAGCCGCCAGTTCTCCTTGAGCTCCCAGGCGAGGAAGCCGAACACGCCGGGAATGCAGGTCGAGACGAACGTCACCGCCGTCAGGGCCAGGCCCTTCTCCATGCCCGTCGTCTCGACGAGCTGCGAGGCGACCATCGGGATCATCGGCACGAGCAGCTTGTGCGACACCGTGACCACGGGAAAGTGCTTGATGGGGTTGAGCTGGGGCTCGATCAGCAGCGTGATGCAAAACCGCACGCCGGCCTCGACGATCGACCAGACGGCCCCGAGCACCGCCTTGACGGCGAGCATCAGCCCCGACTCGTCGGACCGGAACCGTAGGCTCTCGTCCACCGCGTAGAGGGTGCCCTCGACGAAATCCATCGCCTGCCGGAACACGTCCACGATCCACGACACCAGGCCGACGATCACGTGGAGGTGGAACTGGTGCAGGGCCCGGCCCGCCGTCTCCACGACCTGCTCCTGGAGATGGCGACCCGGGCGGGAGTTGAGGAGCACGGCGCTCGCGGCGAACACCAGCGGCGGTATCCACGGCGTCTCGCGGGATAGCCAGCGGCCGTGCCGCGGCAGGAGCACCCAGGCGGCGAGCGTGACCACCAGCGGTCCGGTGGCATGCTCCGCGAGCCAGCGGACGGGACGACTGCGGAGGAACCGCTCGACGGCCGCCAGCCTGAGGAAGCGCTGCGGCAGCGCGATCAGGAAAAAGTGGGCGACGGCGGCCGCGCCGCGGGCGGCCTGCCAGGCCGCGGTGCGGACCGCCGGGAGGTGCAGGAGCATCCAGAGGACGACCCCGATCGCGAGCACGCGGCCGCGGGTGTACACGTGCCACATCTCGCCCAGCGAGTAGGCGGTGATCGGCTCGATGACATGCTCCAGGCCGCGGAGGATGATCCAGGCGCCGCCGAAGGGGAGCAGCACGTGCGTGGTCAGGAGGCGGCCGGCCTTCACGCCGAAGAACGGTGCGCTGATCCGCTGCATGAGCGCGAGGTAGAGAGGCGCGGGGCGATAGACGCCGTCGAGCGTCGCGGCGAGCCGGTCGTCGAGCCGGAGCAACTCGTCGCCGGCCAGCCACTCCCCCGGCCCCTGGAGGTCGAGAAGCTTCAGCTGGTTGCCCGAGACGGCGTCGCGGACGTTGCCGAACGAGACGAACCCGCGCTCCATGATCTCGTCGAGGAGTTCGTCCACGAGCTTCGCCCGCGCGGACTCCTCCACGAGGCACTGCGGCGCGAGGCCTGCGTCGGCGAGCGCCGCTTCGACCTTGAGCCGGAGCGGTTCGCGGCCGGCGGCGGCGGTCGTCTCGACCGCCGCCGCGAGCAGCCGGTCGCCGACGGGCCGGATCGGGCCGGGCAGGTCGAGCGCGGCGAGCCGGTCGGCCGCGGCGACCGCGTGCCGGTGGATCAGCACCAGCCGCTGGCAGGGGAGCGGCACGGCGAGCGGTCGCCGGCCTGCCGTCACCGCCCAGCCGAGCAGCTGGGTGCGGAAGCTCTCCCGCTCCGAATCGACGCAGATCTTCTGGAGGTCGTAGAGCAGTCGCGCCTCCGGGGTCCACGACGACCCCTGCGACCGCTCCACGAGGTGGCGGATGAACGTCGCCGCGTCGCCCACGTGGGCCGCGTCGAGGTCGAGGGCCCAGCCGAGCCGCCGGGCGAACGCGTCCACCTGGCGGTCGAGTCGCCCGGTTGCCGGGCGGGCCGTCTCCGGCCGCGCGGTCGCGGCCCGCCACTCGTCGAGCGAGGCGCGGACAAAGTTGCCCTTGAGCGCGGTGCGGTCGGCCTGCCGGCGAAGCGCCGCCGCCCGCGGCCGTAGCCAGGCGGGCCATGAGACCGCGGCCACGGCGGCCGCGGGCGCGGCGGGCGGTTCCGCCTCCGGATCGAGCATCGGCGGCAGCGCCTTGGCCAGCAGCGTCTCGCCACCCACGAGCGTGGCGAGCCGTTCCGCCAGGGCGTCGGGATCGTCGATGGCCGGGAACCAGATCGCCACCGCCGCCGGCGCGAAGCACCGCAGCTCCAGAAATACCGCGAGGAACTCGGCGAGCCGCTCGGCGGCGGTCGCATCGCGATCGAGCAGCCCCTCCCGCACGAGCACCTCCCCGGCCTCGGCCGCCACGGCCGGCGGCACGAGTGCGGCGGCCGCAGCGCCGGCCCGGGCGACGGCGGCGGGGGCCTCGAGATCGAGCAGGGCGTGGAACGTGAGCCGCCAATACTCCCGGAGCGTGGCCGCGGCGTCGCCGTCGTACGTGGGCCGGGCCACCACGGCCACGCGGTCGGGAATGTCGGCGGGCAGCGCGATCATGTCGTCGGCCACGGCGGCGAGCCGTCTCGAGTCGAGCACGGCGATGTCGCGGTGCGGCGTCCTGGCCAGCGTCAGCGGCAGGTCGCGATCGGCCCGGATGATCCGCCGGACCAGCCGCGGGGCGGCGAACAGGACCGCCGGCGCCGCCGCCTGGATCGCCCGCTCGACGGCGAAGGCGTCGAGCAGCGTGGAGGATTCATCCATCCGGCGTCACTCCGCCTCGAGCAGGCGGCGGGCGTCTTCGATCTGGCGGCGCTGGGCGTCGTCGATCTTCGGCCATGCGAGCCCGAGGTTGCGGATCGTGCCGGCGAGCACCGCCGCCACCACCGCCCGGCTCACCCACTTCTTGTCGGCCGGCACCACGTACCACGGGGCCTGTTCGGTGCTGGTGGCCCCGAGCGCCTCCTCGTAGGCCTGCATGTAGTCGTCCCAGTGCTGCCGCTCGGCCACGTCGGCCGTCGAGAACTTCCAGTGCTTGTCGGGCTCGTCAATCCGGGCGAGAAACCGCTTCTTCTGCTCCTTCTTCGAGAGATTGAGAAAGAACTTCACGATCGTCGTCCCGTTGCGGGCGAGGTGCCGCTCGAAGGCGTTGATGTCGTCGAAGCGGTCGCTCCAGATCCGGGGGCGGGCGGTCACACCGGGAATCCGCTGGGCGGCGAGCAGCTGCTCGTGGACCCGGACGACGAGCACCTCCTCGTAGTAGGAGCGGTTGAAGATGCCGATCCGGCCGCGCTCCGGCACCCGCTTCATGCAGCGCCAGAGAAACGTGTGGTCGAGTTCCTCGTCGGACGGCTTCTTGAAGCTCGTCACCTCGACGCCCTGGGGATTGAGCCCGGACATCACGTGCTTGATGGCGCCGTCCTTCCCTGCGGCGTCCATTGCCTGGAAGATCACGAGCACGCTCCAGGTGTCGCTGGCCCAGAGCAGCTCCTGCATGCGGGTCAGGTCACCGACGTCGGAGGCGAGAATCCCCTCCGCCATCTCTTTCCGCTCCTTCTCCGGGATGTCGCCGTCGCCGGCCCAGCCGGGGTCGTGGTCGGCGAGCCGGAACTTCTTGCCGGGTTGCACCCGGAAAGCCTGCTGAATCTTCGCGAAATCGATGGGCACGGCATGGTCTCCTGAGCGGCGGCCATCATACCCCCTCCCCGCCGCCGCCCGGACGGCGGAGAATGGAAGAGGCCCATTCCCACCCGGGCGGAGACGTTCCCATGGCGACGGTTCAGGTCGGCGACAAGGCTCCCGCGTTCACCGCCCCCCTCCAGGATGGCGGCACCTTCGACTCCGCCGCGCTCCTCGGGCAGAAGTGGCTCGTGCTCTTCTTCTACCCGAAGGACAACACGCCGGTGTGCACGAAGGAGGCCTGTGCGTTTCGCGATTCCTACGAGAAGTTCGCGGCGGCGGGGGCGGAGGTGGTGGGCGTGAGCAGCGACTCCGCGGCCAGCCACGCCCGATTCGCCGCGAAGTACCGGCTCCCCTTCCCGATCGTGGCCGACACCGACCGCCGTCTGCGGAAGCTGTTCGGCGTGCCGAACCCGCTGGGCGTGATCCCGGGCCGCGTCACCTACGTGATCGACCGCGCGGGGGTGGTGCGGCTGGCGTACAGCGCGCTGTTCGCCTCCGACGACCACGTGACCAAGGCGCTGGCGGCGGTGAACGCAGGCAACGCGACCTAGGTCTCCAACCTGGGACGTGGCCCCTCCCCTCCGAAAAATCACACGTGATCCTCAGGCGTAACTGCCTACGGGAGTCCAGCGGTGTGCGGTCGTACCGCTTACGCGGTTACGCTTCCCGAGTCAGGAAGCCCAATCGCGTG
>JBBAVS010000003.1:0-70982 GCA_040397585.1 Pirellulales bacterium
CGGTACGGTGGCCTTTCATCCGCAGGAAGCGTAACCGCGTCAGCGGTACGATGGCTTTTCATCCGCAGGAAGCGTAACCGCGTCAGCGGTACGATGGCTTTTCATGGTCGCCGGCGGTCACGCGATCGGGCTTCCCGACGCCTACACGGCCGCTCGCTCGACGAGCCGGATCGAGCGGAGCTGCTGGAGCACCTCCTTCATCGAGGCCGGGCGGTCGCCGGGCTTCTTGGCAAGCATCTGGCGGAGCTGCTTGGCCGCGGCGGTGGTGGCGAGCTTGTTGAAGGCATCGACCGCCGGAACCACGGCCGAGACGTGCTTGTTGAGCAGGTCGTTGGTGTCGCTGCCCGTGTAGGGGGGCCGGCCGGCGATCAGTTCGAAGATCACGCAGCCGAAGGAGTAGATGTCGCTGCGGGCGTCGAGGGCCTCGCCGCGGATCTGCTCCGGCGACATGTAGCTCGGCGACCCCTGGGCGGGCGTCTTGCTGCCCAGCAGCTTGCCCAGGAAGCCCGACGACTTCGCGGCGATCGCCAGGTCGATCAGCTTCACCTGACCATCCTCGGCGGCCAGGATGTTGTCCGGCTTCACGTCGCGATGCACCCAGCCGCGGGCATGCATGTGGTCGAGCGCCAGGGCGGTTTCCGTGACGATCCGCTGGAGCCTGGGCACGAGCGGCTCCACGCCCGCGGCCACCTGCTTCTTGAGATTCGGCGCCGGGAAATACTCCATCACGAGGTGCGGCAGCCCCCCTTCCTCGGACAACCGGTCGATCTTGATGATCGTGGGATGGTCGAGCGACTGGGCCACCTTGAGCTCGTGCTCGAGCAGCTTCCGCTGGCCGGCGTCGTTGGCCATCGCCGGCACGATCAGCTTCACGGCCACCTTCTTGCGGGCCTTGGTGTCGAGCCCCTCCCAGACCTGGCAGTGCTTGCCGAGGCCGATCTGCTGGACGAGTTTGACCGGGCCGAGCTGTTCAGGAATCGGGGGCATGGTCGGACATCCATCGGGAGTGGGCCGTCGGCCAGGCGGCCCCGAGGTCGATCGCCACGAGCACGAGCCCCTGCGGCGGCGCCGTCGGGCCCGCGGCGGGCCGGCTGCGGGCGGCGCGGGCCTCGGCGAGCCACTCGGGAGACCGTCGCCCCGCGCCGACCATCACCAGCGAGCCGGCGATGATCCGCACCATGTTGTACAGAAATCCGTCCCCCTCGACCTCGACCCAGACCTCCGCCCCGGCCACGTCGTCGGCCAGCGGCGGCCGGAACACCTCGAGGGAATGGATGGTGCGGACCTTCGAGAGCCGCGTGGACGGGGTGGTTTCGAAGCTCGTGAAGTCGTGCTCGCCGACGAGCGCCGCCGCCGCCGTCCGCATCCGCTCCTCGTCGAGCCGACCCCGCCAGTGCCAGACGAGGTGCCGATCGAGCACCGGCCTCCAGGATGCGTCGTGGATCCGGTATCGATACCGCTTGCGGCGGGCCGCCGTCACCGGGTCGAAGTCCGGGCCCACCTCCCGCGCCTCGCGGACGGTGATGTCGGCGGGCAGCGTGGCGTTGAGCGCCCGCCCCCAGACCTCGGCCGCATGGCCGCTCGTCGAGGTGAAAGCCACCACCTGGTCGAGGGCATGCACGCCGGCGTCGGTCCGACTCGCCCCCTTTGGCACCAGGTCCTCGCCCGACACCTCGCGGATCGCCGCGGCGAGCGCCCCCTGCACCGTCGCCCTGCCCGGCTGCACCTGCCAGCCCGAGTACCGCGTGCCCTCGTAGGTGATCCGCACCGCGATCCGCCGGCCGGCGGCGGTCTCGTCGGGCCCTGCCGCCGAGTTCATGACCGGCCCGCGTGCCCCGCCCCCTTGAGGCCGTGCTTCGCCAGATGCTCGGCGATCTGCACGGCGTTGGTGGCCGCCCCCTTGCGGAGGTTGTCGGACACGCACCACAGCGCGATGCCGTTCGAGCAGGAGATGTCTTCGCGGATGCGGCCCACGAACACCTCATCGCGACCGCTGGCCGTCCGCGGCTGCGGATACTTCTTCGCGGCGAGGTCGTCCTCGACGACGATGCCCGGAAACGCGGCCAGCAGCCTCCGCGCCTCGTCGGCGGTGAGCTTCTTCTCCGTCTCGATGAGGATCGACTCGCTGTGGCCGTTGGCCACGGGCACGCGGACGCAGGTGGCACTGATCGCGATCGACTCGTCGCCGAGGATCTTCCGCGTCTCGAGCACCATCTTCATCTCCTCGCTGGTGAACCCGTTGGGTCGCGGCGAGCCGATCTGCGGGATCAGGTTGGCGGCGATCGGATGCGGAAACACCTGCTTCGCCTCCGCTTCCCGCCCGAGCCAGGCGGCGGTCGCCTGCTCGAGCTCACGGGTCGCGGACAGGCCCGCCCCGCTCACCGCCTGGTAGGTGCTCACGACCACCCGCGTCACGCGGGCCGCATCGTGCAGCGGCTTCATCACCATCACCATCTGCGTGGTCGAGCAGTTGGGGCTGGCGATGATGCCCCTGTGGGTGGCGATCGCCTCGGGATTGACCTCCGGAATCACCAGCGGCACTTCCGGATTCATCCGGTAGAACGCGCTCTCGTCGACCACGACGGTGCCCCGCTCCACCGCCCAGGGGACGAACTCTGCCGCCACTTCGTCGGGAGTGCTGCCGATCGCCACATCAACGCCCGTGAAGGAGTCGGGCGTGAGCACCTCCACGTCGTAGGTCGCTTCGCCGACGCGGACGGGCGTGCCGGCGGAGCGGGCCGACGCCAGCAGCTTGAGCCGCTTCGCGGGAAACTTCCGCGCCGCGAGCAGGTCGAGGATGATACGGCCCACGGCGCCGGTGGCGCCGACAACGGCGAGCGTGTCGATCATGGAAGGTCCGCAGGGGTTCCTGGGGGGGTGTCGGGGGAATCTGAGCTGCGAGACGTGAACGGCCGCAGCAGGCTCGAAAGCGTACTGGCCGGCACGAACGCCAGGTTGGCGGCGATCATGGCCAGGCCGAACTCCATCATGCCCATGGCAAGCCCGATCCCCAAGTGGACCAGCACCGCTAGCGCCAGGCAAAGCCGCCGCGTCAGCCGCGGCCAGACGAGGGCGGCGTAGCTCACCTCCCACCACAGGGTCCCGAGGGTCAGGGCATTGACCACGAGGGGATGGCCGGCGAGGCCCCGGAGGTCGAGGGTCCGGTAGCGGTCGTTGGCAATCGCGCCCCAGAGGGCGGTGCCCTCCCACCAGCTCGCCCCGAAGAGTTTTCCCGCGCCGGAGAAGAGATAGACCACGCAGAGGTGCACCTGGAGGAGCCGAAGGGCGATGGTGGCCCGGATCGACGGCTCCCCTCCCCTGCCCCGCCCTGGCCCGGCCAGCAGTCGATCGACCGACAGCCGCGCCCCGCTCGGGCCGATCACCAAGGGCACGAGCAGCATCCCGAGCGTGTCGTCGAGGCCGAACACGTTGAGCGGCGCGCGGTTGGCCGCGGTCACGAGACCGAGAAACGACACCACCGCGGCGAGCGGAGTGGCCAGGCCGATCGTCAGCAGGAGCGCCGCCACGAGCGAGATGCCGGCGACCACGCGGATCATCGTCGGCGACGAGGCGACGAAGTAGCCGCTCCACTGCCAGGGCTGATCGTTCACCCGCCAGACCTGATCAGGCCGCAGCCAGCCACGGTCGCCGAAGAAGGCGTCGGCGTCGAGCAGCCAGACGACGCACGACCAGGTGAGGATCAGGCCGGTGGCGATCCGGATCACGGCGAGCGGCAGCGGATCGGAGGGCGTGAACCAGAATCCACTCCAGGCCGCGGCCCAGTCGGCGAGCCAGCCGCGGGACGGCACGACCGGCGGAGTCGCGGCGGGCGGCCGGCTCGCTGCCCGCCGCCCGGGGATCGAGCGGACGGCGGTCATGGCTGCGGCTCCGCCCAGGCGTAGGAGCCGAGCGGCGTGACCGCATCGGCAAACGTGCCGCTCGCGAGCACCTCGGCGGGATCGGGCAGGTAGTGCTCGACCGTCTCGAGCGTCACGCTCAGGCCCCCCTCGCGCCGCAGCAGGTTCGTGGCCACGCCCTTCACGAGCGGCTGCCAGTCGCGCTTGGCCCGCTCGCGAACCTCCGCCGGCGCATCGGCCGGCAGCACGAGCGCCGAGATCTTCTCGCTCACCATGAAGCGGCGGTGGTAGAGGAGCCGGGGGCGGTCGAGAGCCTCGTCCGGAATCCGGCCGATCCGCGTCGAGCCGTCGGGCATGGTCATCGTCCAGCGGATCGTGTGCCCGGGGCCGGGATTCGGGGCGAAGAACCGATACCCGTGGCCGAGGTAGAGCGCCCCCACCAGAGGCCGCAGCGGCTGGAGGACGCGGTTGGCCAGATCGCTCGCCGGCGCCGGGCCTGCCAGCGGCGGCACGATCACGGCTGCGAGGTAGGCCAGAATCGCCACCGTGGCGCAGGCCCGCGCCACAGGCGACCACCCACGCTCGTTCAAGGACTCTGACCCCATGCCCACCACGACCTCGCTCCAGACGAGCATCGGACCGCGCCGCCGGCCCGCTGCACTGCTGCTCCCGGCAACCCTAGGTCGTGTTTTTTCCGAACGTTCGCGCCGCGAGCCGACACCGTGCCGCGGCGGGTTTGCGCGGCGTGAAACGACTGGTCCGATCGTGCGGGTCGTACGGGGGACACGGCTGGCGGCGCCGTGGGCGAGGGCCTCGTTCCTCGCCAGGGCGACCAGCACGGGCATCGCGATCACGCCCCGCTGGCGGTGGATGGGGCGGCGCCGGACTTGTCGTCGGGCATCTCCATGATGGCGTAGCAAATCATGTGGAGAATGTTCATCTGCGCGTCCTCGACGCGGCCGTAGTGCGGGTCGTCGATCACGAGCAGGTGGTCGGCCAGCGGGGCGACGCCGCCGCGCTTCCGCCCCACGAGCGCCACGGTGTCGAGGCCGTGCTCGCGGCCCCAGCGCATCGCCGCAACGAGGTTCGGCGAGCTGCCGCTGACGCTCGAGACGATCAGCACGTCGCCCGGCTCGGCGTGGTTGGTGAGCTGCCGCACGAAGACGTCGTCGAAGGAGAAGTCATTGCCCAGCGCCGTCATCCAGGCGACGTTGTCGGCCAACGAGAGCACCTTGAACGGCCGGGCCACGACGCCCGAGGCCCCCTTGCCCAGGTCGGTGGCAAAGTGGGCCGCGTTGGCGGCGTTGCCGCCGTTGCCGCAGACGAAGATCCGCCGCCCCTCGACGCCAGCCCGCCGCACGAGGTCCGCCACCGCGGCGATCGCCGCCACGGGCACCGACTCGATCGCACGGTTCTGCGCGGCGACATAGCCGCCGATCCAGGCGGCGAGCGCGGGCTGCCCGGATGGGTGCGTCATGTCCATGGTGGGTCGTCCTCGGGTGGGTCGGAAGGGAACGGGGAGGCCGGAGAGCGATGCCGACGACCGTCCAGTCTATCGGCGCTGGATTTCGAGCGCCGGTCCGGTCGACGTCTCCCGGAGCCGCGCCGCCGCCAGCGCCGCCCCCACGGGCACGACGAGCCGGCCGAGCGCCGAGAGTCGCACGTCGGGCCCGGGGCGGAAGGGCTCCATGAGGAAGCCGGGCAGGTGGCGGGCCACGGCCTCGCGCCACGGTTCGCCGATCCCGGCCACCCCGCCGCCGAGCACGATCACCTCCGGGTTGAGGAGATGCGCCGCGTGCGAGAGGGCGAACGCGTAGTGGCGGGCCACCCTATCGAGGATCGCGCCGGCTGCCGCATCACCCGCCGCGATCGCTGCCGCAAGGTGGCGGGCCGAGGGCGTCGCGCCGGCCGCCGCGGCGATCCGCGCGAGCGGCCCGTCGGGGTGCGCTGCGGCGTAGTCACGGACCTGCCGATCGATCGACCAGCCGGACGCCACGTCCTCGGTGATCGTGCCGTTGGGATCCATCCGCAGGTGGCCGATTTCGACCTCGCCGGGGGCGCGGCCGTGATAGATCCTGCCGCCGATGACGAACCCGCCGCCGATGCCGCTGCCGACGTTGGAATAGAGGACGAGATTCGCGCCGCGGCCGGCGCCGAGGATCGCCTCGGCGAGGGCGGCGGCGTTGGAATCATTTTCCAGCGCGACGGGCAGCCCGCCCACCTGGCTGGACACCCAGGCCGCAAGCGGAAACCCGCCCCAGCCGGAGACATGGAAGCTCGTGGCGACGACGCCGGCCACGCGGTCCACCGGCCCGCCGAAGCCGATGCCGACGGCGGCGATCGCCGGTGTCGCCATGGCGGTGGCGAACGCGGAAACCGGCGCGCCCGCGGCAGCCGCGGTCCGGCCGCAGAGGTCGGCGATCTGGAGTTCGAGGGCGTCGCGTACGCCGGCCGCGCCTCTGGCGGGCTCGACCTGGTCGGTCCGTTCGCGGATGATGCCGCCGGCGTCATCGACGACCACCGATTGCAGCTTCGTGCCGCCGATCTCGATGCCGAGGAATGCCATGGCCGCGGGCCCTCTCGCTGGACGTTCACGTCGGCTCACGGGGCCGCTGGTTCGGGCGGCAACACGTTGATCACCACCGGGACCGACGCCTGGCCGCCGTCCGCCGTGGCGTGGAGATGAAACAGCCGACGGCAGGGCTTCGCGATCGACGCCGCCGTGATGACAAAATCCCGCTCGTCCTGCTCCTCGACGATCAGGAGGCCGTTCAGCCCGACGTTGTCCACGAACACGCCGTGGGGCAGGTTGCGGCCGCAGTCGGCCCCCCCCAGTTCGATCTGTCCGGCGAAATCATGCCGCTGCGCCTTGACCCGCGCGGTGATCGTCTCGCCCGGCCGGATCGAAAACTCGAGCGGCTCGCCCTCCCGCTGCCTCGCCGACGCGGCGCTGGCCCCCGGCAGGATCGCCACCGTCACC
This sequence comes from Pirellulales bacterium, assembly GCA_040397585.1. Taxonomy (GTDB): domain Bacteria; phylum Planctomycetota; class Planctomycetia; order Pirellulales; family UBA1268; genus QWPN01. The sequence goes on from JBBAVS010000003.1 coordinate 6,838, forward strand.
TTCGGCTTCTCGGCGATCTGAATGTCGCCGAGCGTGCCGAGTTCCTGCACCACCTCCCGCCCGGCAATCGTGGCCGTGGCCTTCACCACCACGGCCTTGTCGGCCTGCTCATCGGGCGCGGCGGCATCGGCCGCAGCCGTGAGCACGCCGATCGCCTGCCGCTGCCCAGCCTCGATCTCGATGGGCCCGTGAAAGGCGAAGCCCGCAGGCAGGTTTTCCATGGCGATGCGGATCGAACCTTCGAAGCCCTCCGTGCGCGTGGCGGTAAACGTCAGCTCGCGACCGCTGCCCGGGCTCACCTTCGGATCCTTGCCGCCCACCGCGACGGTGAACGCCGGCTGCGGCGGCCGGATCGTGAGCGCGTAGCGGTAATCGTCGGGCTTCGACTCCGACCCGGCTCCGCGGACGTCCGTGAGCCGAACCACGTAGTCGCCGTCGGCCGGCGGGGTGAAGAGCAGCTGCGAATCCGCACCGAACCGCTGCTCCGGTTCGTCGTCGTTCTCGGAGAAGATTCTGAACACCGGCAGCCCGTTGGGCACCGGCGTGCTCCCGCGTGGCAACGGCTCCACGATCCATGCCGGCTCGCCGAGTGCATGGGTCACCGCCGACGTGCCGAAGAACGTCCGCCGATTGCCACTGCCGGGATAGACCGTGAAACCGGAGTCGGGCCCCTGCGGATACCGCCACAGCCGCACCACCTCGCCGTTGGCGTAGAGATACTCGTCGAGTTCCATCTCCATCCAGTTCTGGAGCCGGAAGTCACCCGACTGTGTGGAATCCTTGCCGAGAAACGTGAACCACGAGTCGCGCGTGGCCTGCAGGACGACCTGCTCCACGGGGTGGCCGGCGGCATCGAGCACCTCGATCCGCGAATCGAGGAGCGATTTGGACCGGGCGGCATTCACCTCCAGCAAGAGCGGCTGGCGGCGCTCGGCCGCGAACCGGAAGCAGTCGGCGTCGCCGGGCCGGCCGACCACTCCCTTGATCTCCACCGGAATCGAGATCGACTCGGCCTGCTGGGGAAGATCGTTGGGCTCCCGCTCCGTCGCCTCGATGGGGCTGCCAGCCAGGGCCGGCGCAGTCACGTCAGCCGTGTCGGCCGCGGCCGCGTCTGGCGTCGGGGTCGGGGTCGGCGTCGGGGTTGCTGACACGGCACCCGCGGCCGGATCGACCAGCACCGCGACGGTCTCGAGCGACCCGTCCAGCCGGCCCACCATGAACCCAGCGTCGGCCCGAGCGACCACCGCCGAGACGAGATCGGGCTGGCGGGCATGGTCGTGCTCCAGCACGAGGTCGGGCACGCTCCAGATCTTGAGCGACCGATCTTCGGCCGACGTGAGCAGGTGTTTTCCGTCGGCCGAAAGACCGATGGCGACGACCGGACTCTCGTGGGCGAACCGCGAGTGCAGCGCCGGGTTGCTCGCCGGGGCGTGAAGTGAAACGACCGACCAGAGATGAATCCGCTTGTCGCGGCCCGCCGCGATCACGTGCCGGCCGTCGGGGGTGAACGCCACGGCAGACACCTCCGCCAGCGGCTCCTTGAGCGTGTCGAGACGGACGCCGTCGGTCGCCCGCCAGAGCTTCACCGTCTCGTCAGCACTCGCGGAAGCGAGCAGCTGCCCGGTCGGATGCCAGGCGAGGTCGAAGATCGCCCCGTTGTGGACGTCGATCGAGCGGAGCAGCGTGCCGTCGGCGACGTTCCAGAGCTTGATCGACCGGTCATAGCCGGCCGTGGCCAGTGTCAGCTCGTCGGGCGAGAGTTCGGCGTCGTAGAGCAGGTCACGGTGGCCGCCGAACGACCGGACGAGTCTGCCGCTCGTCGCGTCGCGAACTTCAGCGACGCCCGTCAGGCCCGCGATCCCGCCCGCGACCACGAGCCGCTGCCCGTCGCGGCTGAAATGCACCGCCGTCGCCGTGCCGGGAAGATCCTCGATCGTGCGGAGCCGGGTGCCGGCGGCATCGAAGACATCCACCGTGCGGCCACGGGCCACCGCCAGCCGTGAACCGTCGGCAGCCTCCGCGGCGGCCGTCACCGGCTTGGCGCCGGCGTGGGGCGGGACGGCCGGAACCACGAGCGCTCTCAGGATCGACGCATCGACGGCGGGTCCGGTCGCGCCGCCCGCGATCCAGGCCTCGAGCACGGCCCGGTCGGCCGGCGGCACCTGCGGCTCGTCATCCGGAGGCATGTGGTCGCCGGCGGTGCTCGTGATCCGCTTGATCATCACGGAGGCGGCTGCATCACCGGGCACGATCGGATCCCCCGCCTCGGCACCGCCCCGGCGCAGCGCCGCGAACGTCTCGACCGACAATCCGCCCTCGCCGTCGCGGTCGTTGTGGCAACCGGAGCAGTAGACCCGCAGGATCGGCGCGACATCGCGGTCGAACGAAGGCGCCCCCGAGCACGGCAGCGCGGCCAACACGCACAGGAGGACGGCGCATTTCATGACGTCAATGCCGGAAGAGGAACTCACGGCTCGTGAGCAGCGACCACACCATGTCTTCGACGACCTCCCGCTGCTCCTCGGGCTTGGCGGCGACGAGCATCTCCTCGAAAGGCTTCTTCTCGGCATCGGTCGGCATGCGGCTCAAGCACCACAGCCAGGCGTCCTCGATGACGGCTTGCGGCGTGGGGTCGGTGGCCAGGATCTGTGTCACGCGGCCGGCCTTCGCCGCCAGCTTGTCGTTGATCGTGGGGCCGTTCGAGAGATGGAGCACCTGCACGAGACTGGGCTGATTCGACCGCTCGCACTCACAGGTGATCTCACGGGCGTTGCGGCCGAACACCTTGAGGAAGTAGTTCTTCACCGCGGAGTCGTGCAACTGGATCGCCCGCGTGGCCGCGCCGGAGCCGGCCAGTTTTTCGGTCGAGCCGTCGCTCATGGCGAGCTCCGTGTACTCGTCGCGAACGCCGGTCACGTCGGAGATGGCGTCGCTGAGCACCTCGGCCATCAGCCGCCGGGGATAGGCCCGCGCGAACCACTTTCGGTCGTCTCGATTCCCGGGCAGCGGGTCGCTCGCCCGGCCGTAGGTCTCCGAGAGGAGAATCAGCCGCATCAGGGCCTTGAGGTCGTAACCGTGCTCGGCGGTGTATTCGCAGAGGGCGGCGAGCAGCTTTTCATTGCTGGCGGGATTGGTGGCCCGCAGGTCATCCACCGGCTCCACCAGCCCCAGGCTGAAGAAGTTGGCCCACACGCGGTTGACGATCGACCTGGTGAAGTAGGGATTCTCCGGCGACGTCAGCCAGCGGGCGAGCGGCTCCCGACGGTCACCCGGATCGTCGCTGGGGAGCGGTGTGCCGTCGAGCGGAGCGGGTGGCTGCGGCCTGCCGGTGCGCGGCTGCAGGAGATCGCCCCGGGTCTCCACGAACACCGTTCGCTGGCCGTTGCCGCTGCGGGCATCGCCCCCCCAGCCCTTCGCACGGACCCGCGCGAACAGGTTGGCAAACGCGTAATACTGGTCGTTGGTCCACTTCTCGAGCGGATGGTTGTGGCATTTCGCGCAGCCGATCGAGAGCGACATGAACGCCTGGCTCACGTTCTCCGCCATGGCCTCCGGATCCTGATGCACGGCGAAGAAGTTGGTGGCACCGTTCTCCAGGCTCGCCCCCTGGGACGTCACCACCTCCCGCACGAGTCGGTCCCACGGGGCGTTCTCCGCAACGCGGTCGCGGATCCACATGGAGTAGGCGTTCACCGCTTCGGGCCGTAGCTTCAATCCGTTGACGAGCAGGATGTCAGACCACTTGTAGGTCCAGTAGTCGATGAACTCCGGCCGTGCCAGCAGCAGATCGACCAGACGTCTCCGTTTGCCGGGCGAGGCGTCGGCCAGGTGGCCGCGGACCTCCTCGGGCGTCGGCAGGCGACCGATCGTGTCGAGGAAGGCACGGCGGATGAACGTGGCGTCGCTGCACGGGGGCGAGGGCTCGAGGTGCAGTTTCTGAAGCTGCTCGAGCACGAGGTCGTCGATGAGGTTCGCCCGAGCCGCACCGGCGAACACGTCGGGCGAAAGCACGTGCGGAAAGGGCACGAGCACGCGAGCCAAGGCGATCTGCGAGGAGAACCAGGCGGTCACGGCTCCCTCGCCGTGCCCGACGACGGTCACCAGCCCGCCCGGATCGATCGTGGCGACCGTCTCGTCGGTCGACGTGAAGCGGGCCCAGCGGGTGACGTCGCGGGTGCTGCCATCGCTGTAGGTCGCGGTGACGCGGAACTGCTGCGTCCGGCCCGGCGTCAGTTCGACCTCCCCCGGCGTGAGCGTCACCGACGCGAGCTTCTTCTCCTGGGCGTCGGGGCCACGGCAGCCCGACGACATCCAGGCTGCCAGGAGCTGGTAGTCGGGCCCCTCGACCTCGAGTCGCCGGCCTCCCTTGTGGGGCACCGCCATCGTGGGCTTCGTCAGCAGCAGACTCGTGCCCGGGTCGGCGAGATCGACCCGCCGACCACGGGCGTCGCGGGTGATGGCGAGATGGTCGGCAGCGGGGTCGTAGCCAAACAGCGACAGCCGGAAGCCCCCCTTGCCCGCCAGCGCTCCATGGCAGCCGCCGCTGTTGCAGCCCGCCTTGGAGAGGATCGGCATCACGTCGAGTTCGAAGCTGACCGGGCCAGGAGCGGCGGGATCGGCGGCCGACGCGGCACACGCCAGGGCGAGCCGGAACATGAACAGACCGAGCATGCAGGCAACGGCACTGGCGCGGCGGCACGGCATGAAAAGCCTCATGCGAAGAGCTCGTGGATCGGCTCGGTGCCGAAGTCGGTGAGGGCGAACGGGCGGCCCGCAGGCCCCGACAGGTGGCTGGTGTGGTCGAGACCGAGGCTGTGGAAGATCGTGGCCACGATGTCGCCGGGGCTGACCGGACGTTCGGCCGGGAACCCGCCAATCGTATCGCTCGCGCCCACCACCCGGCCCCCCGCCACGCCGCCACCGGCGAACGAGCAGGTGAAGCACTGCGGCCAGTGGTCGCGGCCACCGGCGGGATTCACCTTCGGGGTACGGCCGAATTCGGCGAGCCCCGCCACGAGCGTGTCTTCGAGCATGCCGCGCTGGGCGAGATCCTCGATCAGCGCGGAGTAGGCCTGATCGTACATCGGGCAGACGATCTCCTTCATGCCCTCGATCGACGTGAAGGGCTTGGAGCCGTGGATGTCCCAGGTGATCTCATCGAACACCGTGAGGAACGTGTTGATCGTCACGAACCGCACGCCATTCTCAACCAGCCGCCGCGCCAACAGGCAGCACTGGCCGAACCGGTTCATGCCGTAGCGGTCGCGGACCGCCTGGGTCTCCTTCGACAGGTCGAAGGCCTCCCGGGCCTGCGGGCTCGTCATCAGCCGATAGGCGGCGTGAAAATTCTCATCGAGCAGGCGGGCATCCTCGCTGGCCTCGAACTGCTTGGCGGCCCCTTCGACGATCTCGCGCATCTTCATCCGGCGGTCGAGCCGGGCCACGCCGATCTGGTCGGGCGGCAGCAGGTCGGGCACGCGGAAGTTGGGCTGCGACGGATCGGCCATGAGGGCGAAGGGATCCAGTGCCTTGCCCAAGAAGCCTCCTGCCTGGCCGTTGGGAAGGTTGCCGCCGCCGCGGCCCATGAGCTGCGGGAGCACGACGAACGGCGGCAGGTCGGTCCGCCGGCCGAGGAGATACGACGCCGCGCTGCCCGCGTGAGGCGTGTGGATACCGCCGGTGAACCGCCGGCCGGTCTGCATCATCTGCCAGCCGGCGTCGTGCACGGCGGCGCCGTCATGGCGGCACGACCGGACGAGCGAAAACCGGTCAGCAATGGCGGCGTGCTTCGGCAACAGCTCCGAGATCTCGAACGCGTCGCTCTTCGTGCGGATCGGCTTGAACGGCCCGCGGATTTCCGCCGGCGCGTCGGGCTTCATGTCCCAGAGGTCGAGCTGGCTCGGCCCCCCAAGGTTGAAGATCATGATGCACGACCGCTGCTCGTGACCGGGCCGGACCTTCCCCTCACTTGCCGCCCGCACGTACTGCGGAAGCGACAGCCCCACCGCAGCAAGCGCTCCCACCTGAAGGAAATCGCGGCGGCTGGGGCCTGATCCGCAGAGCAGAGCCTTCTGGCCCGGCTGCCGTGACTGAAACTCAAACATCGGCTCCCCCTGATCGCTGAAGCAGATCGCTGAAGCACGCCTGCGTGTACCGGAAGCATAGTCCGCACGGCACTGGCGTGTCATTCGCCGGCGCGGGCGATATGCCGGCTCAGGGCGCGGCGGGCCAGCGGTAGGTGGCGACGCTCTGCGGCGGCAGCGTGGTCGCGAACATCCGTCCGCCGCACGACACCGCGACCGGCACCGCGCTCCGGCCGGCGTTGGCGGCGACGAGGACGAACTGCCCATCGGGGTCGAGGAAGACGACGTTCCGTGGCGCCCCCGGCGGCTGCGACGAGTCCACCCGGACGGCGCCGCGGCGGATGAACTTCATGAACTGCCCGTACATGTAGTAGTCGAAGTTGGTCCGCACCGTGCCGTCATCGAGGAGTTCGATGCAGGTGGCACTGGCGGAGTGTGGGCCGCGATTGGGCCGCCGGTGTTCGTCGAGCATCAGGACCCACGCGTTGTACGACCGTGACGAATGCCGAAGGATGTCGATCAGTTCGGTGGCGCCCCGCATGCCGAAGACCGAGCCCTCGGTGAAGTAGAGGTGCTTGTCGGGAAACTCTCGCTGCAGCGCCGACTGGGCCTCGATCCGGCCCTCGTAGTGGTGGAAGGCGGTGCCGTCGACGAACCGCGCGGCGGCCGGGTCGGCGAGGATCGTCCGCGGAAACTCCGGCAGGTTCCAGTTGTGGTCCCAGCACCAGATGAGCGTCTTCAGTCCCTCGCGCTCGAAGAGCGGGCCGAGGTGATCGCGGATGAAGTCCCGCTGCTCCACGGCCGTCCAGAGCGTCGTCGGGTAGCCGGCGTGCGCCATGCGGGGCTCGTTCTGGACCGTGATCGCGTGGATCGGCAGCCCCTCCGCCTCGTAGGCCCGCACGAACGCGAGCAGGTAGCGGGCGTAGGCGGGATACCACTCCCGCGCGACGCTGCCAGTGCCGAGTTTGCCAGACGTCTTCATCCACGCCGGCGGGCTCCATGGCGAGGCGAACAGAAGCAGGTCGGGATTCGCCTGCCGCGCCAGCTTGATCATGGGCAGGACATGGACGCGGTCCTTGTCGATCGAGAACCTCGCGAGTTCGGGGTCGGTCTGCCCCTCGGGCACGTCGTCGTAGGTGTAGTAGGGCACGCCGGTGAAGTCCGAGGTGCCGATGCAGACCCGCATGAGGTTCATGCCGATTCCGCGATCCGGGGCGAAGAGGCTGGCGATCACGTCGCGCCGGCGGTCCTCGGAGAGCTTCGCGAGGTTTTCGCAGGTCGCGTGGTCGAAGGAGCCGCCGAGGCCGAGCACCGACTGGCCGCGGGTCGCGGGGTCGACCTGGATCACGGCGGCGTTGGTCGCCTCGACGGGGCCGAGCGCGAGGTCGGCGCCCGACGTCAGCCGCTGCGAGCCGTCGGCACTGCTCGTCACGACGCTCACGCGGGCCGCGGCAGCTCGGACCGCACCCTCAGCAGGCCGGCTCACGCGGGGCCCGAGCAGCGCGGCCAACGCCGCAAAGTCGGCGTCGTCGCCGGCGGGATCGAAGCCGGTGGCCCGCTCCGCCGCGACGAGCCTGAGGCGCTCGTCGTCGAGCCGGCGGCGCAGCGTCGCGTCGGCCGTCGCCACGTGCACCGCGACGCGGCTGGCGCGGCCTTCGACGACGACGGCCGCCCCGTCCTTCCGCCACCGCGCGTCGTACACCCCGTCGGCGTCGATGCGGAACACGTCGGCCACGTCACCGAGGTAGCCCGGCAGGGCAAACCGCCATGTCGCGGCCCGCTCTTGCCCGAACACGAATGTCTTGGTGTCGGGGTCGGGGTGGTAGTCGAGGTCGAGGGAGAAGAGGACCGCCCCGTTTGGACCGCAGACCGTGGCGATGTCCCAGTCGGGCGAGCCGTCGGCCGCGCGGAGCCGTTCGTGGCGGCCTGCCGCCCCTGCGAGCAGGAGGGGAGCGAGCACGAGCGCCTCGCGGTCGACGCGGGTGATGGGATCGATCAGGTCGCGAAACTTCACCACCGACTTGATGCCCAGATTGAACCAATAGAGCGACGTGATCCGCGCGGAGAGTGCGTGCCACGCCTGGAGTCGCAGTTCGTCGGGGGTCGGGCTCGACCGCGTCCGGCCTCCGGTGGGTCCCCAGCCGTGGTGCGGCCCCTGAGCCCAGGCGGCGATCGGCCCCGGGCGGTTGAGTTCGCGGAGGCTGCGGGTCAGGTCGCCGATCGTCTCCAACGGCGCGGCCCAGCGGATCTTCGCGCCTCCCCAGCGGTCGTAGCGCTGCCATGCATCGGCCGCTGGTGCGCAGACCCGGTAGGCATCGAAGTGCGGATGGTCGGAGAGCCCGGCATAATGCCGCCAGATCCGTTCTTCACTGTGCGTCACCGATGTGGGCAGCCGCGTCGCCTGATACGGCGCCAGCTTCCGCCACACCTCCTGCGGCGGCACCGGCCGGCCGCCTCCATACTGCGGCTCGCCGAGAAACTCGACGGCGTGCACCCGCGGCAGCACGGTGTCGGTGTCGTAGTGGTCGAACGGCCGGCACGCCGACATCGATTCGAGCGGACAGGCGGCCCAGCGCTCGGGGTCGTCCGAGTAGCCGGACACGAGGCCATGCATCCCGCAGCCAACGTGCATGCGCCTCAGCGTCTTCAGGTAGTCGGCCGCATGCAGCGACCGGCCGGAAGGGAGCTCGCCGTCCAGCCACCCGCCGCCGATCACGAACCGCTCGCACTTCACTCGGACGTGGCCCCACAGCGTCCGCTCCGCGCCGTCGTCGCTGCGGAGCCGGAGCTCCACGGCCGCGAACGAGAGGGGCAGATCCCGCACCTCCGCGACGAGCCCCCCCTGGTCGCCGATCGCAATCCTGCCGTCGGCGGGGAACATCGCCGGACGTTCAAGCCACGGTCCGGCCGTCAGCGCACGGTGCGATCCCCCGGGCCGTGGTGTCCACAGGCGGCAGGCTGATATCGTCCACGCAACTTCGGAGGCGTTCGTCACGTGGAGCACGAGCGTGTCGGGGTGCACCGACTCGACGCTGTGATCGGCGACGGCCGCGCGACGCAGGAACGTCACCGTCGAGAGCCATGCGTCCGGCGCCTCGATCGCAAGCGGCAGCGGCGGCTGGCCCGCGACGCTGAGGTTGGTCGTCGTGCCGACACCCCCTCCCCCACCCGCTGCGTTGAACGACCATGCGGTCAGCGCCCCCGGAGGCAACACGAGCGGCTCGTCGGGCCATGCCGAGGGCAGGTCGTGCCACGTCCACGTGCCGAGCCGCACCAGTTCGTCTGCCGTCGCGCCCCCCAGGGTGATTTCCGTGGCGGCAGAGAGTTCTGCGGCCTCGGGGCCGTCGTTGCGAAGGAACACCTGCACCCGGCCCCCGTCCGTCGGTCCGCGCTCTTGCCCGTAGCGCATCTCGGTGGCCACGGTGGGGCCGTGGGGCACCACGCTGATGCCGGCGATGTGAAGCGGCGCCGCACACGCGATCGACGTCCAGACGGCGGAGGCAGTGATCAAGGCCGTCGCGACGACGCGACCGTGGCTGAAGGACCCCATGTTCTCAACTCCCCCGCGTGGCAGGTGACGGGCAATCAGCCCCACGCAGCCGCCTTGGCGCCGCGTCGCGCTGAAACCTCTGCGGCCATGAGGATAGGACGACCGACGACTTTTTCACAAATCATGCCGGAACCCCGGGCTCCCGCGCGGGGCTTTCTGCCCGGTCGCACCCCGCACGGAGAATCGGCTGGGCGCTGATACCATAATGGCCGAACCCCGCGATCGCGTTGACGCTGGCGGGCCGGATTGTGCTCCCCTGCCCTGCCCCGAGCCCACAACTGAGATGCACCGCAGAGTCTCACGGTCTTCGTCGGCCCTCGTGGCGTCGGCTTCGCCGCACGTGATTCGTGCGTTCCTGATCGTGGCGTCGGGCTTGGCGTGTGTGTCTCCGGCTGCTGAAGGCAACGGCCCTCACCCGCCCTACCCTGACGTCCAAGAGATGATCCGGGAACCGCTCGACAACGTCCCGCAAGGGACTGTCGCCTGCGGTTGGGACGCGCTCCGCTACCGCATGCGCGGCAATATCTACCAAAGCAACCCCGGACGCCTCGAGAACCCAACGCTGACCCAGTTCGAGCGACTCGTGAGGGGTCAGCCCGAGGACGTGGCGGCGGTCAATCGCGACATCATCGCCTACTGCCAGCGGAAGCAGGCAGACATCGAGGCCGCCTGGCGCGAGCAAACGCTGCGAAATCCAGCCAAGGAAGTCTGCCAGTATCAGACCGAGTTGATTCCCCTCGCCATCCTGACACTGCGGATTGGCGAGCGCCTCACACCCGAGGCACATCGAGCAATCAAGGACGTCCTCGACGCGTTCCACCCACAGACCGCCGACGTGGAGCCGACGATGTGGATGCACGGGCCCGGCTACAACGGCGGGAATGCTCACGACTACCTGAGTTTTCTCGCCCTCACGTGGGCCGTCACCGGCAACCCAGAGGTGCGAGACGCTGCCTATTGGGGGCTGCGCGGCGAGCTGGACCACCTCAACCTCAGCGGCGACATCTCCGAGTTCAACGCGCTCGAAGGGCACTGGTGCAGCTCGAACGGCTATGACGCGATGAAGGCCTTCGTGCGCGATCCGGAGTTGGCCCGGATGGCCCGGATGATCGCGGAACGTGTCTGGATCAACCGCTTCCTGATGTGGTCGCCGGCCGTGGAGCGGATTACAGGACCGGGCAGCCGCATGGCGCCCGGAGCCTGGTTGGGCACGAGCAGCGACCGCCTGCAGTTTGCGACCGGTGTCGAGAAGCCCATTTGGCTCAATGAGTTCTTTGACTGGGGTGTCTGGCAGTATCCCGTGACCCGCGGCCGCTGGGCGTTGGATGACGTCCAAGGCATGGTGCCCGACCTGCCCGCCTACTTGCAGGACGTCGCGTGGCGCAAACAACTCCCGAACGAGCTCCGTTGCTCGGTGCAGCTCATCCCCTGGATGAATCGTTATCCGAAACTGGCGGACGTCTCCGACGCTCGGCCCGATCCGGTGCTCGGGGACATGGTCAACTACCAGACTGCCACGTATGCAGTGGGTTCCATCGACCAGCCCTACGAGGCGTCGGGCTGCATGGTGTATGCCTCCGCCTGGTGGAACGATCACCGCGCACCCAGCGATGCGCAGCTCGGCAGCCCCAGACGATTCACCGTGCTCTATCCGCATTACGTGCTGAACGGGGCGGCGTTCATGGATCGGACCGAGCTCGCCTTCGAGAACCAGCCGAACCAGCCGCTGAAAGATGAATGGACGGGATTGCCCGGCCCGTGGATGCGTGAGTTCGCTGAATGGGGCCGGGCTGGCGTCCTTCAGCACAAGAACACGCTGCTCTACGCCTACTCGGGACGAAACTGCGGCTCGAATGACGTCCGCCCCGTCGCCAACCAACTCCACCGCGCCTCGGCTGGCATGTTCCTGTTTCGTTGGCAGCCTGGGCTGGAGGGCCTGTTCGTCAACCGGCAGCCGATCACCCACCTCCCCGTGGAACTGAAACCGGGCGACTGGTGGTTCGTTCAAGACGGCGACACGTACGTGGGCGTTTTGCCCCTCGAGGCCACCCACCTCCGCGGTCCGTGCAAGACCATGATCGAGGAACGCACGCGGCAGATCGTGCTGTATCAAGACAACTACGTGGGAGAATCAATCGAGGGCATCAGCGATGAGGACTGGGTGAAGGCGAGGAGCGGGTTCGTCGTCGAGATGGGTGACGCCGCCGAATACGGGTCCTTCGATCGTTTCCGCGACACCATGCTCCAGGCCGCGGTCACGGAGTCGTCGGCGGGGTTCATCCGACACATTCGGTATCAGCGGCCGGGCCGCCAGCTCGAGATGAAATGGCACTGCTACGAGGAGAACTACCCCCTGCGCCGGATCGACGGCCACGATCAGCACGCGGTGCATTTCCTGCAGTCGCCCGAGTTCGCCGTTGGCGACACGGAGCTTCGCACGCACGACGCCCACCTGAAGACCAAACCGGGCGAGCCGGCCTGGCTCCTCTCTGCGGCGTCGTCCCGCACCTACGTCGCCTACCAACCGCAGCCGCACCACCAGGTTCCGCTTGCTCTGGAGACACCCATCGCCCGTGTTGACAGCGACCGGTTCCCTTTCGGAAAGCTGGTGGCCAGATCGACCGACGACGGCACGGTGGAACTGACGATCGACGCGGCGTTCCGCCCCTTTTGGAGCAGCGCCCATTGGAGAGCGAAAATCTGGCAGGACATCGGCACCCACCCCAGCGACATACTCATTCGAACGGACGCGCCAAAGGTCACCGCGACGATCAACGGGGACGAGTTTCCCGTGACGCGCCAGGTGCGCCACGGGCAGCCCGTCTGGGTGCTGGACCCCTATGCCCGACTGCCGCGAGTGCTCGACCGCGTGAATACCAATCGGCCCAACAAGCCGCTGTCGGCACCATGAGTGGCTGTCGGACCCATGAGTCGCTGTTCAGCGGCACCACCTTCAGATCACGGCAACGACCGATCGAGATTCCCATGCCACAGCCGCGGAGAGCCTCAGGAGCTGTCCGATCGAGGAGCCAGGTCCATTCCATGAAGACCAGCCTTGCGGTGCTGTTTGTCGCGAGCTTCCTTGCCCCGGGGCCGGCATTCGCCGATCAGGCGGGCCGTAAGCACGCGGAAAACGAACTCCATGCACGTCCCGCCGTGCATGTCACGGTGGGCGTGCGCGATGCCGACATCATCGGCAGCGACAATCGCGCGCTGCAGGCCGCGGTGGACTACGTGGGCAACCTGGGAGGCGGCCTGGTCGAGATCGGTCCGGGCGAATACCTGATGCGCGATTCGTTGCATGTCCGCAGTCGCGTCACGGTGCGGGGTGCAGGCGAACAGACCGTGCTCAGGAAAGCCCGCGAGCATCGCTCACCGCTGGCGGCTGATGGCGACTTCGGCGAGGCGGCGATCACGGTGCAGAATCCCGAGGGCTTCGACATCGGCGGCGGGGTGTATGTGGCGTCGAAAACCCAGCGCAACTTCCTTGGTGTGTGCGCCACGATCCTCAACTCGCGGGATAACTATTTCACGCTCTCCCGCCCGATGAACGCCGACGTCTTGATGAGCGATGGGGGTTTTGCGGCCACGATCTTCCCGGTCATCAGCGGCCACACCCTCGAGGACGCCTGCGTGGAGAACCTCGTCGTGGACGGCAATCGCGCCGAGAATCCCACCGTCGTGGACGGGTGCCGCACCGCCGGTATTTTTCTCTATCGCGGCGACCATTGCCTGATCCGAAACTGCTTTGTAAGGGACTGCAGCAGCGACGGCATCAGCTTCCAGCAGTCGAGCGACGTCGAGGTGGATAGCTGCGTCGTCGAACGCTGTGCCGGATTTGGGCTGCATCCCGGCAGCGGGTCGCAGCGGCCAACCGTGAGGAACTGTCGCGCGATCGCCAATGGCGAAGACGGTTTCTTCTTCTGCTGGCGGGTGCGCGGCGGTGTGGCCGAGGACAACTGGCTGGAGCGGAATGGTGGTCATGGTATGTCCATCGGTCACAAGGACAGCGACAACGTCGTCCGCGGAAACACCGTCATCGGCAACAAACTCGGCGGCGTGTATTGGCGCCCGGAGACCGAGCCGATGGCTGCGCATCGCGTCACGTTCGAGAACAACGTGGTCCGCGATAACGAAGGCTGGGGCTTGTTCGTGGACGGCGCCACGGACGGCACCATCATTCGTAAGAACGTCATTGAGGACACGGGGGCCGGACGGCAGACGACCGGCATCCGCATCGGGCCCGGCGCAGGGAGCGTGGTCCTGGAAGGCAACGCGATCACGGCCCGGTTACCCCTGCAGGACGATCGGCCCGCGGACCACCGCTGACCGCGAGGCCTGAAGCCGGCATCACCACGGAGACCAGAGCGATGCGAGATGCTCACGGTAGGCGATTCGTCGACGGCCGCTGCACGGCAGCCCCGGGCCGGCTGACCCTCGCCGCGGTGATCGCCGCGGTGTTTCTCGGCGGCGCCGTCCCGGCAGCACCGGTCGACGGCGTCGCCCGGCAGCCCTTGGCATCGCAGGCCCGCCGTGTCCGCGAATCGCTCGAGTCGCTCGGCCAGCCGCTTCCCAGGGAGCAGGCCAGCCGGCTCGACGAGGCCCTGCGGCTCGACGACGCCGAGCTGGCGGTGAAAGGGATCCAGGAGGCGCTCGATCCTCTCTGCGTCGCGATCGTGGAGATCAACCCCGAAAGCCGCCTCAAGGCCTCGATCGGGCCGGTGGCGAAGCGGCTGGTGCAGCACGGCTGGACCGTGTTTCTCGTCAAGGTCGTCAACCAGGCGGGCATCACCGCGCCTCTTGCGGCAACGAGCCCGAACGCCCGCCCTGTGGTCGCGCCGTCCAGTGGGTCGCCCGCACCGCCGCCCGGCCTCACGGCAGCCGAGGTCGCGAATCGCTGGGCCGACATTCGCATGCTCGACGAGCGGCCGATGACGCCCACGCTCTCGGGGCTCGGCGTGGAGTATCGGCTGATCCAGATCTACAGCCGGGATGCCGGGCCGCTCGAGGCACGGATCAGCTTCGATGCTGGCCAGGGCACGCAGGACCTCAGCTTCCGCTCCGAGGTCGATATTCTCTTTGAATCCGCACCGGCCACGCGGGTGGTGCTGGAGGTTGTCGACGCCGATGGCGGTGACGCGATGGCCAGCTTCTTGGTCCGCGACCCTGGGGGCCGCGTCTACCCGGCGCAGAGTCGGCGGCTGGCCCCCGACTTCTTCTTCCATCCCCAGGTCTACCGCAGCAGTGGGGAGCACCTTCTCCTTCCCACCGGCACGTACGAGGTCACCTGGACCCGCGGCCCGGAATACCTGCCACGCAGCCGGCAGCTGGTGGTGCGCGGCGGGCCCGAGCAGCACGAGCGGTTCGAGCTCCAGCGGTGGATCCACCTCGCGAAGTACGGCTGGTATTCCGGCGACCACCACGTGCATGCGGCCGGGTGCTCGCACTACGACAGCCCGACGGCGGGCGTCGGTCCCGACGACATGATGCGGCACATTCGCGGCGAGGATCTCAACGTCGGCTGTGTGCTCTCGTGGGGCCCGTGTTGGCAGCATCAGAAGCAGTTCTTCGCCGGCGCGGTGCATCCGCTCTCCACGCCGCGCAACCTGATGCGATACGACGTGGAGGTGTCGGGCTTTCCGTCGAGCCACGCGGGCCATCTCTGCCTGCTGCGGCTCGCCGAGGACGACTACCCCGGAGCCGACTCGATCGACGAGTGGCCCAGCTGGACGCTGCCGGTGCTCCGCTGGGGAAAGGCGCAGGGGGGCGTGGTCGGCTTCAGCCACTCCGGCTGGGGACTGGAGATCACCGCCGACACCATTCCCTCGATGGAGATGCCCCGCTTCGACGGCATCGGCGCCAACGAGTACGTCGTCGACGTCACCCACGACGCCGTCGACTTCATCTCCGCCGTCGACACGCCGATCACCTGGGAACTGAACGTCTGGTACCACACTCTCAACTGCGGCTTTCGCACGCGCATCAGCGGCGAGACCGACTTTCCCTGCATCTACGGCGAGCGCGTCGGGATGGGGCGGCTGTACGTGAAGCTCGACGACGGACCGCTCGATTTCGACCGCTACGTCGAGGGCATCAAGGCTGGCCGGAGCTACGTCACCGACGGCAAGAGCCACCTCGTCGACTTCCAGATCGACGATGTCGAGGTGGGCCGCGGCGACTCCCAGGTGGCGCTCGATGCCCCCGGCGACGTGGACGTTTGCTGCCGCGTTGCGGCCATGCTGCCCGACCAGACGCCCGAGTCGCTCGCTGGCGTCGCCGCCCGGCCCCTCGACGAGAAGCCCTACTGGGAACTCGAGCGAGCGCGGCTCGGCACGAGCCGCCGCGTGCCGGTCGAGGTCGTCGTGAACGGCCAGGTTGCCGCTCGCCAGGAGATCGATGCCGACGGGACGATCCGCGATCTCTCGTGGACGATTCCCATCGAGCGCTCGTCGTGGGTGGCGGTGCGAATCTGGCCGTCGAGCCACACCAATCCCGTCTGGGTGAGCGTTGCCGACCAGCCGGTGCGGGTCAGTGCAGACTCGGCCCGCTGGTGCCTCGACGCGGTCGACGTCTGCTGGGAGCAGAAGCGCGGCCAGGTTCGCGAGAGCGAGCTCGACGACGCCCGGGCCGCCTACGAGCATGCCCGCGAGACCTACCGGCGAATCGTCGCGGAGTCCGGCGGGCGCTGAATCTCGAGAGGCCGCACGGCAGCGAGCCACGGCGTGCCGCCGCGACGAGCAAGAGAGATGGGCATCGATGACGTCGATTCCGGATGTGATCTCGTCCGCTTACGGGAGCGTGTCGCTCGCTGGGATGTACGTGAAAGGTTCGTCCGTCTCGAAGGAGTCTGTCTTCAGCGGCGTGCCACGGGGATTGAAGACCACCCACTCAACACGCTCCTTGTCCATCTCCAGACGCAGGATCGAAGCCTCCACGTCATCGCGAATCACTTGAATCCCGGAGGCATGCGCGCTGGCCTGGAGCTCGTTGTCGTAGCCGCCTTGGGAACCAGGGTTGTTGGACATGGTCCGCGACCGGTACGGCGGATGCGGGTAATGCACCTGGGTGAACACGAGTTGCTGGCCGACCGTGGGCGTGCCTTCCCACACATACCGGACCTGGTTGGGGCAGGTGTCGGTCCGCGGATCGCTCTCCAGCCGATCCACGACATGCAGCCGGCGGTCGCCGCGCGGAGCGAACCAGACCAGCAGATCCGCGGGCGGTGTCTTCAGGCTGCGATTGCCGTTGTCGTCAATCGGCGCGTGGATGAACGTGTTCACCCAATGACTGCCGATCTGCGGACCGATGTTGTGGGTGTTCCAGAGCGGCGCGACGCGTGCTTGAAACCCCTCCTCGAACGTCACGGTCTCACGGGAGGCGAGAAATCGGTTCTTCGCAAACACGAACTCGCGATCGCAGACGATCGGCAGACCGTCCGGGTTCCGCACCCTCACGGACGCAAACGTGGCCTGCGGGGTGTCTTTGAAATATGTCACTTCCGTTCGGATGTCGGGCGGGCGGCCATCCCACATCTCGTTGATGCGGATGGGATCGGGGTGCAGCCGACGTCTCACCGTGCCGCCGAGATCCTCCACGAGCAGTCGGTTCTCCACGGTCGCCCCCTTGCTGGCGGCGACTTGGGTGAAGGGGGTCCCCCACCGGCTGAGACCCATGATCCCGCTGGGATTGGCCGGGAAGCTGGTCGGATGCAGTTCCACCAGCGCGAAGAGGTCGCCGGGATTCCAGCCGCTGCGCAGGACCAGCTTGTCGGGCCACATCGTGCCGGTCTGGAACCATCCGCAACAGATGTGGCCGCAGTCGGGCCGCGGATCGGCATGGCCCAACAGCCGCTCGGTGAGCGTCTTGTCCGTGAGCGGGACGCGGGCGGTTTCCATCCGCTCGTTCCAGAGCGAACCCGCGTCGGGTTGAACCGGTGTCACCGATTCGTCGGCAAACAGCCACGCCAGCGACATCAGCCAGGCACTCGAAGCGTCCAGGTGAAAGGAAGCCTGGCCGGACGCCGTGGATTGATACCGCAGGTAGTTGAGCATTTTGTGGGCGACGAATCGGTAGCGTCCGTCACCTGTCTTGGCGGCGATTCGCTCCAGCATGGCGACGCGCATGTCGGCCGAGCTGTTCCAGCCCGCGTTCGGCCCATAGGGAATCACCGCGCCGTCAGGGGAAGTCTCCACCATGAGCCGGTCCCACAGCCGCTTCATTCCCGGGTCGGTGTAGACCCGGTCGTCGCCGGTCCACTCGTCGGCGGCCCAGGCGAGGATGATGTAGGGCATCATCATGTAGTGGCTGTCGTTCTGGCCGACATCCTTGACCCGCCAGAAGTCGTTGAAGACGAGTTCCGAGTACCGCTTCCAATGCGTCGCCTCGGGGATGTCGGGATACCACGCGGCGGCGCGGCCTTTGGCATAGGCCTCCGGCATCGAACGGTGACAGCCGCCCCGCCACTCGACGGGAGCCGTGTCCCAGACGTGAACGTGCCGGCAGTAATACAGCCACATGTCACGAAACCAGCCGGCGTCTGGCTCCATCGCGCCGCCCTTGACGAGAAACATTCGGTAGATCGGCACCAGTGCGGGCGGGTGCTCGAACTGCCAGAACCACCCCCGCTCGGCGACCTGGCGTTTCATTTCCGCGTGAAACGCTTCGAGCATGGCGATGCATGCCGTGGCCCATTCCTGTTCGCCGGTCTGCACGTACTTCACGAGCACTGGCATGAACACGCGCGGACCATCCATCCCACGATTCGGATTACGGGCGATCTCAGCGGGGTTGTACGCCTCAACGCACCGCAGGTACGTGTCGCGAGTCACCGGCTCGCGCGGGACGGGATAGAACGAGGGATCGGAGAGGTCGCATGAGCCACGGAAGCGATAGTGCTCGACGTCCGGTGCATACCGCGTCGGAGGGCCGTCGAGAACGGCTTCGGCCCAGGGGGGGCTCTGGTCCGCCGCACGAACCGGATGTGATGCCGTCACAACCAGGAGGGCGGCGCAGAGCACAAGCGGAAACGGTCGAGTCATGACCTGCCCTTGCATGGCGGAGCGGAAACCGACGGTCGTGTACGCGAGAGGCTGAAGGACAAGGCAGCGAACCGACGCTGGTGCCAACAACACCCGCAGCCTACGAAGGGCAGGAATGATCAGCCCCCGGGCGAGGTTTTACGGTGTGCCTTTCGAGTTGTCCATTCGATCGCAGACACACGAGGCGGCAGCTTCGATGGCGCTCTCGCTACGTGTTGCATCAAGATGCGCTGGAGTGCGTCGCGAGAGAAAGCCGACCGGCCGTAAGGCCGCGGGCAAGCCACGCTGAACGCGGCGTCATCTGGCGGCCACGATGAGCCGGGACGATATACTTTCCGGTTCACCTGCGGGATCTGGTTGTCTGGCGGTGCGGAGGGCCGCCCCCAAGGGTTCGCGGACCTCCGCGAGGGGCCACGGTATGTCGCAGCGTCTTCACATCCTCGTTGCGAGCCTCTCGTCATTCGTCGTCTGCAACGCGACGGTGGCCGGCGAAGCCGTGGACCTGTTCGAGCGGCATGTGCGACCGCTGTTCGTCGACCGCTGCCAGAAATGCCACGGCGATGCGAAGCAATGGGGGTCGCTGCGACTCGATTCCCTGCAGGGTGTGCTCGACGGGGGTGACAGCGGGCCGGCGGTGGTGCCGGGAAACGCGGCGGTCGGGGAGTTGGCAGCGCGGCTCGCAAGTCACGACGACGCGGTGCGCATGCCTCCTCCCGAGGAAGGCCCGCCGGTATCGCCGGACGTCCTCGACGCCGTGAAGGCATGGATCACCGCGGGGGCGGTCTGGCCCGCGGGCGATGCCCCCGTTACGTCTCCACGAGCAACCGCCCGTGAGACGCACTGGGCCTACCAGCCGATCATCGCGCCGCCGTTGCCGTCGGTCGCGGACGAATCGTGGGTCCGTGGCCCGATAGACCGGTTCGTGCTCGCCGCCCTGGAGGCCGCGGGGCTTCGGCCGGCGGCCGAAGCCGATCGGGCCACGTTCATCCGCCGCGCCACCTACGACCTCCTCGGCCTGCCCCCGACGATCGACGAGATCAAGGCCTTCGAGAGCGATGCCTCGTCGCAAGCGTACGAAACGCTCATCGACCGGCTCCTCGCGTCTCCTCGTTATGGGGAGCACTGGGGGCGGCACTGGCTCGACGCCGCCCGCTATGCCGACACGAAGGGCTACACCGACGTCGGTGAGACACGCTGGCACGTTCACGCGGCCCCCTACCGCGACTGGGTGATCCGGGCATTCAATGAGGACATGCCGTACGATCGTTTCCTGCGGCTGCAGTTGGCCGCCGACCAGGCCGCCCCCCACGAGCCGGAACACCTCGCCGCGATGGGATTTCTCACGCTCGGCCGGCGGTTTCTCGGCAACACTCCCGACATCATCGACGACCGTATCGACGTGGTCACCCGGGGCATGCTCGGTCTCACCGTGGCCTGCGCCCGCTGTCACGACCACAAGTACGACCCGATCCCGACCCGTGACTACTACTCGCTGTACGGCGTTTTCCAGAACTGCGTCGATCGGCTCGTGCCCCTCCCCAGGCGGTCCGGCGCGCCGCCCGTCCAGGAGGATTTCACACAGGGCCTGGCGGATCGCCAGCGCGACTACGACGCCCTGGTGACGCAGAAGCGCGGCGAGGCCAACGCTCGCCTGCGGAAGCGGTTTTCCGACTACCTGCTGGCGCAGCGCGATCTCGCAACGTATCCCGAACAGGAGTTTGTCCAACTCTCCAAAGAGGACGACATCCTGCCCGGGATCGTCCGTCGGTTCGAGGTGTTCCTCAGGCATGCGGAGCGGGTCGCCGACCCGGTGTTCCTGCCGTGGATTCGCTATGCCGCGCTCTCCGATGGCGAATTCCCGAGCCGCGCGTCGGAGGTCACCGCCAGCCTGCGGGCCGGCCCGCAGACGGTCAACCCGCTCGTCGCCGCCGCGTTCGCCGACCCGCCGGTGTCGATGGCGGACGTCGCGGCCCGCTACGCGGCGCTGCTGGCGGCGAGCGACGCCCGCTGGACCGAGGCTGTCTCGGCCGCGGGGCGTGACGGACTGCCGGAACCGACCTGCCTCGCCGACGTGGCCGAGGAGGAGGTTCGTCAGGCCTTCTCCGGCGAGGGGTCGCCGTGCGTGATTCCGGACGAGCCGCTGGTGCAGACCGACTACCTCTGGGATTTCGACACGCGGCAGGCGCTCTGGAAGGCACGTTCGGCCATCGACGCGTGGCTGCACGCTGAGAATCCTGACGCCGCGCCGTATGCGATGATCCTCGAGGACCGCCGCACGCTCATCGATCCGCTCGTGTTCCGCGGCGGCCGCGCGGCTGCGAAGGGCGATGCCGTTCCCCGACAGTTCCTGGAAGTGCTCGCGGATTCCGCACGGCGGCCATTTTCACGCGGCAGCGGCCGCCTGGAACTCGCCGAGGCGATTGCCGATCCAACCAATCCCCTCACGCCCCGCGTGTGGGTGAACCGCGTCTGGCTTCACCACTTCGGAGCGGGGCTCGTGACGACCCCGAGCGACTTCGGGGTCCGCGCGGCCGCTCCCAGCCACCCCGAACTGCTCGACTGGCTGGCGACGCGGCTGCGGGCGGATGGCTGGCGGACCAAGCCGCTTCATCGCGAGATCATGCTGTCGGCAACCTATCGGCAGTCGTCGCGGAGCGATGCGGACCGCGCCGGGTCTGGCCACGCGGACACGATCGATCCATCCAACCGGCTGCTCTGGAGGATGAACCCACGGCGGCTGTCGTTCGAGCAGTTGCGCGACACACTGCTCGCGGCCTCGGGCGACCTGGATCTCGCCACAGGGGGCCACGGAGACGGCGTTTTCGGCACCCGGCGGTCGGTCTACGTCACGGTCGAACGGCAGGCTTTACCCGCCGTGTTTGGCGTCTTCGACGTCGCCAACCCCGACCTCCACTCCCCGCAGCGGCCGGAGACGACGACGGCGCTGCAGGCCCTCTTCATCCTCAATCATCCGTTTGTTGCCGACCGGGCGCGGCGTGCGGTCGTGCGGCACGCCGCCGACCCCGGCGCGGAGGGGGCGATCGAAGGGCTGTATCGCGGAATCCTCGGCCGCTCACCTTCCGACTCCGAACGGCAGGACGCGGCGCGGTTCGTCGCCGCAGCACTCGTCGAGCCTGCCGGCGAGCCCCCCGGTGAGACCGTGCTCGCGCCGCTGGAGCAGCTGGCCCAGGTGCTCCTGCTCTCCAATGAATTCATGTTCGTAGACTGAAACCGATGGCCATGCCCGATCAACGCTCAGACCGCATCGGCCGCCGCGAGATGATCGCGTCTGCGGGCGCTGGCCTCGGGTTCGTCGCGCTGGCCACGGCGCTCGCCGACGCGGGTGACCTTACGGCTTCGCCGCCTCCCGCCGACGCACTGGCCCCCCGGCCGCCGCACTTCGCGCCACGGGTGCGGCGCGTGATCCAGTTCTTCCTCAACGGCGGTCCGTCGCACATCGACACCTTCGACCCCAAGCCGCTTCTGGCGAAGTATGCGGGCCAGCCGCTGCCGTTTTCGATTGCCACCGAGCGGAAGACGGGAGGTGCGCTCGCCAGCCCGTTTCGGTTCAAGCGCTACGGCGACAGCGGACTGGAGGTCAGCGAACTCTTCGAGCGCACCGCCGCGCACGCCGACTCGCTGGCGGTCATCCGCTCGATGCGGGCCCGCCTGCCCAATCACGAGCCGTCGCTGATGCTGATGAACTGCGGCGACGCGGTGCAGCCGCGGCCGAGCGTGGGTTCGTGGGTGCTCTATGGTCTGGGCACGGAGAACCGCAACCTTCCTGGCTTCGTGGCGATGTGTCCGGGGGGACAGCCAGTGAAGGGCCCCGACAACTGGCAGTCGGGCTTCCTGCCGGGCGTGCTCCAGGGCACGTACATCGACAGCAAGCACGAGCGCGTGGAGGAGCTGATCGAGAACATCCGCAGCGGCCATGCCACGGCCGCCATGCAGCGCCGGCAGCTCGACATGCTCAGCCGCCTGAACGCCGCCCATCGCGCCGAACGCCACGACCCCCGCCTCGAAGCTCGCCTCCAGTCGTTCGAACTTGCCTATCGCATGCAGATGGAAGCCACCGACGCCTTCGACGTCTCGCGGGAGCCCAAGCACGTTCGCGAGGCGTACGGCGAAACGGTGCATGGCCGGCAGACGCTCGTGGCGCGGCGGCTTCTGGAGCGCGGGGTGCGGTACGTGCAGTTGTGGCACGGAGAGGGGCAGCCGTGGGACCATCACTCGGAGATCGAGAAGAGCATTCGGCAGCACGCGGGCGAACTCGACGGGCCGCTGGCGGCGCTGCTCACCGACCTCAAGCGACTGGGCATGTTCGACGACACGCTCGTCGTCTGGGGGGGCGAGTTCGGCCGCACCCCGGTCTCCGAAGGGGGCACGGGCCGCGACCACAACCCCTACGGATTCACGGTCTGGCTTGCCGGCGGCGGTGTTCGCGGCGGCACGGTGCACGGTGCCACTGACGACTTCGGTTTCAGGGCGGTCGACCGGCCGGTGGAAGTGCACGACCTGCACGCCACGATCCTGCACCTCCTCGGATTCGACCACGAACGGCTCACCTACCGCTACGCCGGCCGCGACTTCCGCCTCACCGACGTTCACGGCCGCGTGATCGGCGACGTGCTGGCATGATCCCACCGCGCCCCGGGGTGGCCATGTCCCGTCACCGTCACGTGGGGCGCGTTCTAGGCTTCCGGTAGTTCGAAGCCGCGGCGGCGTTCGCGGACGAGCAAGGCGTCGGCCTCGGCGTCGCCCGTGAACCGTTCGGCAACCGGATCCCAGGCCAGCGGTCGGCCGAGTTGCCGGGTGATGCCCACCAGATGGCAGACCGTGGCCGAGCGATGGCCGATCTCGACATCGGCGACCGGCCGCTCGCGGCTGCGGATGCAGTCGAGCCAGTTCTGCAGGTGTGCGCGGGCCTGCCAGAGGGCCGTTTCGTCGCTCCACTCCTTCTCCTCGGCCGCCGCATCGATCTCCGCAAGAATGCCGGCCGCGATCTCGGGCGGGTTCGATGCGATCTTGTTGCGGTTGATCTCCAGCTTTCCCTTTTCTCCCACGAACACGGCGCCCCCCATCGGACCTTTCTCGAGGATCAACTTCACCTCGACGCCGTCGGCATACCGCATCGCGACCGCGCCGGCCGGCCCTTCCGCGAGCGGGGCGAGGGCGACCGGCCCCGTGGCGTCGGCGCCCAGCGCCCACTGGAGCTGGTCGAGCCCGTGGGCGCCCCAGTTGGTGATCTGGCCCCCGGCGAAGTCGCGCCATGACATCCACGACATCCACGACGGATGGTAGGGGCGGTCGGCGGCCTGGTTGAGCCAGACGTTCCAGTCGAGGCCCGCGGGCACGGGTTCGCCCGCGGGATAGGGAATCGGACTCGGGGCCGCCGTGTCGTAGTTCACTCCGCGAACCTCGAGCAGCCTGCCGAGCCCACCGGACCGGACGAACTCGCAGGCCAGCCGGTTGATGGCCATCGAACGTTGCTGCGTGCCGACCTGCAGCACGCGGCCGTGCTTCCGCACGGCATCGGCGAGGACCCGGCCCTCCCGGACGTAGAGCGTGAGCGGCTTCTCCGCATAGACGTCCTTGCCCGCCTGGCAGGCGTGAATACAGGGCAGGACCCGCTGGAAATCGCCGACGCCGACGATCACGGCGTCGACGTCAGGCCGGTCGAGCACCCTGCGGTAGTCGGTGCACACGTCCCACGAGCCGCCGCGGGTGGCCTTGTACTGCTCCGCCCGCGGCAGATTGCAGTCGGCAAGGGCGATGATCCGGGCGGCTGGGGGGAGTTGGTCGAGCAGGAGCGACGCACGGTGGCCCACGCCGATCGCCGCCACGCCGATCGTCTCGTTGGCGGCGACGCCGGCCTCGGCACGACCGCGGAATGCCGCCGCACCGAGAAGGCCCAGTGAGGAACTGGAGAGAAACCGCCGCCGCGACGTGCGGCCGGCGGAACCATCAACACATCGGTTCATGGGTTGCCCTTCACTTCGTTCGATCGCTTTGCATTGCATCCATTGCAGTTCGCCCGCGGCCTCACGGCCGGTCGGCTTTCATTCGACATCACTCTAGCCCAGAAGTTCCGGCACGACGCGGCCGTGGACGTCGGTGAGGCGGAAATCGCGGCCGCTGTGGCGGTAGGTGAGCCGCGTGTGGTCGAGGCCGAGCAGATGCAGCATGGTCGCCTGCAGGTCGTGCACGTGCACCGGCTTCTCCACGGCCTTGAACCCGAACTCGTCGGTCGCGCCGTGCACCGTGCCGCCGCGGACGCCGCCACCGGCCATCCAGACCGTGAACCCGTGGTGATTGTGGTCACGGCCCGAGGGCTCGCTCACCCCGGTGCCCGGCGCCGGGAGTTCGACCGTGGGCGTCCTGCCGAACTCACCCCCCCAGAGCACGAGCGTGCTGTCGAGCATTCCGCGACCGACGAGGTCGTCGAGGAGCGCGCCGATCGCCCGATCACACTCGCCGGCCAATCGGCGGTGGTTGGTCTCGATCTTCTCGTGGCTGTCCCAGGGCTGCCCGGCGCCGTGCCAGACCTGCACGTAGCGCACGCCCCGTTCGACAAGCCGCCGCGCGATGAGCATCTGCCGCCCCTGCACGTCGTCGCCGTAGCGGGCGAGCACGTGTGCCGGTTCGCGAGACACGTCGAACGCATCGGTCGCCTCCGACTGCATCCGCCACGCGAGTTCCATCGACGCGAGCCGGGCTTCGAGTGCCGGGTCGTGCGGCCGTGCGGCCAGGTGTTGCCGATCGAGTTGGGAGATGAGGTCGAACTGCCGCCGCTGCGCAGCACGGTCGAGAACCGGATGGCGGACGTTCTCCACCAGGTCGGCCGCGTCGCGCTTCTTCGTGTCGATGTACGTGCCCTGGAAGGCGCCCGGCAGGAAGGCGCTTCGCCAGTTCTCGGACTCCTTGATCGGAAAGCCACCCGGGCACATCGCCACGAACCCCGGCAGGTTCTGGTTTTCACTTCCCAGCGCGTAGGTCACCCACGCGCCGGCCGACGGCCGCACGAGCCGCGCGTCACCGCAGTTCATGAGCATCAGCGAGGGCTCGTGATTGGGCACGTCGGCATGCATCGATCGCACGACCAGCAGGCGGTCGGCATGCCGCGCCACCGACGGAAACAACTCGCTCACCTCCAGGCCGCTCTCGCCGTGCCGCGAAAACCGGAACGGGGACGGCAGGGCCGCGCCCGTGCGGCGCTCCGTCGGCAGGTTCGTGGGAATCTCCCGGCCGGCATGGGCGGCGAGCACGGGCTTCGGATCGAAGGTGTCGATGTGGCTCGGGCCGCCGTTGGCAAAGATGTGGATCACCGCCCGTGCCCGCGCCGGAAAGTGGGCCGCCCGCGGCGCGAGGGTCAGGCCCGACCCCGCCACGTCCGCCCGTTCGGCGGCGAGGAGGCTCGCCGCACCGAGCCAGCCCAGCCCCAGGCCGCCGCGGCAGAGCGCGTCGCGGCGGGAGAGGAATCGGTCGGGGGGCAGGTCGTCGTGCATGGTGCGAGCTGTCTTTCCGAAGCTACTTCAATCGATGAACTGAAACTCGGCGACCGCGAGCACCGCCTGGGCAAGCCGCTCGTATCGTCCGAACGCGCTCGTATCGGACGGCAGCTCTGCCGCGAGCCAGGCCAGGGCTGCATCCCGCTCCTCGGCTGACGGACTCCGCGACAGCGCCGCCCGCCACAGCGACTCGACGCGGAGATCGTCTCGCGCCGGATCAGCCACCTCCGCCTGCACCCGCGCCGCCAGCCGCCGCGCGGCATTGACGACGAGTTCGGAGTTGAGCACGGCCAGCGACTGCTGGGGCACGGTGGTCCGTACCCGCACGTGCACGGTCGTGTCGGGGTTGGCGACATCGAACGTCCGCAGCAGGCCCGGCACATCCTGGCGGTCGAGGCGGCCGTAGATCGACCGCACCGACATCGACTCCACCGCGAGCGGGTCGACGCCGCGGCCGCCAAACCGCCCATGATCGAGCGTGTCGGCGGCGACGAGCATGGAGTCGCGCCAGGCCTCCCAGTCGAGGCGGCGCCGATTGGCCCGGGCGAAGAGCCGGTTGTCGGGATCGCGGTCAGCGAGATCCTCGCGGGCGGCCGACGACTGCCGGAAGGTGCGGCTCGTCACGATCTCGCGATGCAGCCAACGCAGGCTCCAGCCGCCTTCGTCGACGAACCGACGGGCGAGGTCGTCGAGCAGTTCGCGGTGAGCGGGGGCCTCCCCGCGCAGCCCCAGGTCGCCGGCCGCGGGCACGAGTCCGCCGCCGAAATGATGCGTCCACGCCCAGTTCACGATCATCCGCGCTGTCAGCGGGTTGCCGGGGCCCACGATCGCACGGGCCAGCTCGAGACGGCCGCTCGACCCGGCGCCCACCTCCGCCCCCCCCAGCAGCATCGGCATCCGCCGCTTCACGACCTCGCCGCGCCGCGCCGGACTGCCGCGGAGGAGGATCGGACTGTCCTGCGGCTGCGGGCGATCGACGAGCACCATCGCCCGCGGCGGGCCTCCGGCCGCTTCTGCTTGATGCTTCGTGATGTTCAGTTGCCGTCTGCGGAACTCCGTCTGCTCCGCCATGGTGGCAACGCGCATCACCTCCTTCTCCGGCACGACGAACGGCGCGCCGGCAGCGCCCAGCAACTCGCGGACCGCCTTCATGTCGTCCGTCTCGTCGCCGGCGACGGCAGGCCCGCCGGCCCAGTCCGGCGCGACCCGCATCACGATTCGACCGTATGCTTCGGCAAGGTCGGCGAGCGAGCCGGGACGGGCCGAGGCGAGCTCTTCGCGGATCACGGCATTCAGGTTGGCTGCAGGCTGGCCGGCGGCGTCAGCGTCAAGCAGCCGCGCGAGCCGCGACGGCACCTCGGGATCGGATCCCGACGCCGCGGCCACCCATGGCCCGAGGATCGGGTGCCGCTCGGTCTGCCCACCGACGAGACGGGTGAGCTTGTCGATGATCAGCTGCTGCAGTTCATAACCGTCGGCCAGCCGCGGCGGCCGCTTGTCGGCACCGCGAACCGCGGGCCGCGCCACCTCGAGAAAGTAGGCGGCCGCGTGGGCGACGGCCTCGCGCACCGCCCGCGCCCGGACAGCGGCCTGGTGATCGGTCACCGCCTGCCGGAGTTCGGCATAGGTGGCCGCGAAGGCCGCCCCCTCCGGCCCCGGAGGGGACGGGCCGATCTCGGGCAGTTCCTCTGGGATCTGGCAGCTGGCGAAGATGCCGTGCAGGGCGTAGTAGTCGGCCGTCGTGACGGGCTCGTACTTATGGTCGTGGCAGCGGGCGCAGGCCACGGTGAGTCCCATCAGCCCGCGGGTCACGAGGTCGATGCGGTCGTCAATGATGTCGTTCGCGTTGCCGAGGAACGACCTCCCCACGGTGAGGAAGCCGAGCGCGGCCAGATCCGACGGTGGCACCGGCGGCACCACGAGGTCGGCGGCGATCTGCAGGGTGATGAACTGGTCATACGGCCGATCGGCCGCAAGCGCTGCGACGACCCAGTCGCGATACGTCCAGGCAAACGGGTAGCGTTTGTCCTGGCTGTCGAACGCGTACCCCATGGTGTCGGCATACCGCGCCACGTCGAGCCATTTCCGGGCCCAGTGCTCCGCGTGGTGTCGCGATGCCAGCAACCTGTCGACGAGCGCCTGGTACGACTCCTCCGTCGGCTGGGCCGCAAACGCATCGACCTCCGCGGCTGGCGGCGGCATGCCGGTCAGATCGAACCACACCCTTCGCACGAGGTCCCGCGGACTTGCCGCCGGCGACGGTGAGACGCCTGCCGCAGTGGCAGCCGCGAGGATAAAACGGTCGATCCGCGAATGAGCCCACTCAGGGGGAGCCTGCGGCGCGGGTGCCGGGGGCTCGTGCCGCAGCAGCGGCTGAAACGCCCAGTGGGCACGGAGCGCATCCTCGAGCCGCCGCTGCATGTCGACCGGCCCGGCTGCCGGGGTGGACGTGTCGTCATCGCCCCCGGGACCGCTCCACGGCGCCCCTGCCGCAATCCAGGTCTCGAGAGCCGAGATCTCGTCGTCCGAGAGTTTGCCCTCCGGAGGCATCGTGACGGCGTCGGCGTGCCGGACCACCGCGAGGAGCCGGCTCTCGGCGGCCTTGCCTGGCACGATCACCGGGCCCGAGTCAGCGCCCCGGATCAGCGCCTGGCGGCTGTCGAGCCGCAGCCCCGCTTCGGCGATTCCGGCGCCGTGGCACTCCTGGCACCTGGTGGAAAGGAGCGGTCTCACGCGGGATTCGAAGAACTGCTGGTGGAGATCCGCGGTCGGCGCCGTTTCGGCCCCGGCCGGCCGGCCCATGCCGCAGCATGCGACGACCGCGATCCCGACGCCCATCCCGACGCCCATCCTGAAACCCAGAGCACGCCGGCTGCGCGTCCAGATTCGTGCCGGCACGCCGGGTCGGAGCATGGGGCCGCCTCTCGAACAGAAACCACGTGACACACTAGTATAGTTGGCATGGGTTATGGAATAACCAGCAACTGGTTTCGAAAAAGATGGCGCTGCGGTCCTCATGGGGCCTCATAAGGCCTCATGGGCCTCATGGGTCCTCATGGCGGCGGTGCTTCCGGCACCGAGGCCGGCACGACTTCCAGCCAGCGTTTGAGCGGCAGGCAGTCGCCCGTGACCCGCAGGACGTAGTGCCCTGGCACGGTCCCTTTCGTCGTCTGGATCGCCGCCGTGGCCGGCAGATCCGCCTGACGTGGCGAAGCTTCTAGGCCGGGTACGTCAATCCTTACGTGGGGAGGTGTGTGATTCGGCATCGGCCAGGATGAGAGGCCGACCTCCAGGCTTTGGCCAGCACTACAGACGAGCGGTCTGGGGTCCGCCAGCACGAGTGGCGGGCAGTCGGTCCGCGGCAGCAGTACCGCGGAGAACCCGAAGACGGTGTCGATGAAGGTGCCATCGGCAGTTCGCTCGATCACGACGGGCCTCGTTTGGAGGGTCTCGGTATCGATCTCGAGTCCATGCGCGACGTCCGCCGGGAGGTCCGGCAGCCTTACGCGGAGGGCCTGGGCCGGTTTGACGGCCGCGCGATTGCCACAGGTCAACAGCCAGTAGCGCGGCGACCGCCACAGCCGCCCCGCCCAGTCGTCGCGGTCTCGCGCGTCGAGCGCGGGCGCGGATGGATTCTCATCGGTCGGATCGCAGGCGAGCATCGCCTCCTGGAACGTGACCCGCAGCAGGTCCCACTGCAGGTCGGCCGCCGGCGGCCAGGTCCACTCGTTGACCTGGGGCGGATAGCACGCAGGCTTTCGCTCCAGGCCGACGCCCCAGATGGACTCGTGGTGCTCGGTGACGAAGCCCTGCCGCGTGCAGGCGCCGGAGCCAGCGCAGGCGAAGCCCTGGAGCGCGGAGTCGACCTGGCCGTAGTGGTAGGCCAGGCCCTGGTAGCTGGGCACGGCGAGCCGCAACGGGGCGATGTCGGCGCCCGCGTTCCAGATCCCCAGCATACCGTTGGCGTGGAGGTTCATGACGTCGACGCCTCCCTCGGTGAACAGCATCGAGTCGGGATCGACCGCGTCCATCGCCGCGCGGACCTTTCGTAGCAACTCCAACTTGCACGGCACCAGGTCGTAGGGCGACGCGTGATGGTGTGCCGGGTTGTGGCAGGTTTCGAACAGCTCCCCCAGTTCATCGAGGCGGATGTACTGTGCCCCCGACTCCCGGAGCAGCCGTCCGCAGGTCTGCGCGAGGTGATCCTGCCACGCCTCGTCGCTCAGGCACATCCAGATGCTCTTCGCGTCCGGCCGCAGCGTGGCGTCGGGCGTCTCCATCGCCATCGCAGCGCGGGGATCACGGCCGCGGAAGAATTCGCTATCGATGCGGACGGTCTTCGCGCCGATGTAAAGCCCCAGGTGGCGGCCGATCCGCTCGACGCCGGCGACACCGCGCCGCATCGCCGCGGCCCCGCCCAGATCGCTGCGGAACTCGTAGATGCCGTCGCAGTGGTCGAAGGCGTCGACGTGCCCGGTGGTGACGACTCCCTGCCAGTACTGAGCCCATTCCTGCAGATCGAACCGGCCCCCGAGGTATGCCCGCGGCAGGTCTGCGAAGGACGTGAATGGACCGGCAGGTGTGGCTGTGGCCTGCGGCACGGGGCGGGCCTGATTTGCCTGCGCTGCCGCGACTTCCTTCGGGCCCGGGATCCATGCTCCCGAGTAGGATCCGATCTCCGCGAACCACGCGGGCGCATGACGGAGTGAAAATGTTGCGGCGAACCACTCCCGGTATCTCCGGGCGGTCACCTTCCAATCGCCGCTAGTCACCAGCAGTTGGCTTGTGGGAAACGAGGCGGCCGCTCCTGGCGCCAGGCGAACCTGGTCGAAATAGAAGATCTCCATGCCTCCGCCCGGCCAGCGGCGCAGGATCTTGTTGCGGATCGACTCGTCGAGGGCGATCATCCCGAGCGTCCCGTTCGTGGCCGGGTCGTAGACGGCGTTCCACGGCATCGACCAGTCGCGGGTGTAGACACCGCCCTGCAGCGACCACGCCGGCGCCCGCGACTGCCCCACGTCACGAAGGCGTACTCCGAGGTTAGCCGCGGGGTCAGCGCCCAGACCAAGACCGGTGAGATGCGGGATGGCCGCCATCACGCTCTTGGGGGCGGTCCCCGTGTTCCGAATCGTGAGGTCCAAGCCGAGGGCACAGTCGCCGTCGGGCAGCGTCGCATCAAGGTCGAACCTGAGCCCGTGGGCCGCATCGACGAGCTCGAGCGTCAGTCGCCCCTCCTGCGGCCCACGGACGAATCGGCTCGTCTCCAGGCGGCACCCACGGGGATCGACGATGTCACCTCCGAGCGCATCATCGGGCGGCTGGATCGGCCAGGGAAACGGCAGTCTCAGCGCCGAAGGCACCTCCGTCGGATCGACGTGCACTCGGAACGGATTCCCTGCCGCCCCGGGTTGCTTCAGATACTCGTCGTCGCCGTCGAGGTTTCGCAGGCTCACGAGTTCACCGGTGCCGCGGTCGAACGCGACGCTGACCCGGTCGTTTGCCAGTCCAAGCAGTTCGGTCGTATCGATCAATCGTGTTCGCGTCTGCTCGGTGGGATCCGGTGCGGCCTGCTCGCGAGCAGCTTGCTCCAGGGCCTCGGCCATCTCGCGGCGCAGGCCGTCGAGCACCAGCGGGTCGGTCGTGGAGTCGTTCAGGCTCGTCGTCGCCCGGCGGGTCAGCGCCTGCATCGCCTCCGGGCCGCGGAGCTTCTCGAACAGCGTCAGGTATTCGAAGTCATCCATACCGTCGCGGAGCAGCTCGAGACGGATCGAAGTCACCGGGCCATCGATTCCCACTCGGTCGCCGGGATAGACGAGCGAGCCGTCGCCGTAGCAGTCGCTCTTGAACGTGTAGGTGTGGATGTCGGTCCAGGGGTCGCGGGTGTAGGCGGGATCCCAATACGTCGCCGACCAGTAGAGGAATCCGTCGATGCCCCGCTGCTTCTGCTGCCAGAACAGCGCCCGATGGGCGGCCCCCGGCCAGTCGACCATCACGTTGGCGCGGGGCTGCCGGGGCACGCAGCACACGTACCACCAGGAACCCTCGCCGCGGGCTGCCCGCGCCTGCTGCTCGTCCACATCGACGGCGCTCGAGAGCGGACACCACTGATCGACCAGACCGTCGAGGCGGTCATAGGTGGAGCGGCCCGACGCCTGCTGCGGGTTGCCGTTGAACGGCACCATGATCGCCGCCCGTGGCTCGATCGCTCGGATGCGCCGCGCCCGCCGGGCCAGTTGCTCGAAGTCGGCCTCGGTCTGCGGCTCGTCCCAGACGTAAAAGAAGCCTTTCTTCAGCCAGTCATGCGCACGAAGATGCTCCACGAGCCGCCGCAGTTCCGCGTCGTCCTCGCTGCAGGGGATCACGAAACTCGTCAGCCGTGGATCGTCGAGCCACCGAGCCGCCTCGGGCGAGAAGAGGTCGCAGGGAGGGGTGAACGGGGAGAGCCGCCGTTCGAGGAAGAACTGGTAGTAGTTCCGCTCCAGTTCGGCGGCCTCTGGCGTTCCCGGCTGCACACCGTGCTGCCGCAGGACGAAATCCATGGAGATGCCGATGGCCGTGCGCAGGGCCGGGCGTTCCGGGAGTCGAAACCCGAACACCCGCAGGCTCACCGGGACCTCGCGTTCGGGCTGCGTGTCGAACGACAGCCGGAGTGTCGCCCGGTAGGTGCCGGCCGGCGCCGTCGGCGGCACCCGCACGCTCAGCCAGAGCGGCTGCGCCAGTCCGGGCAGGAGCGGCAGCGGGCCGCGAAACGGGGGCAGCGGATCGGGCCAGGCGCGGTTGAGTCTGGGCAGGTAGACATGGTCCACCCGCAGGAGGTCGGCATGGATGTCGGGGCAAGCGCTGCCCCGGTCGTCGCGGAACTCCGACACCGTAGCGCTCGTCAGCACGCATGCCGCCCCTTGTGCCCGCAGCACCACCTGGGTCGATTCGGTCTCGCCACCAGCCGCCTCCAGCCGCACCTCCGTCTCGGCATCTCCGGGCGGGCCGTCCTCGCGGAAAACCTTGCGGGCAGCGGGAGCGGTCCACAGCTGGAGTGCGGATGCTGGCGGGATCACTTCCGCCGCTGCCCAGCAGCCACACAACGTCGATGCCAGGGCGGCCAGCATCGCTCTTCGGCATGGGATCCGCAGACGCGCAAGCGGCATGCAGTCGCTCCAGTGGGTGGCGGGCATTTCGTACGGTCGGCAGGCCTCGCCGAGTGAGTCGCGAGCATACCCCATCGATGGATAGAATAGGGGCCTGGAAAGCGCTGGCTTGATGGAGCGGTATCCCATTCCCATGCAGAGGCTCATGCGGCCTTTTTCGTTCGTGATGATCCTCGGGCTCGCCGCCCCCCACCGGGAGATACTCGGATGAAGAAGCCCACGACCCGTCGCACGTTTCTCGCCTCGTCAGCAGCCGCTGGATCGCTGCTGCTCGCTTCGCCGCGCGCTTCGGCCTCGATGCGGAGTGCGAACGATCGCGTCCGCATCGCCGTGCTCGGCCTCAACGGCCGCGGCAAGGCCCACCTGAGCGGCTTCATGGGCCTCGACAACGTCGAGATCGCGGCCGTCGTCGATCCCGACGCGGAGGTGCTCGGCCGCACCGTCGAGATGCTGAAGAAGAAGGCCGGCAAAGCGACCGCCGCGCCTGCGGCAGTGGCCGACTTTCGCAGCGTGCTCGACGACAAGAGCATCGATGCCGTCTCGATTGCCGCCCCCAACCACTGGCACTCGCTGATGACGATCCTCGCAGCCCAGGCCGGTAAGCACGTCTACGTGGAGAAGCCCCTCAGCCACGACGTCGCCGAAGGCCGGATCGCCGTCGCCGCGGCGACGAAGTATGGAGTGGTGGTGCAGCATGGCACGCAGCGACGGAGCGATGCGAACATCGCCGGGCTCCACGAAGCCCTGAAGAACGGCACCCTGCCGAGGCTCGCGCTCGCCTACGGGTACTGCTGCAAGCCGCGGGACGGGATCGGCTTCATGCCCGACACGGATCCCCCGGCAGCGCTCGACTGGAACCTCTGGAAGGGTCCGGCCGTGATCGACCACTATCACGCGAACCTGGTGCACTACAACTGGCACTGGTTCTGGAAGACCGGCAACGGCGATCTCAACAACCAGGGAACGCATCAGCTCGACGTGGCCTGCTGGGCGATCGACGACGACCAGGTGCATCCCGTGCGGGCCCTGGCCCTCGGCGGCCGCTTCGCCTGGCACGACCAGGGAGAAACGCCCAACACCATGTTCGCGATGGCGGAGTATGCCAACGGGC
This sequence comes from Pirellulales bacterium, assembly GCA_040397585.1. GTDB lineage: Bacteria > Planctomycetota > Planctomycetia > Pirellulales > UBA1268 > QWPN01. Next base: position 41,276 of record JBBAVS010000003.1, read on the forward strand.
AGAAGGTGCTGTTCAACGTGCGGAACGTGAAATACGACGGCTACACGCGGCAGGTTGAGAACGAATACTACCTCGAAGATGGCAGCGTCATCATCGGTGAGGGGCCCTTCCGCATCCGGCGGCCGGGCGGAAAGGAGTTCGAGCCGCTCGACATCCCGCCGGGCCGGGTGACGCCCGGCGGAAACTGGCAGAGCTTCGTCACGGCTGTCCGGGCCGGGGATCCGAAACTCGCCAACGGCGGCGTGCAGGACGCCCACCGGGGCTGCGTGCTCGGCCACCTGATGAACAACTCCTACCGGCTGGGCGTCGAGATGCCGTTTGATGAGAAGGCGGTGCGATTTGGAGACCGAGCCGATGTCGCCGAGCACTTCCTCGCCCTGCATTCGATCATGCGAGATGGAGTGGGGATTCCGGAGCACGGCACGTCGTATCGCGTCGGTCCGCTGCTGACGTTTGATCCCGCCACCGAGCGGCACGTGGGAGAGCATGCGGACGACGCGAACCGCCTGCTCAAGGATCCCAACAACCCGGCCTTCACAGTGCCGTCGCTCGATCGGATCTGATCCGCGCCGAGATTCGCCCGATTTCGAGGGCCGCACGAGCGAGGCCAGGAATCGGGAGCGTGAACCATTTCCATTCGCACCCGTCGCCACGCAGACGGCAGAGCAGCCCTACGATGTGATCGGGGGCCCATCGCCGTCATGGCTCGGCCTCGTCCCGGCCGCGAATCTGCCGGAACTGCGGGCTGAGCACGATCGCCTCGATGGCGACGCCGGCCCGGTGATCGGCCGCTGCCAGCCGCGCCTGAATCTCGTCGAGCAGGGGCTCGTCGGAGAGCTGCACCCCGCGTCCGAGGGCGAAGCCGAGCAGCTTACGGAGGAAGTGACGTTCGAAGCCGTGGGCGTGGACGGTCGCCAGGTAGCCCCGGAGATCGGCGGCACCGGCCACCCTGGTGCCGTCGGGCAGCACGGCGGCGGCGTCGATCGGCCTGCCGACCGTGTCGCTCGCCCGTCGCCGACCGATCGCGTCGAACTCCTCGAGCGCGAAGCCATAGGCGTCGAACCGCGCGTGGCAGCCGGCACAGGCGGCGTGGCTGGAATGGAGGGCCGTCAGCTCCCGCTCGGAGAGGCCCGCCGGGGGCGCCTCGGCCAGGAGAGGCACGTTCTTCGGCGGCTTTGGCAGCCGTTGGCCGAGGAGGCCCTCGCTGAACCACGTGCCCCGGAGGATCGGGCTGGTCCGCGACGCCCCGGACTGTTTCGAGAGCGTGGCCGCCAGCGTGAGGATGCCCCCCCGGCCGTGCTCCCGCACGCCCTCCACCCGCCGCCACCCGGCCCCGGTCACGCCCGGGATTCCATAGTGGAGGGCGAGGGACTCGTTGAGAAACGTGTGGTCGGCGTCGATGAGCGAGAGGATCGACCGGTCGTTCTGGAAGAGGTCGGTCAGCAGGAGCACCACCTCCTCGTGCATCGCAGCCCGCAGGCCGGCGAACTCCGGGAACTCCTCCTCGCTTTTCTCGTCGTGGACGTCGAAGCCGTGGACGTGGAGCCAGTGCGTGCCGAACTCCACCGCGAGCCGACGGATCCGCGGATAGCGGACCATCCGTCGCGTCTCGGCGAGCAGCACGTCGGGATCCTGGAGGCGGTCGGCCACAGTGGCGAGCGGCTCGTCGGGCAGGGACGACCAGAGGAAGTAGCCCAGCCGCGTGGCCAGCTCGCGGCCCGTCACGGGCTCCGGCGCGGGGCCCGATCCGGGCGTCTCGAGCTTGTAGAGAAAGGCCGGCGCCACGAGCACCCGGGCGATCAGCAGCCTCACGGCCTCGTCGTGGGCGAGGCCGTCGCGCCGCAGACGATCGTAGAGATCCCGCAGGGCGGCCGACTCCCGCCCGTCCAGCGGCCGCCGCCAGGCCCGGTCCGCCAGGGCGAGCACCGCCGCGACCTGGACCGGTTCGGCGGCCAGCAGCCGCTTCTCGAAGGCCTCGATTCGGGCCTCGATTGCCGGTCTCAGGGTCACGAAGCTGCTGGTGAGGTCGCTGCGATCCTGCGTGGTGAACTGCACGAGCTGCTCGTGGGCGTCCTGCAGCCGATAGGGCTCCTGGGCTATGAAGAGCAGCTCGTCCCAGAGACGGTCGAGGTGGGCGGCCTCGGCCTCGTCGAGCAGGAGCCGCCTGAGCCGCTCGTCCTCGCGGTAGAACACGTTGAGCGTGATCACCTCGTCGACCGGCACGATCCGCGCGTAGCACACCGCGGGAGGAAAGAGCTCGCGAAAATCCGCGAAGGCGGCGGCAAACCGTTTCCAGGCGGCGCCGTCCGGGGCGGCGATCACGGGGTCGGCCGGGGAGAGCGCTGGCCCGGCGGCGGCGGCGGCATCGGCGGCGGCGACCACGAACGCCTGCACCGCGGCCTCACCCGCCGTCGCCGGATGCACCGTGGCGGCGACCACGAACTCCCGGCCGGCGGCCAGATTGGCGGGGATGCGGAACTCGACCGTCGCCGGAGCCCGCAGGCACAGGTCGTCCGCCGCGACGGGACCGTGACCCGCCGGATGCCGGCCGAAGACGGGAGCGTCGGCGGCGGGCTGGGCCTCGTCGCCGGCGGGCTCCGACCCGAGGGATCCGAGCCGAGGCAGCAGCGGGCCGGCGGCGGCGAGGAGTTCGTCGCGGAACCGGCGATCGGCCTCGTCGGCCTGCTCGGGGGCGGCCGCGCCGGCGAACAACTGCTCCAGGTCGGCGACGATTGTCCCGCGGTCGGCTGCCGATGCTTCCTGCCATCGGGCCAGGAGGGACCCGCCGGGCACCTGCCAGCCGTCCGCGCCGGCCGGCTCGCTGCCGAGTTCCCAGACACCCTCGCGGCCAGAGGCATCGGCCACCGGGTTGCCCGCGCGGATGCCGCGGCCGGGGGCGGTGTCGGCCAGCTCGGCGGCGAGGTTCCACGCCGCGCCGTCGGCATGGATCACGAGGTCGACCGCCGTGGAATCGCAGGAATGGTCGCCGTCGCGGGCATCGATGACCAGGCACAGCCGGTCGTGCTTCCGCATGACGACGCCCGTGATCGGCTCGATCGGCACCATTTCGGAGCGGTTGGTCGCGGTCGTGCCCGACGCCAGCTGCCGCCGGGTCGCACCCCGGCGGACCTCCAGGCTCCAGGCGACGCCGTTGCCACACCCCACGTGAGCCTGCCCGACGGCCCCCTCGACCCGCACCGTGAGCGGCTGCGGACTCCTCCAGGCGACCACGGCGCGGCGATCGGGCGCCGGGTGCATGACGACTCCGCCGGGCTTGAACTCCGCGGGGGTCTTCAGCGACTCGCCGCCGCTGTTGGCGAGGATGCTCAGCGCCTGCTCGCCCGACCAGCCGGCGAGGCTCTCGTGGCCCGCCACCGCGGCGGCCTTGGCGGTCAGGAGGAAGCCGCCCGCCGGCGCGGGCGGGGACGCCCCGAGAAGATCGACCCACGCCGCCAGCACGCCCGGATCCACGCCGTGCTTGGCGGCGAGGTCGGCGAGCGGCGCGGGCTCGCGGCCGACGGCCCGGGCCGCCTCGGCCTCCCCGAGCGCCTCGAAGCATCCCCGCACGGCCGTTGCGACCGCCGCGCGGTCACGGGTGACGGCGGCCGCCCCGCGGTTGAGGTGCCGCACATGCAGGTCCGGAATGTCGGTCGCGATGAGCCGCGGGTTCTCCCAGACGATGAAATCCTGGTCGCTTCCGTCGCCCGCATCGGTGGCCACGAGCCGGACGACCGCCGCATCGCTACCGGGCGGTACCGCAAGCTTCACGCGAAACTCCCGCCGGTGCACGAGCGGCTCGACGGGCTCCATCCAGGCGGCCGGGCCGTCCGTGCGGCCGAGGTGCCGGGCGATCTGGCCGACGGTGTTGAACTTCCACAGGGCCCGCTGCCACGGGGCGATCGTGTCGGCGACGATCCGGCCGCCGGCTTCCGGGTCCGTCGGCTTCGAATCCCGCCACGCTCGGTGGACGCTCTCCACGAGGGGCGACCGCGCCTCGTTCGCCGCGGCGACCGCCTGCCAGACGGTCGCCAGATACGTGCGGCTCAGTCCCCGCTCGCCGGCGACGGCCGCGGTCTCGCCGGCGGCGAGGGCCTCGCGCCGGTCGGAGATGGCCGCGAGATACCGGGCGACGGGCAGGCCCCCCTCGCGGCCCATGTCGAGTTCGACACCCTGGGCGACCGTCTGCATCGCCTCGTCGAGCGGCGCCGTGAAGCGGCGGTAGAAAGACCGCAGCCGTTCGAGGCACTCGTCGGTCCAATCGGCGCGGCTGGTGCCCTCCGCGAATCGCAGGCCGTCGGGCAGCAGCACCGCATGGGCCGCGACTCCCTTCGCCGCCTCGAGATACTTCTCCGCGAGGGCGGGCGACATCACCAGCGCCTGTCCGGTGTTGCTGAACCCCTCGCCCGCGGCGCCGTCGACGGGAAACTCCCGGGCGGGATCGAGCGTGGCCACGCCGGTCAGGTCGCGGATCGTGGAGGTGTATTCCGCGTTGTCGAGGCGGCGGAGCACGACCGCTCCCGGATCCCCGGCCCGGGCGACCGCCTCGCGCCTGAGAAAGTCCTGGAGGAAGGCTTCGAGCAGATCCCGTTCGGCCGTGGTTGGCTGTGCGGCGTCCTTGGGGGGCATCTGACCGTCGTGGATCACCTCCCGCGCCCGCTGCCAGGTGCCAAGGGTGCCGCGAAGATCCTCGAGCGACGTCGCCGACGCCAGGTCGACGTCGCCCTCGACGGCGTCGCCGGCATGACATTCGTGGCAGTAACGGGCCACGAGCGGCCTCACGTCGCGAGCGAGCCGGGCGTCGAGATCGTCGGCCGCGAGACAGCACACGCCTGCCGCCACGAGCATGACGCCCGCCAAGCTTGCCACCATGATGATGCGAGTGCGGCGCACCGGCATGTGATCCTCCTTCCACGCAGCTTGGGCGTTGATGCCCCGGCCCGAAGCCGGAACCACGCCAATGAAGTTTATCGCGACCCGGCCTTGCTGGCCGCCGCGCGAGATCCCGCCCCTCACAGCTTGAACAGCCGCCGGGCGTTGCCGCCCAGGATCTTGGCCTCGGTCTCCGCAGGCAGGCCGAGCTGCTCGAACGCCCCGAAGATCTCGGCCGCTTCAACCCAGGGATGGTCGCTGGCGAACAGGAGCTTGTCGGCCGACGTGAAGTCGAGGGCGAACCGCATCGCCTCCGGCAGCGGCGAAACGATGTCCATGAAGATGTCGCGGAGGTAGTCGCTCGGCTTCTTCCGCAGGTGCTGCGGCCCGCGCTTCAAGACCCTCACCTGATGATCCATCCGGCCGCAGAGGTAGGGCAGCGCACCGCCGAGGTGCGGGCAGACGACCGCCAGGTCCGGATGCCGGTCGAGGAGGCCGCTGGCGATGATCCGGGCCAGCGCGATCGTGTCCTCGAACATGTTGCCGAGCGTGCCGGTGAGCTCGTAGCCGCAGACCGCATCGGTAGTCAGCGGCTTGGCGGGGTGGAGCAGCACGGGCAGGCCGAGTTCCTCGGCCCGCGCGTAAAGCCAGTGGAAGGGAGCCTCGTCGCACCAGACGCCCGCGAGGTTCGAGTAGAGCAGGATGCCGCGGAAGCCAGGCAGGCCCAGGCAGCGCGTGAGCTCCGCACGGGCCGCCTGCTCGTCCTGCAGCGGCAGGGTGGCGAGCCAGCTGAAGCGGCCCGGATGGAGCGGCACGAGCGCCGCCAGCGCGTCGTGGATCCGCTCCGCGATCCGCAGGCCGTCGGCGCCGAACCATTCCGGTCCCGGATCGTTGGTGCTCAGCAGGGCGTGGTCGATGCCGCTGGCGTCCATCATCGCCAGCTTGTCGGCCACGCTGGCGTAATGCGGCGGCACCTTGCGGAGCCAGCCGCCCATCCGCAGCATCGTCGCGCCGTCCTGGTCGTAGACGAGCGGCTCGGTGGTCCGCCGCCGCATCTCCTCGAGCACCTCGGGCAGAAAGAGATGGGTCTGGCAGTCGACGACATACGGCCGTGACACCGGTCGGTCCGGGACGGCAGACTGCGTGGTCGGGCCGGGCGGGCGGGGTATGGACGGCATGGCGGCGGGGATCACTTGCCCTCCTCTGCCCACGCCTTCATCAGCGCGATCGTGTGGCGGATGCTGTCGGTCCTGGCATCCCACGGCCGGCCGAGGTACACCGCCATGTCGCTATCGTACATGGCCTCGGGTTCGGATCCCGGGTCGTGCGTCTCGGCCATCCACGCGTCGAGGCGGGTCCGGAGCTCGGCGAGCGTCTCCCGGTGGGCGGGATCGGCCGCGAGGTCGTTCACCTGCCAGCGGTCGGCGGGCCATTCGTAGAGCTCCTCCTCCGGACGCGTCGGGCTGAAGAGCAGCCTTTCCTGCAGCGGATCGAGCCGGCGGGCGTCGTGCCAAGCCCGGAGCGTCTGGAGGATGCTCTTGGAGTCCTTGTAGGCATTCGGCTGGAGCAGCGGCCGCCGGGGATGGAAGTTGCGGATGTAGAGAAACCGGTCCGTGCGGACGCTGCGGATTCGATCGACCGTCTCGTCGCAGCGGTCGCGGGCCGCGAACACCGCCTCGCGGGGCCGGTGGTCGGCGGCGAACAGATCGCGGGCCTGCATGGTCGCCGGCGGCGGGATGCCGGCGGCGGCCAGCGAGACCGCGGCGATGTCGATGAGTTCGACGAGGTCGTCGCGGACGCCCCCCCGGGCGATGCCCGGCCCGCGGACGACGAGCGGCGTCCAGGTGCCCTCGTCGTAGAGAAACTGCTTGCCCCGGGCATGGCTGATGCCGTTGTCGCCGCAGAGGATGATCACGGTCTCGTCGAGGATGCCCTCCGCCTCGAGCCGGGCCACGATGCGGCCGACGTGCTCGTCGGTGAGGCGGATGGCGTCGAGATACGCCGCCCAGTCGCCGAGCAGCACCGGGTCGCGGGGGTAGTACGGGGGCAGGGTGACCGCGGCCGGATCGGTGGCGCCGTCCAGGTCGGCGGCGGCACGTTCCGCGAGCCTCCGCGCCGACTCGACGCTGTTGCCGCGGAGCTTGCCCCCCGCCAGCTGGGCCTGCATGAAGAAGGGCTGGCCGGCCGTGCGGCCGGACCAGTCGCTGCCGGCGAAGATCTCCGGGTTCCAGTCGAAGTTGTAGTCGGTCTTGCCCAGTTCGCCGTCCGTGCCGGTGCCGCGGCGGTTCTCCGTCGGCAGACCGCTGCCGATGCAGGTGTAGTATCCCGCCTCCTGGAACAGCTCCGGGATCGGCCGCACGCCCGGCGGCAGCCGGATCCTCTCGACCCCGCGGCCGCTGCGGTGGTGGTGGGCGCCAATCATGGTCTGGTAGCAGCCCGTGATCACCGCCGAGCGGCATGGCGAGCAGACCGGCGCGGTGACGAACGCCCGCGTGAACCGCGTGCCCTCGCGGGCCAGCCGATCCACGTGCGGCGTCCGGATCGTCCGCTCGCCGTAGCAGGAGAAGTGCGGTGAGACGTCGTCGAGGACGATCCAGAGGATGTTGGGCCGCGCCGCCGCTCCGGCCCGACCGGCGAGCAAGGCGGCCACCAGCAGGACCACGCTGAACCCGCGGACGGCGAATCTGATCAGGGGTCGATGCATGCGATCCTCGCAGGGCTCATTGGATGATCGAGTTGGATGATCGAGGTTCGCCGCGGACGGTGAAAGGCGGCGCGGGCGCGTTCCGGCGCCGACGGTGGTCGCGGTCATGATCGCTCCTCGTCGCCGAGCGGGATCCGCCCGGCGGAGCCGCCGAGCCCGGCCTCGTCTTCGGGCGTGCGACCGGGGCCCACCACCCGACTGCCGAAGGCGTAGAAGAGCGCGGGTGTCACGATCTGGTCGAGGATCGTGGAGCCGAGCATGCCGCCGAAGACCACCACGGTCAGCGGGTAGAGGATCTCCTTGCCGGGCTGGCCGGCCCCGAAGAGGAGCGGGAGCAGCCCGAAGAACGACGTGAAGGCCGTCATCAGCACCGGGGCGAGCCGCTCCAGGCTGCCGCGGATCACCATCCGCTCGCCGAAGGGCTCCCCCTCGTGCTGCATGAGGTGGATGTAGTGCGAGATCATCATGATCCCGTTGCGGCTCACGATGCCGATCAGCGTGATGAACCCGACCCAGTGGGCGACCGAGAGGTTCGTGGCGGAGGCCCAGACCCGTGGCCACTGCCACCAGGGAGCCGCCGCGAGCGCCTCCGCCGAGGGCTGGTTGACGATCAGCAGCGCCACCACCGACCCCAGCGCGGCCAGGGGCACGTTGACCAGCACCTGGACCGCGGCCCGCCACGATCCCAGCGCCTTGCAGAGCAGGAGGAACACGCCCACCACCGCGGCCGTGCCGAGCACCAGGAGCCGGAAGGTGGCATCCTGCTGGGCCGCGAACTGGCCGCCAAGCTCCACCGTGTAGTCGCCCGGCAGCGCCTGCAGGTCCGTCCTCACCGGCTCGATCGCCGTGAGCACGTCGGCGACGACGCCCGAGAGGTCGCGGTCGGCCACGTTGCAGGAGACGACGATCCGCCGCTGCACGTGCTCCCGGTTGATCGTGTTCGGGCCGGTCGTGTCGAGCACCTCGGCCACCTGCCCCAGCGCGACGCGGCGGCCCGACGGGGTGTCGAGGATGGTCTGGTTGATGATTGCGGGGCTGTTCCGCGAGTCCTCGTCGTACCAGACGACGAGGCTGAAGTAGCGGTCGTCGTCGAACACCTGCGACACCACCCGCCCCTTGTAGGCGGTCTCCAGGAGCTCGGCGACGTCCCCGGGGGCCAGCCCGTGCCGCGCCGCCTCGCGGTGGTCGACCCGGAGCCTCACCTGGGGGATCTCCACCTGGGGCTCGACCTGCAGGTCGACCACGCCGGGGATGTCGTGCATCCGGCTCTCGATGTCGGCCGCCGCCGCCCGCAGCGCGCCGAGGTCGGGCCCGAACACCTTGACCACGATCTGGGCGCGGACGCCCGAGAGGATGTGGTCGAGGCGGTGTGAGATCGGCTGGCCGATGTTGAGCCGCACCGAGGGAATGTTGGTGATCCGGTCGCGGATGTCGGCCACCACCTCCTCCCGCGGGCGGCCGACCCGCTCCGAGCCCCAGAGGTGGAGCACCGGCACGAGCCGCAGCGCCGCGGCCGCCCAGCCAGGCGCGGGCCGCTCGTGGGGCACCAGCCGGACGTCGATCTCGGAGGAGTGGACCCCTTCGGCGTGCTCGTCGAGCTCGGCCCGGCCGGTCCGCCGGGAAAGGCTCACCACCTCCGGCACGTCGAGCACGAGGGCCTCGACCAGCCGCGCCACGCGGCTGCTCTCCGCCAGGCTCGTGCCCGGCTCGGTCTGCACCCCGATGGTGAGCGTGCCCTCGTTGAAGGGAGGCAGGAACTCGCCCCCCATCCAGCCGATCATCGCCAGGCTGGCGATCACGAGCACGGCCACGACGGCGAGCACGGCCCGGGCGTGGCGGAGCGTGAACCGCAGCACCGCCTCGTCGAGCCGCTTCAGCCACCGCAGCAGAAACGAGTCTGCGGCGTCGTCCAGCAGCCGCGACTTCGCGAGCAGCAGATACCCGAGCACCGGCGTGACGGTCAGCGAGACCGCCAGCGAGCAGAGCAGCGAGATGATGTAGGCCAGGCCGAGCGGCGCGAACAGCCGCCCCTCGAGTCCGGCCAGGGAGAACAGCGGCAGCACGACCAGGGCCACGATCAGCGTGGCGTAGACGATCGAGTTGCGGACCTCGGCCGACGCCTGGAACACCACCCGCAGCGGATGCTCGGGCCGCGCCGCGTGGCGGTTTTCCCGCAGGCGGCGGTAGATGTTCTCGATGTCGACGATCGAGTCGTCGACGAGGTCGCCGATCGCCACGGCGATGCCGCCGAGGGTCATGGTGTTGATGGTGATGCCGAAGCACCGGAACACCAGGATCGTCGCCAGGATCGAGAGCGGCATCGCCGTGAGTGAGCTGACGCTGACCCGCAGGTTCCACATGAACAGGAACAGCACGACCACCACCCAGATGGCCCCGTCACGGACCGCCTCGACGACGTTGTCGACGGCGGCCCGGATGAAGTCGGCCTGCCGGAAGATCCGCCGCTCGATCATCACGCCCGGCGGCAGGTCGGCCTCGAGCTGGTCGAGCGAGGCGTCGATGCGGCGATCGAGCGCCAGGGTGTCGGCGTTGGGCTGCTTCTGGATCGCCAGGATCACGGCCGAGCCCCCCTCGAGGCGGTCGTCGACCTTCACCTGCACGGCGCCGTCGCCCCGCTTCACCGGCCCGCCGAACACCACGTCGGCGACGTCCTTGATGAGCACCGGCCTGGGCACCCGCCACACCAGCGGCGTGTTGCCCACGTCGGCGAGCGTGAACGACTGGCCGCTGATCCGGATCAGCGACTCGCGGTTGGCGTTTTCCATCACGCCGCCGCCGGCGATGGCATTGGCCTTCTGGGCCGCGTCGACGAGCTGCCGCAGGGTGACGTCCTGCGCCGCCAGCCGGGCCGGCGAGGTGATGATCTGGTACTGCTTGAGGATCCCGCCCATCACCGTCACCTGGGCCACGCCCTCGAGGGCCAGCAGGCGGTTGCGGATGGTGAACTCGGCCAGGGTCCGCAGCGCCAGCCCCTGCTCCCGGGCCTCGGCGGCCGTCGTCGGGGGCCGGGTGTCGCGGAGCCCGAGCAGCACGATCTCGCCCATGATCGACGAGACCGGCGCCATCACGGGATTGGCGTCGGCGGGAAGCTTCGCGCGGGCGAGCTGGAGCTTCTCGGCGACGATCTGCCGGTCACGGAAGATGTCGGTGCCCCACTCGAACTCCACCCACACGATCGACAGGCCGATGCCCGACGCCGACCGCACCCGGCGGACGCCGGTGGCCCCGTTGAGCAGGTATTCGATCGGCCGCGTGACGAGTGTCTCGACTTCCTCGGGGGCCAACCCCGGCGCCTCCGTCATCACCGTGACCGTGGGCCTGTTGAGGTCGGGGAAGACGTCAATCGGCATCTGCTCCAGCGCCAGCCCGCCGGCCACGGCCACCGCCAGCGCGGCGACGATCACCAGCAGCCGGTTGCGGAGCGAGAAGGCGATGATCGCGTCGAGCATGCGTCGGGCTCCTGCTGGTCAGCGGATGGAAGCGAAGGCCGTCTGCAGGTCGGCCACCCCCGCCACGGCCACGATCTCGCCCGGCGCGAGCCCGTCCCTGACGGTCACCAGCCGGTCGTCGCCGGCGCCCAGCGTGACGGCCTGCCGCCGGAACGAGCCGTCGGCGGCGCGGATGAAGAGGTAGGGCTGCGTACCCTGCCGCACGACCGCGGAGACGGGCACCGCCAGGGCCGGGGCGGCGCTCGCGATCGGCAGCGACACCCGCGCGAGCATGTTGTGCTGGAGGGCGCGGCCCGGCGGCACGTCGATCCCCACCCACACCGGCAGCGTGCGGTCGCGGGCGTCGATCACGTTGCCGCGGCGGGTGACGGCGCCGCTGAAGACCTGACCGGGCAGCGACATGAACCGGACGCGGGCCGCGCCGGCCGGGTCGTGGGAGTGCAGCCGGCCGACCTCGTTCTCCGTGAGGTGCCCCCGCACCCAGGCGTGGCGGGAATCGTGGATCTCCGCGACCGCCTCGTTCGGCTGGATCACCTGGCCAACGACCGCGTCGAGCCGGACGACCGTGCCCCGCGCCGGCGCCCGGATCACGAGCGTCGGGAAGACCTCCCCGCGGCGGCCGATGCGGTCCACCTCCGCCGCCGAGAAGCCCACGCCCCGGAGCGTGCGGTCGAGCGCCTCGACCCGCTCGGCCAGCGAGAGGGAGGCCGTCTGGGCCTCCCAGACCCGCTTCCGCGGCACGCTCTGGGTGGCATCGAGCTCCTCGAGCCGCACCAGGCTCTCGTCGGCGAGCCGGCGCTGCGCGGCGGCCTGGATCAGCTGCAGCTGGATGTCGAGGGCCGCGAGGCTCGCGACCTCGGCGATCACCTCCCCCTCCGTGACCTCCTGCCCGATCCGCCCGTGCATCCGCGTGATCCGCCCCTCGACCTGCGCGGCGGCCACGGTCCGGGCACCCGGCGGCACGTCGACCATGCCGTCGAACTCGAGCACCTCGTCGACGGCGTGCAGGGCCGCGGGTTCCGTCCGCAGGCCCATGTTCGCCTCGGCCTCGGGGCTGAGCCGGAGGACGCCGCTGACGAAGAAGCTGCCGAGCTCGTGGCTGCCCTTGGTGACGACGCGGTCGCCCGGAAACACGCCGCCGTCCCGGAGCGTCACCACGCCCGCGTTCATCGCGTCGACCACCACGTTCTGCTTGCGATACTCGAAGCCCCTCTCGGTGGCGGCCTCCTCGAGGAGCACGAACTTCTCGATCCCGTTGGTGATCAGGGCCTCCGCGGGCACGGCCGTCCGCTCGACGCCCGTGCCCGACACGATCTGCGTCTGGCCCGTCATCCCCGGGAGGAACCGGGCGGGCCGGCCGGCCGGATTGACCACCGTCGCCCAGGCGGTTCCGAGCTTCGTCTCCGGATCGAGCATTATTCCGGTCGTATGGATCGTGGAGGCGAGCCGCTCGGCGGGCCACGCCGGCAGGGCCAGTTCGACCCGCTGCCCCGCGACGACGGCGTTGACATCGCGTTCGAGGAGGCTGATCTCGGCCCAGACCTCCGCGAGGTCGACCACCTCGGCGAGATGCTCGTTCGCCGGCACGACGTCGCCCACGGTGACGTCGATGTGCATCACCGTGCCGGCGATCGGGCTGATGATCTCCACGGCGCTCGTCAGGGGCCGGTCGGCGTCCGCCAGGAGCGCCGCGACCACCTCTTCCGGCACATCGAGGCTGCGGAGCTTCGCCGCCGCCACGTCGACCGATCCCTGCGTCTGCTCCAGCCGCGCCCGCGCCTCGGAGCGGTCGCGGATCGCGGCCGCCTGGGCCTCCGCGAGCGCCTGGATCCGCTCGAAGGTCCGCTCGGCCAGCTCGTGCTCGGCCCGGGCCGTGAGCAGCTCCAGCTGGATCGTCTCGAGCGCGAGGCTCTCGATCGTCGCCAGCGGCTGGCCGGCCGCGACCACGTCGCCGGCGCGGACGTGCAGGGCCGTCACGCGGCCGCCGATGCCGGTCGCGGCGAAGGCATGCCGGTTCCTGGCGGGAACGAGCCGGGCGTAGGCCATGATCCGGGTGTCGATCGCGTGGCCCGTCACGTCGGCCGTCTCGATCATCAGGGCGCGATGGGCCGTGGGGCTGAGCGCGAGGGTGCCCCGCTCCGCGTTGATCAAGACGCCCTTGGTGGGCAGCGGCTCGTGTCCCTCGTGGGCCCGCGCACCAGACGCCGCCCCCACGACGCACACGGCCGCCAGAAGCCCGACGATCAGGCTCCTCCAACGCATCCTGAATGGGTGGATCGCCGGCTCGGGGGCGGCAAAAGTCTCGTCGCCGGGGCGAGGATACGCCCCAGGCTCCTCGAGCGTTCGCCGACCCCCTCGCCTTCCCCTCTCCGTTCGCTGGATCATCGCTTCACCTGTCCTGGATGCTCCCTAACGCTTGACATAGGCCTCGGGATCCTTGAGCTCGTCGGGCTTTTCCTTGGCCGTGCGGACGAATTCCTCCACGCACGGCGGGCAGCAGAACTCGTAGGTCTTCCCGCCGATGACCCAGGCACACAGCGGGTTGGCCTTGGTCTCGGAGATCGGGCAGAGCCGATCGCCCGGCTTGGGGTTCGCGTCGTGCTTCGCCTGGAAGCCCTTGAACTTCTGCTGGGCCGTGAGCCGGCCGTTGGCCGCGATGTCGGCCTCCGTGTACTTGCCGCCCGGCGTGAGGAACAGCTTCGTCGATTCGTCGTCGGCGAGGGCGGCGGGCATCGCCGCGGCGTGGCCGGGAGGCGGCGCCGACGTGAAGCCGACGCGAAACCTCTCGTTCTCGATCCGCAGGTTGGGGATCGTGATGTCCACCGGCTTGCCCCGCAGCGACTCGGGGAGCACGCCCCTGAACCGCGACGTCTTCTCGGCGGCGTCGCCTTCTTGCGGATCGGACTCGAACATCAGGGCCACCGTCTCGCTCCCGCCGGCCGGCTTCACGTAGGCGGTGAGCGTCTGCCGCTGCGTCTCGTGGATGCGGGTCTCGTCGGAGCCGAGCAGGTAGAGGCGGAGGATCCCGCCGGACTCGAACACCGGCTCGACGTGGTAGCTGTCGCGGCCGAGCGGAACGATCAGGCCGCCGTGGGCGCCGACGCCGTGTTCGTGGTCGCCATGCTTCGGTTCCGCGGGGTCCGCCGCCGGCGCGGCGGCGAAGGCTTCGGGAGCTGCAAGCAGGCAGAGGCAGGCGGCGATCGCGAGCGAACGTGGACGAAGAGCACTCATGGCACACTCCTGGTGGATGGAGAGGTCGGGTCTGGGAAGAAGCCGATGGAAAAAACTGCGGACGCACGCCGACGCGGGCCAGTGCCGCAGTCCGTGGGATGCCGGATCGGGGGCCGCACCGGGGTGCGGCCATGGCCCCAATCAACAGCGAAGCGTGCTCAGCGCGCGCAAGAGTTCCCGGCCGGAGAGGCGGGGCGTCTCATCGGGGCCCGGCCACCGGCCCCCCAGGGAAGCTGTGTCGGGCCCGATCTGCGGGCACCAGGCGAGAGGCCAGGCCGCCTGCCAGCCGGCCCAGGGCGACAGGTCGGGTTGGCCGACTACAACCGCCGTGTCGCCAGACGTCGCCACGGGCCGCAGTTTGGCTCGGCAGGGGCACCCCTCGTCGCCTGCCGGGTGACTCTCGAGCGGACACGACGAGCCCGCCGCCGATATCGGAGCCTCGCAGCAGCAGCAAGCCGCCTCCGCACTGGCCGCCGCGTTGCCGGCCGGCAGGGCCGCCAGTGTCTTGAACGTGCAGCAGCACCAATGCGGACCGGTGATCACTGCCCACGCGGCAATCGTCACGACGGTTCGCCACGCTCCTCGCCGCTGCCGCATCGTCGCCTCCAGAACACCTGCCGGCACGCTACCTCCGCGCCGCCGGGCTCGCCATCCGAACTCTATCAGCATTCTACACAGGGGCTTCCCCAGAGAGTGAAGACCATCCTGACCGCGGACCGCCTTCACGACGGATCCGGCCGCGCCGGGGGGGCCGACCGAGGGAAGCAGGTGTGCTTCCATCGGTCGGCCGAGAACCCCGTAGCGCGTCTCCGGGACGACCCCGGGGCGGCGGCGGCTAAGCCGTCCGCCGGCGGAGCCGCCAGCCCAGCAGGAGCCCCGCCATGCCGATGGCGACGCCAGCCGATGCTGGCTCCGGAACGGCCGCGATCGAGCCCGCCGAGGGTGCCGGCGCGTTGTAGAACCCGGCGTCGAACAGCCCCGTCGAGAGGAAGTCGGCGGCATCGAGGATGTCGACGACCCCGTCGTAGGTGAAGTCGCCCTGGTTCCAGGTCGCCGGGTCGCCCGAGTCGAACTTGCCGGCCGACAGGAAGTTGGCCGCATCGAGGATGTCGACCATCCAGTCGAGGTTCGTGTCGCCCCCCGCCGCATAGGCGACGGCCAGCGAGCCATCGCCGTTGTCGAGCCAGCCCACCGTCCGTAAGCCGCCGCTGCTCGCCGCCGCACTGGACGTGATGCCGCTCGTGCCGGTCCACGTGCCGCCAGCGCGGCCGGCGAGAATGTCGGCGACGAGGTCAGCAGCGGAACCGGACGCGATGTTGATCAAGCCCCGGCCCAGATCGACCAAGCCGCCAGAGGCCTGATCGACCGTGAGCGACGAGACCGTCATGGAAACGGCGGACGAGCCCGAAAGCGCCACCGAGCCGGTGTTGCTGACCACCACCGCCGGCGAGCCGACCACACTGCCTGCCGCCCCGATCACCAGCGACTTGATGCCGGAGTTGGAGTCGGCCTTGATGGTGGCACCGGCGCCGTCGAGCGTGCCGTTGACCGAGACCCGCGACGCGATCACGTTCGCGCCCGGATCGACCCTCAGCGTGGCGCCGGGCTGCACGGTCGTGGTGCCCGACCAGTTCACGAATGCCTGCGAGCCCGACACCCGCAGCGTGCCCTGGGAAACGGTCGTCGAATACGTCCACGAGTTCGAGCCGCTGAGCACGAACTCGCCGGCACCCGTCTTCGTGAACGTCTTGGTGTTCATGGGGCTGAACACCGTGAGATTCATGTTGGAAACATCGGAGCCCACGGTGAACCCGGGATCGCTCTGGCTCACGGTGCCGCTCGCCACATTCATGGCTTGATCCTTGGCGAACTGGAAGGCTCCGTCGGTCCTCCGCTGCCCGACTCTGGCCTGCCAGACGGCCAAGTCGACGGCGTCGACCTTCGAATCGCCGTTGCCGTCCGCGCCCCAGTAGCTGAGCCCATTGGCGTTCACGGTTGCCCAGTCGAGCGGCGCCGCGCCGCTATAGGTGAGTCCATTTTGGCTCTGCCAGTAGACGTAATCTCCCTGGTCGACCACGCCGTCCGTATTGAAATCCGCCACGTCGAATGCGGCCACGGTGGCCACCTTCGTCACCAGGGTGTCGAGGCGAGCGGGACTCACGCCGGTGGACATGTTCACCTTGATGGCCGTGTTGGCGAGCGATGTCCATGCGGCACCAGTTTCGGGCCCAACATCGACGAAGCCGCGTTTTGCACCCCGATTTATATCAGCTTGCGTATACGCCACTGACGGGTCCGGTGCATCCGTCTGCACGTAGTAAATGACGCCCTCGTTGCGATCCGTGTAGACCTGCATCATTCCGCCCGCATATTGGATGCCGACCGTCCCGGAGGCAATGAGCGGAGCGATCTGCGCCGTGTGCGTGGTCCCCTGGCGAAAACCATCTCGGGCAGACAGGTCGGTTCCGATCATCTGGCCACCGGAAAACTGAAAACCGCCGCCCTGAAAGCGGAGCGTGCCTCGGTCATCCTGAGCGATGTCCCCGGGACTTCCCGCCGCGAAGAACCTCGTCGCCATCAGCACGCCACCGGAGATCGTCCCCGTCGCGAACGCTGCGTTGCCGTTCGACGCGGACTGCCCCATCGAGATGGCGGCGCTGGACACCGTCGTTCCGCCGGTAATGTTGAACAACGTACGGTACCCGACGTTTCCACCACCGGTCGAAAACTGGATCGAGTTGTTATTCACCGTGGCATTGGCGAACAGCGTTCCAGCCGACTGGTTGTAGACGGCAACCGAGTTGTTCCCACTGCGGCCGTCGGTCGTGAAGAACTCTCCATCCACCTGCAGACTTCCACCGGTCACGTTCAGCGTGGAGGTGCCAGTGGCGGTGTTGGCACCGAGGGAAAGCCGGGTGTCACCCGATCCCTGCGAAAGCAGGTAGTTCCCGCCCGTCATGTTGAAGACGCCGCCGTAGTTGACGTTCAATCGCCTGACGCTCGGCCCGCTGCTGAATGAAGGATTGTTCGACGCAGCGCCGACCTGTGCGATGTTGGTTGTGCCGTTCGGAACGCTACCGCCGTCCCAGTTGGCCCCATCGTTGTAGTCGGTGCTCACCGAACCGTTCCAATTCACGGTCGTTTGAGCAACCGCCGCACCGCTCCATGCGACTCCCAGGGTGACCGCGAGGCACGCGGTAAGCACCGTTCCTGTGTTCAACGTTCGCCGAGATACGCCGTGCAAAATAAACATCGTGATCCTCGCTACATCATGGGTGAAAAGAAGAGCAATCATGCCGTGACGGTGTTCGCTGGGGCGCCGCCGAAACACACCTGATGGCGGACGAGCCAGCCGATTTCGGTCGATCCCCCAACACGTTTAATTGTCGCCCCTAGGCAAGTTAGAGCGATGTCGGCCCCACCTGTCAACGAGGCGGCGATGGGGTATCAGCGCACTTAAGGGAAAAGCGCTGCGGGCGGCTGCCGAACCTCCGAAACGCCTGATGAACCGCCGCGTGGACCATGATGGACAGCCGCTGTGCCGGGCCGTGCGATCCGGGTCATCGCTGGAGCGAAAACGCCACGACGGCAGGCCCCGCCGCGGCTGACGACGGACGTGCACGAGCCATCCGCACCGACCTCGCCCCCCGCCACTACCTCGGGCGGCTCGTTTCGCATCACCACGACCGCGCAGCCGGCCGCCGGATTGCCGTCGGCGACCCGTAGCTCGAGTCGAACCGGATAGACCCTTTCGCCGCCGCAGCCCGAGACCGCGGTCGCCGCAAGCAAAAGCAGCCTGGCTCCGCGGATCGAAGGCCGGCGCTGCGCCGAGATCGGATGAGGGGCGCGCGTCATGGGCTTGGGTCAGCGATTCGAGTCGTCGACCGGCATGCCATCGCCGCGGTCGGCGAGCCGGCGCAGGGTTTCGAGATCCGTGGCGGGCGCCACGGGCCGCACGGACCCGTCGCAGAACACGAACATCACGGCGCCGCCGGCGTGGGCACTGCCGAATACCCGGAACCGTTCCTGGCCCACGATCGACGCGTCTGCCGGACCATCGGCGAGTCGATTGGTTTCTTCGCTGGCGGTCTTCAGGCCCGTGCTGTCGCTGTAGGTGAAATCCTTGCCCGCCGCACGCATCGAGTAGAAGCCATTGTCTCCGTTGTAGATCGAGGCATCGAAGCCCGGGTCTCCAGCCTTGCCCGCGGGGATGAACTTCTCGCCCGCGAGCAAGGTCTTGCTCAGCCCGTCGGAGATGTTCTTGGGCTGGATGTCGCCGCGCGGCTGGTCGGTGCTCGCCTTGAAACCGCTGCTGGTGATGATCGTGCCCCGATACCTGTCCGGAAAATACTTCGATCCACTCTCCTCGCTGTACACGGGGCCGATACTCCCCGCATAGTCGCCGAGCAGGCCGGGGTAAAAACCGCTGCCGCCCGGCATCATGTCGAGCGACAGGAACGCGGTGCGGTCGCGGGAGGGGCAGAAATACGCGGGTACCCGATACTCGCGGGCCGCGCGGTTCTGGTCGTCGTAATACTCCAGGTTGAGCTTCCAGAGCGCGAGCCCCGCCGCGTCCTCCATGTAGGGCAGGATCAGTCCGAACCAGGTCACGCGCCGGTCGCGCCAGCGGCCGGGCGGCAGCACCTTCTTCGCCGACATGTGGCCGTGCACGGCCAGGCCCATCTGCTTGAGGTTGTTGGCACACTGCATCCGGCGGCCGGCCTCCCGGGCCGACTGCACGGCCGGCAGGAGCAGGCCGATGAGCGTGGCGATGATCGCGATCACCACCAAGAGCTCAACGAGCGTGAAACCATGGCGACGGCCGGGGCATGAACCCGAGACAACCGAACCAAACGCTCGCGGCGACGGCCGGAACGGTGGCATGCGAACGCCCCCCCTGTGGAGCATGAGGATTGCCTCACGAGACCTGCGTCACGCTGTGGATCACGATCCGAGCAGTGCGGCGGCGAGATCCTGCGGATCACCGCCGGGCGTCACTTCGCCTCGAGTGCGAAATCGGCCTTGTCAGTTCCCGCCGCCGGCACGTCGAACGTGAGGGTGCTCTTGTAGTTGTAGCGCGGAGGCACCCTCTCCCGCTCGTGGGTGCCATTTGCCGAACGCTTGGCGGTTTCCGCGTTGAAAGAACAGATCTTCACTCGATGCTTGCCCACGACCGCCCCCGGCTCGCCGCGAATGGTGGCCAGGGTAAAGCGACCGTCGGTTCCGGTTCGGGCTGTGGACCCCGGGCCCGCGTTCACCTCGGAACCGACGACGATCGGCTGGAAGCTCACGATGCCGCCGGCGAGCGGCTGGCCATCCAGCGACACGATTCCCGAAACAGGCACGAGCTTGAAGGGCGACGGACTGCACCCCGCGCACGCGACGGCGATCGTCAACGCCGTCACGCCCAGATGGCAAGCTCGCGATAAGCCGATGGGGATGATCCTCATTGCAGCGACTGGGACTCGCCCCCTTGGATCGTGGCAGCCGCACTGAACACGGTCATGTCGATATTCGGATCGACGATCCCGACAGACCCGTCGCAGCGGGCGAACACGATCCCGCCCCCCGAGTGGAGGCTTCCCCAGGCCCGCTTGCAGGTGTGCTCCCCGAGGCCACCGATCTCCAGGCACCGGTTGTAGTCCGGCAGCAACGTGCGGCTCTCGGGAAACGCGCTCGATTGGTTGTACGAGGTGTATGGATACGACCAGAGCGTCCGCCGTTCCGGGGTATTCGACGTGTGGAACTCGCCCACCAAGAGGGTCTTGGATACGCCATCGGTCACCTGCCGGATGCGAACGGGCAGCAGGGCTCGCTGCCCTCCGGAACGACTCGTGGAAATGTTGTGCATCGCCCCACGCCATGCCGTCGGCAGGGTTGCCTCCGACAGATCGACGTGCGTCGGGTCATCCCAGTATTCGCTCCCACCCTGACCGAGCGAATAGCCCGACACGGCCCGGTATGACCCAGGGGCCCATCGATACGAGGCGCCAGGGCCGGGCTGGCTCGGTTGCTGCAACACCGTGGTGTTGACGTCGCTGGGGCACACGAAGACCGGAAGCAACGCCTGCTGCACGATCTGCGCGGCCTTGAGTTCCGCCATGGTGGTCCCACCAGAAAGCGGCGCGGGCACGCCCCCCGTCCCCGCGGAGATGCTGGCGTTCTTCCAGCTGTCGAACAGTGTTCCCTGCTCGATGTACGGCAGAACATCGACAGACCACGTGGTGTAGTACGGCCCGTTCAAGCTTGCGGTCCTGGTCGTCGAGCCGGCGGGAAATGCCCGCTTCCCCGATTCGTAGGAGACGACGGACAAGGCGACTTGCTTCATGTTGCCCATGCACTGCGTCCGCCGGCCCGCCTCACGGGCACTCTGCACGGCCGGGAGCAGCAGGCCGATGAGCGTGGCAATGATCGCGATCACGACCAGGAGTTCGACAAGCGTGAAGCCCTGCACTGACGGCCGCTTCGGCGCAGGCGAGCGACCCGTGCGCCAACCGTGCGGCATGCGGAAACGCGTAGTCATGACAGACCCCCCGTAAGGCTGATCACTCGCGGGAATTTGATCCCCGCACTCCCCTGCTTTGATCCTCAAATTCTACGGTGCTTATCCAGTCCGCTGCAAGGGGGCGTCAACCACATATCACTTACAAATTTTTGCGCAACTATCGCACTGGCTGTCGAAGTCGACCAACCCTGCCAAGGCCGAGGTTTTTCATCTGAGGACGTCCGTGGCAACCGCCGCCAGACCGCCTCCTTGACCGCTTCCTGACCGGCACGGCTCGTCACGGCGGACCAGCGTGCGAGGACCGCAGCGGCCGGCCGGGGGCGGTGGATGGTGGCCTCAGCGGCGGCTGATCACCAGGTCGAGGCAGCGGAGCCAGAAGTCGGCGTATTTCTTCCAGAACACGAGGTTGCAGCCCCAATGCGGCGCCGGGTCGGAGGAGTAGCAGAGCACCGTGCCCCGGCCTTCCTGGGCCGCGACCACCAGCGGGTCGCCCGTCTCCTTGATCGTGAGCAGGGCTTCGCGGCCCGGCTTGAGCCGCACCTGGTTGTAGCCCAGCAGGGGCGGGCAGTCGGTGAGATCGAGCCCCGCGAAGGCCTTCTTGCCCGCCGCGGTCGCCACCGGCTGATAGCCCTCGGTGCTCTCCACGAGATCCTCGTGGTCGAGGCACTCCACGGGCATCACCTCGCGGAGCAGGGTCCGCCCCCAGCCCCCCTTGCCCTGCTCGCCGGTAAACGAATACCAGCCCCCGAGCAGCATGAGTCCTTTCCCTTGCCGCACCGCGTCGATCGTGAGTCGGACGCGGTCGGGAAAGGTGAGCACGCCGTGGCCGAACTTCGCCCGGTCGAAGAAGCTCGGCGCGAGCTGGAAGAGCTTTCCCTCGACGTCGCTGAAGATGATCACGTCGTACTCTGCCAGGATCCGCTCGTAGGCCCCGGGACCGAGCTTGTAGAACTCCCAGGACGGCACGCTCGTCACCTGGTGGACGCCGGTCGATTCGACCGCCTCCTTGAGCCAGGTGCCGTAGTTGAAGACGTCGAGCCCCTTCATCGCGTTCTGGAAGGGGGACTCGGCGAACCAGGGGCCGGTCAGCACGGCCCAGTCGCCGACGTAATACACCTTCGCCATCACGCTCCTCCGCAGCCGCGGATTTGAAAGACCGGCCTCGATCGGGGTAGCCTAGCACGGTCGGTGGGAGCGTCGAGAGCGGAAGCGGCCGGTCGACGCGGCGGACAACCCTCGTGGAGAAGCCCATGCGAACCCTGCCATCGGTCTGCTGCGGAGTCGTGGCGGCGCTCCTGGTCGCGCTGCCGGTGATGGCCCGCGAACGCGCGGTGGCTCCGGCGGCCGATCGCACGGTGGTTGCCCGCTGCGGCGCCGGCTTCCTCGAGGAGGTCGGCGGCCATGCCGTCCTGCACGTCGCCGGCACGCCCTACGAGATGGGCTTCCAGCACGGCCGGCTGCTCCGGGAGCACGTGCACGCCGTGGTCCGGTTCCTGCTCGACGAGAAGGCCAAGGAGATGACGGCCGAGGTGGCGGGCATGGAACTGATGTCGCCGCAGCTCATCATCCAGGGCATCCAGGCGGTGCAGCAGCCTTTCCTGCCCGACTGGTACGACGAGGAACTCCGCGGGCTGGCCGACGGCTCGGGCGTGCCGCTGGCCGACATCCGCACGGCCAACTTCATCCCGGAGCTCTTCCACTGCTCCGGATTTGCGGTCTCGGGGGCGGCCACGGGCAACGAGCACACCTACCACGGCCGTGTGCTCGACTACGGCTGCGACTGGCGGCTCCAGGAGCACCCGGTCGTGATCGTGGCCAGGCCCGCCGGCAAGATCCCGTTCGTCAACGTCGGCTACGCCGGCTTCATCGGCAGCGTGACCGGGATGAACGCGGAACGGATCAGTGCGGGGGAGATGGGGGGCGCGGGGCTGGGCAAGTGGCTGGGCGTGCCGATGGCGGTGCTGATGCGGGAGGTGCTCCAGGGAGCTGACACGCTCGCCGAGGCGGTGGCGGTGTTCCGCGACAACCCGCGAACCTGCGAATACTACTACGTGCTCGCCGACGGCAAGACCGGCGAGGCCGTGGCCCTTGAGGCCGGCGCCGACGAGTTTCGGGCGGTGGAGATGGGCGCCACGTGCGAGCGGCTGCCGCATGCCGTCGAGGACGCGGTGCTGCTCTCGGCGGGGGATCGCTACGAGCTGCTCGTGAAGCGGGTGCGGGAGGCCCATGGCCGGATCGACGCCGAGGCGGCACTGGCGCTGATGGATCGGCCGGTGAGCATGACGTCGAACCTGCACAACGTGCTCTTCGAGACGTCGACCGGGCGGTTCTGGGTGGCGCATGCCTCTCCCGACGGCAAGCCTGCGGCCGAGCAGGCTTACCTGGGCTTCGACCTGCGGGCGCTGCTCGCGCACGAGCCCGGCCCAGACGCGAAGGAACTGCCGGGACCGGAACCGGCGGCCGTTGGCAAGACGGTGGCCGCCGGCGCGGACTGAGCGACCGGCACACGTGCCTCGAGAGGACCGGCGGATGACGATCGAAGCGGCCGGCCTGGAGGCATCCAGCGGCTGGTCTGCCGGGGTCATCGAGGGCTTCTACGGGCCGCCTTGGACGCGGGCCGAGCGGGAGCAACTCCTCGACTGGATGGCGCGGTTCGGCCTGACGACCTATCTGCACGCGCCGAAGGACGACCCCCACCATCGCGCCGTCTGGCGGCGGCCGCTGCCGCCGGCGGCCGTCGCCGACCTGGCCGACCTCGTCGCCGCCTGCCGCCGCCGGGGCATCGCCTTCGTGTGGGCAATCCATCCCGGCCTCGACATCCGGTATTCGTCGGCCGCCGATCTCGCGGCCTTGATCGCCCGGCTGGAGCAGGTCGCTGCTGCGGGCGGCCGGGACTTCGCCCTCCTGTTCGACGACGTGCCGGGAACACTCGAGCCCGAAGACGCCCGGGCCTTCGCGAGCCTGGCCGCCGCGCAGGCGCACGTCGCCAACCGCGTGCACGAGTGGCTCCGCGGCCGCGATGCCGCCGGGCGGATGCTCATCTGCCCGACGGCGTATTGCACCCGAATGGCCGACGCGGGCCTCGGCGGCGCCGGCTACCTGCGGGAGCTCGGCGAGCGGCTCGCGCCGGGCATCGACGTGCTCTGGACCGGCCCTGAGATCATCTCCCGGGAGATCACGGTCGACCATCTGACCGGCGTGGCGAGCCTCCTGAAGCGGCCCCCCGTGCTCTGGGACAATCTGTTCGCCAACGACTACGACATCGGCCGCTTCTTCGCCGGCCCGTTCGCCGGCCGGCCCACCGCCATCCGCGACCACGTTCGCGGCGTGCTCGTGAATCCCAACAACGAACTGCCCCTCAACTTCGGGCCGCTGCACACGCTCGGGGCCTTCATGCGGTCCGGCCCCGACTTCGACCCGCGGGCGGCCCACCTGGAGGCCATGCGGGACTGGCTGCCGGCCTTCACGCTGCTGCCTCGCGGCGCCGAGCCCCGCCCCGCCATCAATGAGGACGAGGTCATTCTCCTGGGCGACTGCTTCTACCTGCCGCACGAGTACGGCGCCGGGGCCCGGCAGCTGCTCGAGACCGCCGGCCGGTTGCTCGCCGCGCCGGGCCTGCCCGGACAGGACGCCGACCTGCGCCGCACGGCGAGCGGGCTGATCGCGTTGACCAATCGCCTCGCCGACCTGCAGGACCGCGGCCTGGCGCACGCCATGGCCCGGCGGCTGTGGGCGCTCCGCGACGAACTCACGCTCCTGCTCGTGCGGCTCGACGCCGCGGCGGGACGACCCCGCCCCGACGACGACCATCTGCCGGGCACGTTTCGCGGCGGCCTCGTCGCCGACCTCCGGCGGCTGCTCCCCTTCGATCCGGGACCGTCGCTGGCGGGCGTCCGCGAGCTCCGGCCGCGGCCGGCGATCCTGCGGCCGGCCCGGGGCGACGACCTGGCGGGCTGCGCGCGAGTGTGCCTGGAGACCGGCGATCACGGCGCGGACGGCACGCCCTTCTACACCGACGACCCCGACGCGCTGGCGCGGATCTACGTCGCCCCCTATCTCGCGCTCGAGCCGGGGTTGGCCTTCGTGCTCGAGGACGAGCAGGGGGTCTGCGGCTACGTGCTCGCGGCGGTCGACTCGCGGTCGTTTTACGCCCGCTACGACTCCGAACTGCGGCCGCAGCTCGTGGCCGCGTTTCCAGAGCCGACCGGCGACCCGGCCGGGTGGACCCGCGCCCAGCAGGTGCATCGCTCCTACCACCATCCCGACTACCACTGCCCCGAACCCGCCGCCGAGTATCCCGCCCACGCGCACATCGATCTCGCCCCCCGGGCCCAGGGGCTGGGCTACGGCGGGCCGATGATGCGGCACATCCTCGCGGAACTCGCCCGCCGCGGGGCGCCGGGCGTGCACCTCGGCGTGAGCGGAAAGAACCCGCGGGCTCTGGCCTTCTACGCCCGGCTCGGCTTCGTGGAGCTGGAGCGGCGCGGGCCGCCCGACGACCAGACCGTCTATCTCGGGCTGAAGCTGGCGGCCGCCCCGTCGGGAGCCACGCGGCCATGAGCGGCGGAGACGAACTCGTCGCCGGGTCGCCCCGCCGGCTCGCCCAGCGGCTGGCCAACTTCGCGGAGCGACCGATCATGGCCTCGATCCGCTCGGGCGTGGCGGCGGTGGTGCCGCTGACGATCGTCGGCGGCCTGTTCATGCTCCTGGCCAACCCGCCGCTGCCGGTTCTCGAGCGGCTGCTCGCCCCCTGGGCCGACCTGCTGCGGATTCCGGTCACCGCCACGTTCGGCATCCTGGGCCTGTTCGTCTGCCTCGCCGTGGCCCACGAGCTCGGTGGCCGCCGCGGTCAGGATCCGCTCTCGAGCACGATCCTCGCCGGCGCGAGTTTTTTGCTGCTCGCCGTCGACCCGGCGACCGGCCGGCTCGCCCCGGAGCCGCTCGGCTCGCAGGGGATCTTGGTGGCGATCCTCGTCGGCGTCGTGGCGGTGGAGGTGCAGGCCCTCCTCGCCCGTCGCGGCCTGGTGATCAAGATGCCGGCGGGCGTGCCCCGGATCATCTACGAGTCGTTCGCGGCGCTGGTGCCGCTGACGGTGCTCGTGACCGGCTTCTGGTGCCTGCGGTTCGTGCTGGGCATCGACCTGGCGGCCGTGGTCGAGCGGATCTTCCGGCCGCTCGTGTTCGCCCTCGACACGCTGCCCGGGATCGTGACGTTCGCGTTTCTGGTCACGCTGCTCTGGTCGGTGGGCATCAACGGCGACAACGCCCTCGACCCGATCGTGGGCCCGTTCTTCCTGCAGTACCTGGCCGCGAACGTGGAGGCCTGGGAGCGGGGCGCGCCGCCGCCCCATCCGACGGCCCTCGGGTTCTTCACCACCTTCGTCAACGTCGGCGGCACCGGCGCGACGCTCGCGCTGGCACTGGTGCTGCTCAACTCCCGCAATCCGGTCCATCGCCGCGTCAGCCGGCTCTCGCTGCCCGCGCAGGTGTTCCAGATCAATGAGCCGTTGTTCTTCGGCCTGCCGGTCGTGCTCAATCCGATCCTGATGCTGCCCTACGTGATCAACGCGGTGCTCCTGGCCGGCGCCACGTTCCTGCTGATGGAGTGGGGCCTCGTGGGCCGGCCGGTGGTCGGTATTCCCTGGACCACGCCGCCGATCGTCGGCCACTACCTCGCCACGGGAGGCGACTGGCGGGCCGCCGCGTGGGGCGGCGTGTCGATCCTCGTGGCGATGGCGGTCTACTGGCCCTTCGTCCGGCTCTGGGAGCGGCAGGGGGTCGGGCCGGACCCGGCAGCGGAGCCGTCGTCCGCCGGGTCGAAAACCCTGCCGCGGAGCCAGCCATGACGAGCATCCTCGCGACCGGCCACGAGTTCACCACGATCTTCGGCCGCAACCTCCTCGGCGAGATTCCCGCGATCGCCCGGCCGCCGTATCTGGTGGTCACGATGGCCGACCTCTGGGAGAAGTTCCGGCACCACTTCACCGGCGACCTGGCCGGGCCGTATTTCGTCCACACGATCGACGGCGCCGAGCTGGCCGCCGAGCTGCCGGCGCTGCCCGCCTGCGGCTCGGTGGTGGGACTGGGCGGCGGCCAGGCGATCGACGTGGCGAAGTTCATCGCCTGGTCGCGAAGGCTGCCGCTGTTCCAGATTCCGACGTCGCTGTCGGTCGACGCGGCCTACGGCCACCGGGCCGGGCTGCGCTACGGGGGCTACGTGAAGTACGTCGGCTTCGCCGTGCCCGAGGCGGTGTATGTCGATTTCGACGTGATCGCGGCCGCGCCGCCCCACCTCAACCGCAGCGGGATCTGCGAGGTGCTCTGCTTCCATACGGCCCACGCCGACTGGCGGCTGGCCCGCGACCGCGGCCGCACGCCCGCGAAGTGGCCCTACGACCAGCGGCTCGTCGACGAGGCCCAGGGCGTGATGCGGGGGGTGCTGGAGCGGCTCGACGACATCCACGCCGTGAACGAGGCCGGCATCCGCACGCTGGCGACGGCGCAGCGCTGGGCCGGGGCCTCCTTCCACAACGCCGGCTGGAACCCCTGCCATATCGAGGCCACCGACCACTTCGTCTTCTATGCGTTGGAGTATTTCACCGGCCGGAAGTTCCTCCACGGGCAGCCGGTCTGCCTGGGGATCGTGGTCGGCTCGATGCTGCACGACGACCGGGCCGACGAGATGCTGGCGGCGATCCGCCGCGTGGGCGTGGACATCCGGCCCGAGGCGATGGGCATCGGCTGGGACGATGTCGCCTTCGCCCTCACGCGGATCCGGTCGTTCGTCCGCGAGGCTGGGTTGTGGTATTCGATCCTCGACGAGGTGGAGATCACGCCCGCGTTCGTGGCCGCGCTGCGGGAGCGGATCACCGCGGCGTACGGCCCGTGGACGGAGCCATCGGCATGACGCGCTGCCCGACGCCCTTCGCATGATCGCGAAGGGCGCCGAGGCGCCGCCCCACCTGGCAGGCCGGGCTGCGGGAGCCCTACCAGGTGATCCGGATCGGCGTGACGAAACGGCGGACGGTGGTCATCGGCACCTCGTCGGTGTCGAGGGCGCGACGCTGGTAGAGCGTGTACAGGTCGCCGTCGTGGCTCGGCGTGACCTCGATCAGCGTGTTGCCGCGAAAGCGAAACGTGTATGCGGTGGGCGACGGCCTCCAAGCATGGCCCGGATCGGTCGACTCCATCCAGAATTCGTGCTGCCCCCAGACGCTCGTGTAGGTCTCGGTCGTCTCCACCATCGGAAACTCGATCGTGATCCGGTCGCCGGCCGCGAGGCCGACGAGGTGCAGGAAGCGGCCGTTCATCGAGAAGTCGGCCGCCGACTCGTTCACCCGGGCGACGACGCGATCGAGATCGACCCATCCCGGCAGCCGCACGGCGAGCGTCTTGGCCTGCTTGTTGTCGATCACGACCTTCCCGCGATGGGGCAGGTAGCTGTCGAGATCGAGCCACGGCGACGCGCGATTGAGGAGCAGGTTGACCTGCGCGTGCCCGCGTTCGAACCGCACCGTGCCGTCCCAGGCGAAGAAGAGCGCCGGCACGCAGTTGCCCGTGCAGCAGACCGTCGCCAGGAACCGGTGCTTGGGGATGCAGGTCGGCGTGCCCGAGTCGGAGAGGAAGGTGCCGACGGTCCGCTCGACGACGCGATCGATGGTGTCGTCGAGTTCGTGGAGCGGCGGTTCCTGCCGGACCTCGCTCCTCGGCGGCTGGATGCCGTCGGGCCGAGACGGATCGACGCGGGCGAGGACCGGCTCCGCCTTGACGGCCCGGAGCATCTTCCCGGCGTCCGTGATCTGCAGTTCGGCGAGCTGGTTGCGGACGTAGGAGTCGGCGTCGTCCCAGTAGTCGCCCACCCCCAGTTCGCTGAGCTTGATCGCCAGGAACGTCATGTCGCCGGTCGTGCACATCTCGCCGAACATGCCGATGCGGGCGATGCCGAAGCCCCGCACGAACTCGTAGCCGGCGCGGACGAACTCGGCGACCTGGCGGTCGTTCGTCGCTTCGGCGTAGCGGAGCAGGCCCATCAGGGCGGCGGTGTAGGAGTGGTGGTGGCCTGCGAACTGCGCCCGCTCGTGGGGCACGAGCGCCTTGGGCGCGGCGTCCGGCTTCCAGAACTTCTCCTGCAGCAGGAAGTTCTTGAGCCCGCGGGCCAGCGGCAGCGCAGCGTCGGTGCCCTGGCCGTCGGCATACCGCGACAGGACCCGCAGGGCGGTGCCCTGGATGAACACGTTCCAACCCCAGCCGATCACGCCGAGCTTGGAGTCGGCGAACGCGCCGTCCGGGGCGAGGTTCCAGCTCATGTCGCCGTCGTGCGAGGCGGTCTCGTGCAGGCTGGCGACCATCTTTTCGATCAGCCGCCGCAAGGCGGGATCCGGAGCCTGCTCGTGGAGGGTCAGGCAGGTGCTCAGCGCCCGGACCATCGGCGTGACGCCGTCGAACCGCGTCGAGGCGAGCATGTTCTGCAGGCTCTGACGCTGGATATCGAGGTGCTCGTCCGATCCCGACATCAGCCGCGCCAGCAGCGTGGCTTCCGTCAGCTTGCTCCAGCATCCCCGGCCGGGCCCGAAGACGCGGCTCATGCAGGGAGGGTCGGTGTTGAAGAAGGCGTGCTCGTAGGGGCTGTAGAGGTCCTTGTCGTTGAGCATGTGCGTCAGGCCATGCACGGCCACGCGGGCCCGCTCGGCGAGGTCGAGCGTCGCCGGCACGCTCCGCTCGTAATGCTCGCCAGCAGGCAGCAAGGCCGCGGCGGTGACGGTGTATGCGGCGTCAGGCTCGGGAGCCGGGGCTGCGCCCACGCCGGCCAGCGCCAGGAGCATCACCGCGGCCGCAAGGCTCGGGGCTGCCCGCGCCCCGGTGCCGTGGCGAGTGCCTGCCATCGGTCACCCCGGGCTGCGGGGCGCGGCCCAGTGGCCGTCGCGGTAG
>JBBAVS010000004.1:0-66707 GCA_040397585.1 Pirellulales bacterium
CGAGGCCTACATCAATCAGCGCACGAGCCAGAAGCAGCGGTTCAGCCGGATCGTGCGGATGCACGCCGACAAGCGTGAGGAGATCGACACGGCCGAGGCGGGCGACATCGTGGCCGTGATGGGCGTCGATGCCGCCAGCGGCGACACCTACTCCGCCGATGCGAAGTACTGCACGCTCGAAAACATGTTCGTGCCCGAGCCGGTGATCAAGATGGCGATCACGCCCACCAACCGTGACGGTCTCGACAAGCTCAGCAAGGCCCTGCAGCGGTTCACCCGCGAGGATCCCACGTTCCGCGTCGCCACCGACGAGGAAACGGGCGAGACGCTGATCGCGGGCATGGGCGAGTTGCATCTCGACATCTACGTCGAGCGGATCAAGCGGGAATACAAGGTCGAAGTCGAGGTGGGTGCGCCGAAGGTGAGCTACCGCGAGGCGCCCACCCGCGGCACGCCCTACGACTACAAGCACAAGAAGCAGACGGGCGGCTCGGGCCAGTATGCCCATATCATCGGGCACCTGGAGCCGCTGCCGGAGGAGTCGACCGACAACTTCATCTTCGAGGATGCCGTCGTGGGCGGCCGCGTGCCCCGCGAATACATCCCGTCGGTGGAGAAGGGTTTCCGCGCCGTGCTCAACAAGGGGCCGATCGCCGGCTTCCCGATCGTGGGCGTGAAGGCCACGCTGGAAGACGGCTCGTACCACGACGTCGACTCCAGCGACATGGCCTTCCAGACCTGCGCCCGGGCTGGCTTCCGCGAGGCCTTCCTGGCCACGAAGCCAGTGCTGCTCGAGCCGATCATGAAGATGGAGGTGGAAGTGCCCGCCGACTTCCAGGGTCCGGTGACGGGCGAACTCAACAAGCGTCGTGGCCTGATCATCTCGACGGAGACCGTGGGCAACACGTCCACGATCGTCGCCGAGGTGCCGCTGGCCGAGACCTTCGGCTACTCGACCGACCTGCGGAGCATGACGCAGGGCCAGGGCGTGTTCACGATGGAGTTCGCGAAGTACAAGCCCACGCCGGGCAACATCCAGAAGGAAATCGTGGAAGAGCGAAAGAAGGCGGAGCTCGCCGCCGCCAAGTAAGTTCAGGAAGCCCAATCGCGTAAGCGATGGGGACTGCCCGTAGCCAGAAAGCCCAATCGCGTAAGCGATGGGGACTGCCGAAAGTGGCCGCAGGTTTTCAACCTGCGGAATCCCTCCCTCCGATCCCCGGGCAGGTTAAAAACCTGCCCCCACGTGAGCGGCCTGCCTTGCTCGCCCCTCTGCTCCTCCTGTTCCTCCCCCTCTCGGCCCTCGCCGCGGACCCCGCTGCCGCCCCGGCCGACGTCCCGCCCCGCCCCACGATGCAACAGCTCCCCGCGGCCGCCTCGCTCGAGGCCCCGCCCACCGCCCGGGAGCTGGTGGATGCCCGGGAGGAGTTCGAGCGGCGGTATCCCGGCATCCTGGCCCGCGGGCGGACCACGATCGGGGCGACGGTGATCGCCGACACCCTGATCGAGGCGGCGACCACGGAGGAGGATCGTGACGTCAAGTGGCTGATGCTTGCGGAGGCCCGGCGAATGGCCGTGGTCTCCGGCAATGCGAAGTCGCTCGACCGGGCGATCGTGCTGGCGTCGGCCACCTACGAGTTCGACGCCGACGCGGAGGAGCTTCGGTCGCTGAAGGAGATTCCGGTGCGGCTGCTGGCTCCGGAGCGGGCGATGGCATTCGCCGAGGTGGCGGAGAAGGTGGCGGGGCGAGCGGAGAGCGACGGCCGCCGCGACCTCGCGATCATGTCGCTCAATCTCGCGGTCCGCGGCTGGCAGCGGGCGGGTGCGATCGACGCGGCCCGCAAGGCGGCGGCCCGGCACGACGAGTTGATCGCGGGGCCGTGAGCCAGGAAGCCCAATCGCGTAAGCGATGGGGACTGCTGAGACTCAGGAAGCCCAATCGCGTAAGCGATGGGGATGGCTGAGACTCAGGAAGCCCAATCGCGTAAGCGATGGGGATGACGCCGTGCGGTTCGCGATCGTACCGCTTACGCGGTTACGCTTCCTGAGCCGGATCGTACCGCTTACGCGGTTACGCTTCCTGACGGCAGATCGCGGGGCCGTGAGCGGGGCACTCGCGACTACTGCTGATAGTAGTGCGAGTAGTTCATGTACGTCGCACGGTGGCCGGTGGGGCGGATCGACTCGTCCAGCTGCCTGGAGCTCGTGTCACGGCCGATCTGCTGCACCTGGTTCTGCAACTTTGACATCTGGCGGCGCTGCGACTGTTGCTCAATCTGTTGGAGCTGCTGCTGCACCTGCGGCTGCACCTGCGTTTGATAGATGTTCTGTGCCTGCATCGGGTTGAAGCCCTGCTGCTGGAGTTGCATGTACGGACTGACTGCCGGTCTTCGATAGGTGCTATTCGAGAAGGGCAGTTCGGCATTGCCGGCACCACCGCCCGTTCGGCCGGCCGAGAAAGTCGACCGAGCCGGCTGGGCCTGAGCCGTTGACCCGGCCAGAGCCAGCATCGCGAGCGATCCGAAGGCGATGACGGACGAGGAAGTCGTAAGGCGGATCGGAAAAGTGCTCATGACTAGCTTGCCTTGCGTTGGTGTGAAAACCGACCGTCTTAGTTCGAGTTTACCAGTCTGTGCTCAGTTTTCGCCCTTCGTGGGCATCGCCGCCTCATACTGCCGGACCACCTGATCCATCAGGCCCTTGATCGCGGCCTTCACGAGCGGCTTGTCGTGGATCCAGGCGGCCACATCCTCGCCGTGGGCGGCATAGGTGTCACGCAGCCAGATCGGGGCGTCCGTCAGCAGCCAGGCCCGGAAGAGCAGCCACTGCGGGTTGTGCTCGCCATACACCTCGCGGGCAACCCAGCAGAAGTTGTTCGGGTTGAAGCCGAAGGGGAAGCGGTTGATCTGCTGCACGAGGCTCGTGCCGAGCAGGGTGAAGCCGAAGATCCGCTCGAATGGGGCCGTGACCTTGCCGATGATCGAATCGAAGGCGATCCACTGGTCCTGAGCGATGAACACGCGGTCGCCCGGGAGCAGTTGGTAGTTGGTGGCCGTCGAGCCGCCCTTCATGATGGCCTCGATGTCCACCGGGAGCACCTGATCGCAGCCCACGCCCGAGGGTGCAGGCCGCGCGATCCAGATGTCTTTGCTCGAGAGTCGCGAGAGGCCATTGATCTGGGAGATGGCATCGAGCACGGTCTCATTGCCGGTCACCGGGAATCGGGCGATGTTATCGCCGAAGCCCGCGCCCTCGGTCACCACGTAATAGACCTTCGAGTTGTAGGCGAAAACGTCGAGGCTCACGAGCGGCGCGTCGAGGAACTGGGCGAGGTGCTTTTCGATCGCGACCTTCGCCTCTTCGAGCGTCAGGCCGGTCACGAATACGCTGCCATAGGTGCCGAGGTTGATCGTGCCGTCGGGGCCCACAAGGTGCTCACCGGCGATCTGCTGCTGACCGGCGGCCTGGGCGAGTGTGAGTGACACCTGCGGCTCCTTGAGCACCCGCTTGAGGTGCTTGAAGACGGCATCTTGGGCCTCCTCGAGCGACATGTTGCCCACCATCACCTTGCCGTACGACGGGCCGAGGTCGAGCATGCCGCCCGGCTCCACCACGTAGAGCCCGTTGATCGGCTGCTCCAGAAGCGTGCCCTCCACGATCACCTGGAGGCTGTCGAACGACTGGATCTTGAACGGAGGCTTCGGGACGACGCGGAGGGCGTCGATCAGGAGGATGTCGGGCGGCTCGATCACGTAGGCAGGCAGCGTCACCTTGGCGAGCTCCTTCGCCGGCATCCGGCCCGGTTCGGGCGGGCACTGGGCGTCGAGCATCACCTGCTGGGTCGTATTCCGCTGCGGGCGGCCGTAGATGTTGCAGCCGGTCGAGGTGAGCAGGGCAGCGAGCAGCGGCAGCACCACGCTTGTGCGAATCGTGCGGCTTTTCAGGGTCATGCGGCGGGCCATGGCAAACTCCTTACGACCGGTACAGTCACTCCGATCGGAGTTATCGGCCGGGGGGGCCGGCAAACTTTGCTCAGGATTCCGGTCGGGGAAGCGGCGGGTCGGCCGGAAAAGCCCGCGAAACCCCCGGTCTCGCGACAATGACCTCAGCGGATCGTAAACTTCGTTGGGATTTCGTAGGCCGGTTGCAGCGCTTTTCACGTGCCGGGGCGAGGTTTTTCCTCGCCACCGACGGGAACGGAGTTTGCGCCAGGCGAGTCGCCGGTTTCGAGCCCTTTCAGCCATGTGTTACGCAGAAAGTTTCCCGAAGTGCCCATCCTTCCCAAGCAGCGAGACATCTATCCGCTCGGGCTGTTCGATGAGCCGGAGCCGAGCCATGTGGTCGCCCCCGATGGCCATTGGGTGGCGTTCTACACGCTGGCTCGCCGCGAAAAGGACCTCATGCGGCGGTTGGAGGCTCTCGGCGTGCCCTTCTACGCCCCGCTCATCCAGCGGCGACTCCCTTCCGCTGGCGGCCGTGTCCGCACATCCTACGTTCCGCTCTTCCCAGGCTACGTGTTTTCCCTCGTTGACGATGAGCAGCGGCGCGCGGCCTTGGGCACGAACACGATCTCCCGCTGGCTTTCCGTTCCCGACGAGCGAATGCTTGAGCATGACCTTCGGGGCATCAAGCGACTCATCGACATCGACAAGCCGCTCACCCCGGAGGCGCGGCTCGAGCCGGGCCAGCTCGTTCGCGTTCGCAGCGGGCCGCTGCGCGGCACGGAAGGCACGGTCGTGGGCCGGAAGGGTTCACAGCGGCTCATCGTCGCGGTGCACTTCCTGAATCAGGGCGCCTCGATCGAGCTCGAAGACGTGGATGTCGAGCGATTGTGACTTGGAAAAGGGATCACGGATGACTGCCAAACGCTCTTGGTACGAACAGTTGCAGAACTCTACGTGGCTGAAATCGCGTTGGCCCACGCGCGAGTCATTGGTGGTCGCGGCGCTTTTGGCCGTCATCTTTCAGGTCACCTACCTGTTGTCTTTTCTGATCCGTGGCGAGCTTCTCTTCAAGCCGTCGGACGCGAAAACGATCATCTCGACGATTGGCTACGTTGTGGCCTTGAAAACCCTCGTGTTCTATGTCCGCGGCCTCTGTCACCGGCCGTGGAGGGCGGCACGGTTCCAGGATCTGAACAGCCTGATTCGCGCATCGACCGCGTCGCTCTTGATCCTCGTCGTCTACAACTACTTCGGCCAATACCTCATTCCCGACCGCGTGCCGATCCCGCGATCGGCGATGCTGCTCGACTGGGCGTTTACCGTCCTCGGGGTGGGCGGTATGCAGGCCCTCGCGCGAAGCGTCTTCGAAGAGTTGATGCCGGCGACGCCTGCCGGCAAGAAGGTCGTTCTCTTGATCGACGCGTCGGAGCCGAGCCGGAGACTCGCCGAGGATCTTGGCCGCAACTGCTTCGTCGCCGGGTTTCTCGACGACGACCCAGCGCACTACGGCGTTCATTTTGGCAAGGCGCGTGTGCTCGGGCCGGTGGCCATGGCATCCGCCTGTGCAGGACGGCTGCGGGCGACCGATGTGGTCGTTCGCCAGGGCGCCATGTATGGCAACCGGCTGCAGTCACTCTACGACGCGTGCGCCGCCATCAACGTCCAGGTCAGCATCGCGGAACCTCCGCCGCTGATCGCCGGCACCACGCCCGTCGAATCTCATCCGGCGAAGGGGCACGGCTTCCGAGTCCGCAATATCGAGTTGCGCGATCTCCTCTCGCGTCCGCAAGCCAATCTCGCCGACAAGGACGCGCACGTGATGCCATTTCTGCGTGGCAAATCGGTGTTGGTGACCGGCGCGGGAGGCTCGATCGGAAGCGAGATTTGCCGCCAGGTCATGAGGTTTGGTCCCAAGCGGCTGGTTCTTCTGGAGCGCTCGGAGTACTCCTTGTTCGCGATCCATCGCGACATCGGGATGCTCTATCCTCAATCGGTGACCGAGATCATCCCGGCTTTGGGCGATGTAACCAACGTCGATCGAACGGACCGCCTCCTGGCAGATCACAAGCCCGACGTGATCGTGCATGCTGCAGCGTTCAAGCACGTGCCTCTCATGGAGACCCATCCGATCGAGGCGGTGGAAAACAACACCCTCGCTACGGCAACGCTTGCCGAACTCGCGGATGCACACGGGGTCGAGGCCTTTGTCGCCTTATCGACCGACAAGGCCGTCCATCCGTCCAGCATCATGGGAGCCTCCAAACTCGTCGCTGAGAGGTTTCTGCAGGCCTTTGGGCAGGCGTCTCGCACGAGGTTCGTGTCCGTTCGATTCGGCAACGTGCTGGGGTCGAGCGGCAGCGCGGTGCCGATTTTCGAGGACCAGCTGTCACGAGGCCTGCCGATCACCATCACGCATCCCGACGTGCGTCGCTACTTCATGACGATCGACGAGGCTGCCCAGTTGGTGCTCTTCGCGGGATCAATCAAGGGCTCCGGTGGCACATTTGTGCTCGAAATGGGCGATTCGCTCCGGATGGTGGATCTGGTCCATAGCCTTGCTTTCCTCATGCAAGTGCCCCGTGAAGACGTGAACATCCGCTATTGCGGATTGCGGCCCGGAGAGAAACTCGACGAGGAGTTGTTCTTCGAAGACGAAAGTCGTGAACTCACCGACAATCCGCTGGTCACGCGGGTCACCCGTCCGACCCGATCCCTCGATGAGGTTCGTGGCTGGCTTGCAGAACTCAAGGATGCAGCCGCATCGGATCCGCAGGCGGCGGCCGCGGTGCTGATGGGCATCGCGCTGAATGACTGCGGGACTCATGTCGCCCAACACCCCGGCGCACCGTTTCCCGGCAGCAGCGTCGATTCCGAGGAGCCGACCGGGCATCGGGGTGCGGCAACGGCTTACTCCGAGATGCCTCGGTTGGGATGACGACGCTTCCTGTGAATCACGAGCGTTGGCGAGTGCCGTTCATGCGGCCGGATTTGCCGGAGTATGCAGAAGTGGCCGGCGCGATCACGGCCGCGTTCTCCGCAGGCATGCTCACGAAGGGCGATCAACTTCGTGGCTTCGAGAGCGACGCCTCGGCGATGATCGGAACCAGCGAGGCTGTGGGGGTGTCGAGCTGCACCTCTGGCCTGATGCTCGTGCTTGGCGCGCTGCGGCGGCTGGCAACCGTGGCGAAGTCGTGCGCGGCGGCGGGCGGGTGCGCAGGGGCGGCGTCCGCTGGCGATCACCGCGACGAAGTGATCGTGCCGAGTTTCATTTTCCTCGCCGCTCCAGCCTCGATCCTGTGGGCGGGGTACCGCCCCGTCTTCGTCGAAGTCAATCCTGAGACCTTCACGATTGATCCTCATGCCGTGCGGGCGGCCCTTTCGCCGCGGACGGCCGCGGTTCTGGGTTGCCACACCTTCGGGTGCCCGTGCGACGTCGAGGAGCTTGCATCGATCACGACCGCCGCCGGTGTTCCCTTGATTATCGACGCCGCGCACGGCTTCGGGGCATCCCGCCGCGGCCGTCCGGTTGGGGCTGGGGCGCTCGCCCAAGTGTTCAGCTTGTCCCCCACGAAACTGGTGGTGGCGGGAGAGGGTGGCCTTGTCGCAACATCGTGTTCCTGCCTCGCCGATCTCATCCGCATCGGTAGGGAGTACGGGAACGACGGGCGGTACGGATGCGATGCGGCTGGGCTGAACGGTCGTTTGCCCGAAGTCTCTGCCATCATCGGCCGGGCGTCGCTCAGGCGGCTTCCGGAAGTGGCAGAGAAACGCCGGGAGGCATCACGGGCGTACGTCGACGCCCTGGAAGGAGTACCCGGCGTTGGGTTCCAGTCGATCCCCGCGGATTGCCAAAGCAGCTGGAAGGATTTCTGCATCTCGATCAATGAGCGGGAAGCCAAACTCACTCGCAACGATCTGATGGGCGCCCTCGCCGCGAGGGGCATCGATACCCGCGCGTATTACTCCCCCGCCTGTCATCAAATGCGGGCCTTTGCGGAATACTTCGGTGATCGGCCGCCGCTGTCGATCACCGATCGGCTTGCGGCGAGCCTGCTCGCTCTGCCGATGGGCGCGCACGTGACCTGCGAAGTGGCACGCGAGGTGGCGGCACAGGTTCGTGAGGCGGTTTTGGAAAGCCAAGAGGCCCGGCATGCCCGGTCTCGCTGAAGCCGTCAAGCCGCCAGCCTTTCCGTCGCTCGATTCGATCGAGTCTGCGCTGTGGCCCGGAGCCGTGGTTCTCGTCTTCGCGGTCACCGCGGTGATGGTGGATGTGATGATCATCCTCTCCACAAGGTTTCGACTCGTCGATCTGCCGAATCGCAGGAGTGCTCATGCCCTGCCGACCGCCCGCGGCGGCGGGATTGCCATCGTGATCATGGTGTGCGTTTCGGCTCTGCTGACGGTGTTTCGCTGGCCGCAACTCGTCCCCCGCGTGCTCCTCGGCGTGATCCTGCCCGGATTGGCGATAGCAAGCGTAGGGATCGTCGACGACATCCGGCCTCTTCGTCCCTCGTTGCGGCTTGTGATTCAGGTTGCCGTTGCGGCGCTGATGACGGCCGTTCTTCAGCCCCTGCAAGGCATTCGCTTGCCGGGTATCGGAGACTTCGGCTTCGGCCCGTTCGCATGGCCGCTCACGATGATCTGGATCGTCGGCATGATCAACGCCTACAACTTCATCGACGGCTCCGACGGAATGGCAGGGCTGGCCGGGGTGGTCGTCGGAACCTCGATGGCGGCCGTCGGATTCGAGACGGGCGCACTGGCGGCGATGCTTCTGGCTGCATTCGCGGCCGCGGCGTCCGGCGGATTTCTGGTGTTTAACTGGCAACCCGCCCGCGTGTTCATGGGCGACGTTGGCAGCGGTTTTCTCGGGCTGTTTTTTAGCGCGATTCCACTGCTGTTCACGCAGCCAACAAGCGAAACGTTCCTGCCGGCGATCCTCTGCCTTTGGCCCTACGTGTACGACACGCTCCTTTCGGTGGTGCGGCGCCTGTGGCACCGGAGGAATCCTTTCCAGCCGCATCGTGAGTTCTTGTTTCACCGCCTGATCCGCAGCGGCGTGAATCATGCAGATGCGGCATTGCTGTACGGGATCATGTCAGCATTCGGGGGCTTGCTGGGGTTCGCCATGGTCGACCCCGCCGCACCGCCGGCGCTTCGCGATGGTGCGCCGGTGCTGATCGCGGTCCTTGCCTTCATGATGACGTTTTTTATCGAGCGCCGTTGTCGCCAGGTAGGGCTGCCCTCCGCCGCCACGGCGTACTCGTCGGCCCTTCAAGAGCCGCCTTGTACGTAACGAGTCTCAAGCGAGTGTTCGATGTTGCGGGAGCCACGGTGTTGCTGGTGGCGCTGGCGCCTCTCATGGTCGGCGTGGCGCTCGTCGTATGGCTGGTTCATGGGCGACCCGTTTTGTTTCGTGACGAGCGGGCTGGGCTTAACGGCGAGCGGATCGGCGTGACCAAGTTTCGATCAATGCGATCGCCTTCAGAGACTGCAGCAGGGTCATGCACGGACGAAGAACGCCTGACGCCGCTGGGCAGATTCCTGCGTCGCACGAGCCTCGACGAACTCCCCCAGTTGTTCAGCGTCATCCGGGGTGACATGAGCCTCGTCGGGCCGCGTCCGTTGCCGATGCGATATGTGTCCCGATACACGCCGCGGCAGGCGACGCGCCTGCGGGTTCGCCCCGGTTTGACGGGCTGGGCGCAGATTCACGGCCGCAACTCGCTCGCATGGCCAGAGCGTCTGGAATACGACGCCCAATACGTGGAAATGGCAAACCGCTGGTGGTCGCCGCTGCTCGACCTTTGGATCATCGCGGCGACCGTCGTTCAGGTGATTTGGCAGGCGGTCACGGGAAGGGGTGTTTCGTCTCCGGGGTATGCCACCATGCAGGAGTTCGCCCCGTGAGCGAGTCCGTGCCTGCCGCGATCGCCGCCGCCATTCGCACGGTGCTCCACGACACCGGCCGCAATGCGAAGTCCATCGAACCCGAGATGCTTCTGGCGTCCGACCTGGGTCTCGACTCGCTCGATCTCGCCCAGACGATCGTGCTTCTCGAACGGTCGCTGGGAGTTGATCCGTTCCGTTCCGGGGGCGGCACGCGTCCGGTCATTCGCACGTTCGCGGATCTCGTGGCGATCTACACGGAGGCACTGGGCCGGTGACGTCAGGCATCGACATTTCTCGAATCCACCGAGAGCCGGCTCCGGAGCGGCTCGCCCTGGCGATCGACGAGGTCGCACGGCAGTCTCCCGAACTGGTGGCCGTGGTGACCGGGGCCGGAGGTTCGCAGCGCCGGGCCACCACGTTTGTCGAGCTCGCCGGCAAGGTAGCTGCGATCGAGGCAGGCCTGAAGTCCGCGGCACCCTCCGGCGTGATCGTGCGGTGTCGCGCGGTCGATGCGATCGTCGCCGTGGCGGCGGCATCTGGCCGTCAGGGTGTTCCAGTCGCGTTGCTCGCCGACGACGCTCGTGATCTGGTCGGCGACCTGAGCGGTTGGCTCGTAATCGACGACGCGCTGTCCATGTCGCCGGCCACACCCGGGTGCGGTTTGGATCGCGACGATGTGCCGCACGTCGTGGTGGCCACGTCTGGCACGAGCGGCCCGCCGAAACTTGTCCAGCGAACGTGGGACGCCGTTCTGGCTGCCGCTCGGCTTGCTGAGCAGTGGCAGGGGCTCGGCTGGCTTCTGGCTTACGACGCCACCCGGTGGGCAGGTATCCAGGTGTGGGTGCAGTCGCTGCTCACGGGCGGTCGGCTGGTCGTTCCGGCATCACGCGATCCCGACGTCGTGGCTCAGGCGATCGTGAACGAAGAGGTCGCGATTCTCCCGGCCACGCCCACGCTTCTGCGGCGGCTGATCGCCTCGGCGGATCCGGCGGTCCTGTCGCAGGCGGTGGCGCAGCGGATCACACTGGGCGGCGAGGCGGCTGATGGCCCGCTTCTCGAGCAGACCAGGGCGACGTTTCCCGGGGCGAAGATCACGCACGTCTATGCCACCACGGAGCTCGGAGAGGTCTTTCGCGTGGCCGACGGTCGTCCCGGTTTTCCGGCGAGCTGGTTGGGTCGCGAGCTCCCTGGGGGCTCGCGGCTTTCCACGCGGCGCGACGGCGAGTTGTTGGTGCAGCTATCTCGCGACACCGCCGAGGTTGCCACGGGCGACGTGGTCGAACGCCGGGGCGACCGCTTCGAATTTACGGGCCGTCGCAGCGACGTGATCGTCGTGGGCGGGGCCAAGGTGTTTCCGAAGCGCGTCGAAGAGGTTCTGCGCGGCGTGCCGGGAGTGATCGAGGCCCGGGTATATGGACAGCCAAGTGCGATCACGGGAGAACTCGTGGCCGCGGAGATCGTGCTGGCGAGCCCGCTTCCCGATGGCACGAGCCCCGAGAGCATTCGCGCCGCAGTATTGGCATCATGCCGCGAGTCGCTCGAGCCACACGGAGTGCCAAGGATTCTTGACATCGTGAAGCGCATCGTCACCACATCAGCAGGCAAAACCTCCCGCCGCCCCGCCGCCTCCGCCCCATGAAAAAAGAAAGTGGGTGCAGGTTTACGTGGGTGCAGGTTTTCAACCTGCACATCCCCCACCCCATCGTCCTCCCTCACCGCCCTCCCGCAAACACCGCCCCGCCCTCTCCCCGCCTCCCGTGTCCCCGTCCCCCGTCTCCGTGATCTCTGGTGGCTCTCGTGGCCTGGGGTTTGCGATCGTTGAATCGCTCCTCGCCCGCGGCAACCGCGTCGCCACGTTCTCGCGATCCGGTTCCCCTGCCCTCGAAGCCCTCGTCAACGCCCATCCCGATCTCCTTTACGTGCGCCTGGCGGATGCGGCGAGTTTGGCTGCGATTCGCGAGTTCGTGGCTGGCGTGGCAGCGAGGTTTGGCCGGATCGACCACTGCATTGCAAACGCCGCGATTGCCCATGAGGGTGTGCTCGCCACCATGCGAGACGACGAGATCGAGTCGATGGTCGCGGTGAACCTCACCGGTTCGATCGTGTTCGTCCGCGAGTGCGTGCGGCAGATGCTGATCGGCGCTGACTGCGATCGCTCGGTGACGCTGATCTCGTCGGTTGTCGCTGCGAACGGGTCGCCGGGCTTGTCCGTCTATGCGGCCACGAAGGCGGCCCTCGAGGGCTTTGCAGTCAGTCTTGCCCGCGAACTCGGGCCGCGCGGAATCCGGGTGAACGCGATCGCCCCTGGATTTCTCGAGACGGAACTCTCCGCTTCGCTATCGCAGGACAACCGCGACCGCGTCGCTCGGCGCTCTTCAGTTGGGAGGATTGGCTCGGCCAATGACGTGATCGGACCGGTCGCTTTTCTTACGGGCTGCACCTCGGCATTCATTACTGGTCAGGTCGTGGGGGTGAACGGTGGTGCGTGACACGCCGTCGCCGACTTTTCGGGCATCTCGATGCGAGCGCATCCTTATCGTTGGTGCCGGCGGCTTTGGTCGCGAAGTGTTGCAGTGGGCGCTGCATGCGTGGCCCGATGAGGCCCACAAGATCGCAGGATTCCTATCGGACGACCCCGAGGCACTCGCTGGGCAAAACTCCCAGTTCTCAATCATCGGCCCGGCAGCAGGTTATGAGCCCGCGTCGGGCGATGGTTTGGTGCTGGCGATCGGTATCCCGGGGATCCGGCGTCGCGTTGCGGAGATGCTGGTTGACCGCGGGGCGAACTTTCTTTCGCTCGTCCACCCCACGGCAATCGTCGCTAAGTCCGCGGTGGTGGGCAATGGAACGATCCTGTGCCCCTACACGATCGTGAGCGACAACTGCCGACTCGGGCGGTTTGTGCTGATGAACTACCACTCGTCGGTGGGGCATGACGCGTCGGCGGCTGACTTCGGTGTGTTTTCGCCCTACGCCACGCTGGGAGGCGGGGCCGCGGTTGGCGAAGATGTTTTCCTCGGCTTGCACGCATCCGTAGGACCGCACGTGTCACTCGGGGACCGCTGCAAGGTGAGCGCGGGGTCTGCCGCGCTGGCGACCGCACCCGCCGACGTGGTAATCTGGGGTTCACCGGGGCGGCATCGCCGTCGGGTGGAGATCGCTCCTTAGCGCTTAGTTGTCATGAGCACTATCGCTACTCCTTCGGTACCACATCCGCTCCTAACTGGCCCGGCAGCGATCGCCGGCAATCGCGCACCCGACGTTGTGCGCCAGCCACAGGTCTCTCTCAGGTCGAGTGATCTTGCCAGCCTTTTAGCGCTTGGGATCTTGGCAATAGGGTTTGTCGAACCGTACGCCTGCACGCGTCTTCAGATCCTGTTGACGATCATCCTGGTTCTCCACCGGAGCCCGCTTTGG
Organism: Pirellulales bacterium; assembly: GCA_040397585.1. GTDB lineage: Bacteria > Planctomycetota > Planctomycetia > Pirellulales > UBA1268 > QWPN01. The sequence goes on from JBBAVS010000004.1 coordinate 13,251, forward strand.
CTTCCCGCGTTGATCCTGATGCAGTTCACGCCCACCGACTTCAAGGGGGGCTATGGCGCGACGATGGACGTGCAATACGAGCGATTCGAAGGGCTCACAGTCTACGTGTTCGGATTCCCGCTCACCCCGAATTTCACGCTCGTGCTTTCGATGGTGGCTCGGGCAGCGTATGACATCATCACCTGGCCGGGCCGATTCCGCAGAGTGGTGTCGCCCTGGCTTTTGCTCCCGATTCTCATTGCCTCCGTCATCAGCAGCTACAACAGCGTATTTCTCGGGTTATTCGAGCGCGTCCCGGGATGGTCCGCTCCCTTGCGGACGGCGCTCGGCAGCCTCGCTCTGTGGTATGGCGTCTCCATCGCGACGGATTGGCCCGTCTACAAGGCGGTGATGCTCCGTCGCGTCAACCTGATCGCCGCGGCGTTCGTCTTGTCGGCGTTCTTCTTTCCAATGAACAACGTTCAATACTGCTTTCTGATTCCATTCGGTAGTGCATGTGCCATCGGTGTGCTCGCAGCAAAAGACATGCAGTTTCCCGCAGCGAAATCGCTCGCAATTGGATCGCTGACGATGAGCGCCTTGAACTACGTCGTGGGAACAAAGGCGTCGGAGGCGGTCATCGAGGCCACCAAGCGGTCATCCGGTGGCGTCGTGTCGCAGACCACCAACACGGTCATGGCCGGTGCGCCGATCGCCCTCATGCTGATCAGACCGCGAATCGTGTCGCCGAGTCATCTACGAATCGCATCGGTCGTGGCAACGATCGGTTTCGCGATTTACGTCTCTCTGCCGTTTTACTTGGCGAGCCTCAACAAGGATGTCGAGGTCAGAGCCAATACCGCCCAGACGTTCTATGAGCGGGCAGTGTACAAGCTTTTTTTCGAACGCGCTGCGATCTGGCGGGGCAAGATCAAGCTGATCTCCGCCCCGCCGTATGTTTTTGTGCCGCCGTCTCGCGAGTCCACATGGGTTACGGCCGATGGACGTGAGCGGCGCTGGCGCGTGTCAGCCCACAACATGGTCTTGGAGCACTTGACAAGCGAAGGGTTGCTTTGCGGAGCCATCAATCTCCTCATTGTGTTCGTGGGAGTGGTCGCGGCCGTCCGGGTCTGGCTGGCGCGGCCCGACACTTTCTCCGGCGTGCTTGCCACGACATACATCATCGGCATGATGTGGAACGGCTTCGGTTTGGGGAATTGCGTTGACAGTGCTGCTAGTTTCCTCCTCCTCACGACCGCCGGCGCGTGCTGCATTGCAGCGGCCGGGCCTGCCAGCGGACCAACGCTCGCGCTGAATGCGAATCGGCGCGGAGGCTCTCCGGCCATTGCGGCGTCGTGACGAAGCTATCTCGACGCTCAGAATCCCCCCCCCGTGTGCTGATCGTTCATCCGGCCATGGCGCCCTACCGCCTCGATCTCTTTAACTCGCTGCACGACACGCTTTCAGTGCGGGTCCTTTTTGCGCAACCGCTCCCGGGCTACGACGCCAACCTTGATCGACGGGCCCTCCAGGATGCGTTTCGGTGCGAACACACCTTGCTCTCAGAACACAACGCTCCCTCCTTGATGGCGATCGCGCGGCGAATGTGCTCGGAGATAAGCCGCTTGCGTCCCGACGTGCTCGTTACCCATGAGTTCTCCCAGGCAAGTGCCCTGGCCGCAGCGATCGTCCGTTTCCGAGGCCGCCGCCTCCGCCACGTTGTCTGGACCACGAAGAATCCACACGAGATCGCTGCTACCCGCGGCATCCGCCTCGCGGCGATGCGCTGGCTGGCGCGCACCGCAGCCGCGGTCATGACCTACTCTGCAGAGGCTGCGGATCGACTCGCCAGCGTCGCGCACATGTCCCGCGACCGCTTCTTCGTCTGCGCGAATCACCAGGATCCCGTCCGGCTGCGTGGGTTGGCGGCGGAATCACTTCCGGCGGTGCTCGCCGAATGTCAGCGGCTCGATATTCTGCGCCGTAGCGCCGTGGTCGTCGTCTCTCGGCTCGCCGAGGAGAAAAACATCTCCGCGACGATCGCGGCCTTTCAGCAGGCGTTTGCCGACGACGACGACGTGTGTCTCGTGATTATCGGCGAGGGCCCGCTGCGCGTCGCTCTCGAGGATGCTGCGGCCGCGGGACCGGGTCGGGAGCGAATCCACTTTCTTGGACAGCGGGCGTCGCCTGCCGTGCAGGCTTGGCTCGCCGTGGCCTCGCTTTCGGTGTTGGCGAGCACGCGCGAGCCATACGGCGCAGTCGTCGGCGAGTCGTTGATTCAAGGCACGCCGGTTTTATGTTCGGAAGCGGCTGGCGCTGCGTCACTCATCGACTCGCCATCGAAGGGCGCAGTGTTCTCGCCCGAACGGGTTGATCTGCTTGCCGCGCTGCTCCAAGCCTATCGGCCTGCCTTCGCCCCGATCGAGCAACTGGTCGCCAAGGCGAAGCCGCGGATCCCAGCCCCGACGGTCGCTGATGACGTCGCTGGGTTCGTGGCCGCAGTGTCGTATGCCGCGGGAGGTCGCCATGGCTGAAGCAGCCGTCTCCCGTTCGGAGCCGAAGGAAGCCTTCCCATACCGTCCGCCCAGCGACGAGTTGCGTCGTCGCTATGCGGAGATTTTCGCAATCGACAGTCCGCTGCCGCTGCGGGTTGGGAAGGTTCTCTTTGACAAGGTGGCGGCCGGCTTGATCCTCCTGGTGGCATCGCCAGTTCTGCTGCTCATCAAGGTGGCCTACACCATTGAGGGCTGGCTGATCCCGGAAAACGCCGGGCCTATGTTTTTCCACTACAACGCCATGAGCGCAGGCCGCGTGATTCCAAAGTACAAGATCCGGCTCATCAAGCGAAAGTATATCGACGCCGAAGGCGCTGCCCGCGGGGATTGGCACGCCTTCCAGGCCGAGTGGACGCCTAGCAGCCGCACCCACACCGGCCACTTCGTCAAGAAGTATTATCTCGACGAGTTGCCCCAGTTTTTCAGCGTACTCAAGGGTGACATGAGCCTCGTTGGGCCACGGCCGCTGGCCGTGCATCATTACGAGCGCGACCTCGCCCAGGGCAATGTGTCCCGGAAACTCCTCAAGGGCGGGATCCTCGGCATGGGCCACATCCGCAAGGGCACGAGCGAGATGGGCGACCCGTCGTTCGAATACGAATACATCGACCACTACATTCACTATCCCTGGTGGCGGCTGCTCGCGCTTGACCTGTGGATCATCTGGCGGGGCATTCGCGTGGTGCTCCAGGGGAAGGGACTCTGACTTCCGCCCCCACTCGTTCGGCCAGCGGCGGCGGCATCGCAGCCTCCCGCGACACTCGGCCCGTCCTCGGCGTTTTCATCGACGTCGTCGACTGGAATTCGGCCGTGGACCGGATCATGGCCTGGGGTCGCGAGCGACGTGGTCGGGCGGTGTACCTGTGTAATGTGCACGTGGCGGTCACTGCGAGCCGCGATCCCGCCCTGGCTGCAGCGCTTCAAGCCGGCGATCTCGTCCTTCCCGATGGCGCGCCCGTGGCCTGGATGCAGCGCAGGCAGGGGGCAGTGGGCCAGTCCCGCATCGACGGGCCTAACCTCATGGCCCAACTTCTGGCGGCCGCGGAACGCGACGCCCTGCCGATCTATTTGCTCGGAGGGTCGCCAACCGCCCTCGCCGCCTTGGAAAAGCAACTCGCGAACAGGTTTCCGAGGCTCCAGATCGCCGGCTCCTGTTCTCCTCCGTATCGCGAACCTACCCCCGAGGAAAATCAGCGGATGGTGGCGGCCGTCAATGACAGTCACGCAGGGCTCGTGTTCGTCGGTCTCGGCTGCCCCAAGCAGGAACTCTGGATCGCCCGCCACACGGCAGCAGTGCGTGCCGTCATGCTCGGCGTGGGGGCGGCATTCGACTTCCATGCGAAGCTCAAGCCACGGGCGCCCGAGTGGATGCAGCGAAGAGGCCTCGAATGGGTGCACCGCCTTTGCAGCGAGCCGCGCCGTCTCTGGAAGCGGTATGTTTTCACGAACTCGGTGTTCGTGGTCCGCGCCATCTGGCAACTCACGATTGGTCGCGGCCTCGTCTCGTAAGGGAGCATTCTTCGTATGGTTGGGAAGTCCTTTAGGCATCTGATTCGTGACACGCCCGGCTTGCGGTACGTGGGCCGCGCTTTGCAGCGAACCAAATACGCCATCGTCGACGTGATGCTGCCGGATGTCGTCCGGACGCTGAGTTGGCTGTTTGCGTCTCGGGAGACGACGAATCTGACCTACGATCTCGAGACGATGAATCGGCAGTTCCTGGCCGCGTTCCTTGCCCATGTTCTGCACACACCGCGGGCTCAAGTGCTCGCGTATTTCGACGAGGTCGCGCAAGACGAGGATCTGTTGCGCTACTATCGCGAAACCCGTCAGCGTTCCCCGTTCGCCTTCATCACCGATCCAGAGATCCGGCTCGGCCGGCGACTCCTCTGGTATGCAGCGGTGCGGATCATGAAGCCGGCCGTCGTGGTCGAGACTGGGGTGGACAAAGGCCTCGGCAGTCTGATCCTCTGCGCGGCCCTGCTCCGCAATGTGGCCGAAGGCCGTCCGGGCCGTTACTTCGGCACCGACATCAAGCCCGACGCCGGCTATCTGCTGGGCGGCAAGTATGCCGAAGTCGGCACCATTCTCTACGGCGACTCAATCGAAAGTCTGGAAAAGTTGCCCGAGACAATCGACCTATTCATCAGCGACTCGGAGCATGATCCAAGGTATGAAGCGAGAGAATATGACACGATCAGCGGGAAGCTGGCAGGAACGTTTCTGGTCGTCAGCGATCAGGGAACCAGCTCATTGATGGAAGCGGCTGATCGGCAAGGCTGGACATTCCTCACGTTTCGAGAGCGGTCTACTGGGTCGGTTCTCCAGGGGGCAGACTTCGGAGTTGCCTTCCCGTCATGACGGGGCGGGCTGCGCGACACCGACCCAGCGACATGCGCGTCCTCGTCCTCCACAACGACTACCGCATTCGGGGTGGGGAAGAGTATCTCGTGCAGGCCGTGGCCAACACGCTGCGTGGCGGCGGCGTCGAGGTGGTGGAGTTTCGCAAGCAGCACGTGCACGGCCGCTATGGTGCGGCAACAGCGTTCTTCAGTGGGCTCGCCAATCCGTTCGCGATTCGAGAGGTCCGGTCGCTAATCGACGCAGTGAGACCAACCCACGCGTTCGTGGAAAACCTCTACCCGACGATCTCGCCGGCGGTGCTCGAGCCGATTCGAAAGGCCGGTGTGCCGGTGGTCATGAACATCCAGAACTTTCGCCTGGCCTGCCCCAACGGCCTTCACTACTCGCACGGCGAGATCTGCACGCGCTGCTTGGGCGGCAGGGAGTATTGGTGCGTGCTGCGAAACTGCGAGCGGTCGATGCTGAAGAGCACTGGCTATGCCCTGCGCAACGCGGTTGCCCGCTGGACGGGAGCGTTCACGGAACACGTCGATGTGTTCACGCCGCCGACCTCGTTTCACGCCCGCTGGTTGGCTGACCAGGGAATCACGGCCGATCGCATCCACGTCATCCCCAACATGGTTGATGACGACGAGGGCGGTGATTGCTCCGGGACTGGTGACTATGTCGGCTTCGCCGGCCGTGTCAGTCCGGAAAAGGGCGTGGAGGTGCTGATCGAGGCGGCGCGGCGGCTGCCGCGCGTGCCCTTCCGCATCGCAGGCAGCTTCGAGCGGATGCCGGCGCTGCCGGCCTCCGCCCCGGCCAATGTCCGCTTCCTCGGCCACCTCGGGCCGAAGGAACTCTCCGATTTTTACGCCTCTGCCCGCGCCGTTGTGGTGCCAAGCGTGTGGTATGAGGGTTTTCCCACGGTGATTCCGCAAGCCATGCTCCGCGGGCGGCCCGTGATTGCATCGGACATCGGGGGCCTCGGCGACGTCATCGACGACGGTGTGACCGGCCTGCTGTTCCCCATGGGCGACGCAGCCCACCTCGCGGAGCGAATCGACAAAGTGTGGTCTGATGCCAGCCTGGCGAGATCCATGGGCTCGGCAGCACGCGAAAAGGCCGTCCGGGAATACTCCCGCGCCCGCTACTTCGACCGCTTGATCGAGGCGTTCTCCGCCGCAGCGGGTCGGCTTGCCGCAACCGGCGGGGCGCGGGCACCCCGCACATGAACGCCGTGCCCATTGAAGTCAGCATCATCGTCGCCGCAAAAAATGCCAAGCATCTGCTCGGGGGGCTTTTTGAAAGCATCACCGCGCTGCCGGTCGAGTGCCGGTCAGCCTGCGAGGTGGTCGTTGTCGATGCTGCGTCGTCCGACGGGACTTCTGCTTGGCTTGAACGCACGGCGGCGGAGGATCGCAGCCTCTCGCTAAGATTCCTGTCGGAGCCCGACGCCGGCGTCGCCGATGCCTGGAACAAGGCAGTGCGGCTGGCGCGTGGAGAGTGGGTGCTGTTTCTCGGGGCCGACGATCGCGTGGCCGATAGCCTTGCGTTTTCCGCTGCAATTGCGGTGTTGGCTTCCACGTCGCCGGAGGTGGCGGTGGTGGCATTTCCAATTCTCGTATTCGGGCTGTCGCACGACTCCAGCGCGGTCTGCACTCCGGTCCTTGGCCGCACTAACGCGGCTTTCCAGCAGGTGAACACACTTCCACACCAGGGCGTGTTTCATCGCCGGGAAGTCTGGCAACGCCACGGCCTGTTCGACACACGATTCGTGTTGGCGGCAGACTATGAGTTTCTGCTGCGTCTGGTGTCGCGTGGAGAGCGGGTGGCGATCGCTGCTTCGCTCCCGCCCGTGCGCATGGCCGCCGGCGGGATCAGCAAGCAGGATCCTCTGCGGGTGCTCCGGGAGTTCCGCTTGGCCCAATCGCTGCACGGCGTGACGGGGTTGCGCTGGCGGTGGTGGGCCGCGCTGCTCAGAACCATGATCCGCCGTACGTTGGCATCAGTGTTCGGCCCGGTCCGGTCGCGATCCCTGGTTTCGCTCATTCCTTCGGTTGGAATCCAGTAACACCGTGAGCGACCAGGCGCCGATCTCCGTCATCGTGCCCTGCCACAACGCCAGGGCGACGATCGTCCGGGCGCTGCTGTCTGTGGCGGAGCAGACCATCGTGCCGGCCGAGGTCGTGGTGGTTGATGATGCCTCGACCGATGGCACGTCGCTTTTCCTCGAGGAGTGCCAAGCGGAGCGCTGGCCGTTCGTCCTCAAGGTCGTCCGCTTGGAATCCCGTTCTGGCCCCGGCGTGGCCCGCAACACCGCGTGGCGAGCGGCAGCGTCAGCCAGCTGCTACGTTGCCTTTCTCGATGCCGACGATATCTGGCTGCCACACAAGATCGAAACGCAACTCAACTGGATGGACAAGCATCCGGCGTATGGCTGGTCGGCTCACGCGTGTGGCATCTTCGATGGATCAGCGCGAGCCCGGCATGATGCGACACGGCGCGATGCCTCGCTTCGGTTCACGACGCTTTCTCGCCGTCGCATGCTCATCCGCAATCCCGTCGCCACTCCGACGGTCATGGCCCGCTGCCCCGCTCCCTCCCGGTTTCGTAGCGACTGGGACCGCTGCGAGGACCTCATGCTGTGGATTGATTGGCTCGATGCGGGCTATGCAGGCGCGCTGCTCGACCAGTCTCTGGCGCTGCTTGGCAGACCACCGAAGGCAGCCGGGGGCCTTACGGGCGATTTACGGGGGATGTTCGCCGGCGAACTGCGAATCTTCGACACGCTGGTCTTGGAGCATCGGATGTCGGCCAGCATGGCGGGCCTTTGGAGACTGTATGCGAGCGGGCGATTCCAGCTGAGGGCGATGCGCGCATGAGTCGTGTGGCCGGCAGGAGACTGTTGCTCGTGCTCCCGAGCGGCACGAGTTTCCTCACGTTTCTTCGCGGGGTTGCGGATCGCTGGCGTGACATGGATGGCGCCGTGGCGGTGGCCTGCGGCCCAGACCTCGCGGGGCACGAGCAGAGCGAGTGGCCAGCGGGCGTGCAACGGCTGGCAATCCCCATTGATCGAGCAGGGGGACTTTTGGGTACCGTCAGGGCGGCGAGCCGTCTACGACGCCTCGTGGCGGGGTGGCGGCCGGACATCGTGCACTCGCATTTTGCGACCGCCGCCTTGGTGGCGGCCGTGGCGTCGCTGGGAATGTCACCTCGCAACCCGCTGTGGATGGCCACATTCCATGGGCTGCACGCGACGGTCGCCACGACGTGGCGATCTCGGCTGGCGGGGCTTGCGGAATCTTTCTCTGCCGCGCGAATGTCAACAGCCTGGGTGCTAAATGACGAGGATTGGGTGTACCTGGAATGTCGCGTTAGTCGCGGAATCGTGGAGCGGGTGCCGGGCTTCGGTGTCGGCTGCGACCTTGCCCATTTTGATCCCCAGCGATTCACCAGCGCCGAGAGATCCCGCCTCCGCGAGCAACTCGGCATGTCGCCACGGGCACGTGCCTTGATCTTCATCGGACGGTGCACCGCGTTCAAAGGCTTCAATGTCGCCATCAGGGCGTTTGAGGAGGCGGCCCGCTCTTACCCGGACTTGCATTTGATCGTCGTTGGCGCGATCGACGAAGTCCATGGCACGGGGCTCTCCGAGGAAGAGTGGCAGCGCGTAGTCTCGGACGACCGGATCCATCTCCTGGGCTGGCAGGCGGATGTGGCACGCTGGCTCTCGACGGCCGATCTATGTGTGTTTCCAAGTGAGCGGGAAGGCATGCCTGTCAACGTGATGGAGTCGCTGGCGATGGGCGTTCCCGTCGTTACGTTCGACTCGCGGGGGTGTCGCGACATCGTCCGCGACCAGGTCGATGGCACCGTCGTGCGGGAGCCGACCACGGCGGCACTCACCCGCGAGATCCAAGCCCTGCTTGCCGACACAAAAAAACTTGCCCGCTTGGCCTCCAACGCGGTGGCAGGCCGGGAGCGGTTCAATCGCCGCGGGTTCGTGGACTTCCAGATCGCAGCCTATGCCGAGCGGCTTGATGAGGAAATGCGGCAGGCGGCCTAAGAGCGATTCTCTCGGATAAGTTGTTGCTACGTACGAAGTCATAGTAAGGCTACCCTTTCCTCAGAATGCTCCCCGTTGACTCCGCTGGGCATCACAATCAACTCCTGGTGAAGTCGCGTCGAAGTATGTGCAGACCGTTTACTTGCCGCCGGGGAATACAACGGCTGCTCATGAGTTCAGGGCAAGATTGCTACGCGAAACGAGCATGATTCACGTCGTCATTCCCGTCCTTAACCGCTGGCACTTCACCGAGCCGTGCTTGATCGCGCTGCGGCGGCAAACCTGCCAGGAGTTCAAGGTTGTAATCGTCGATCATGGATCCACCGACGGAACCCGGCAGCATGTTGCCGCCTCGTTTCCGGAAGTCACGTTGCTGATCGGCGAACTCTCGATGTGGTGGACCGCTGCTACGAATATGGGCGTGCGATACGCCCTGGCGGAAGGAACAGCCGCCGTCCTGACACTCAACAATGACACGGTGCCGTCAGACACTTACATCGAGGCTCTCCTGCAGGCAGCGCAGGTTGCGGGGCCTGACGCTCTGATCGGCTCAACTGCCCTTGACCAACGAACCGGAGAAACCGTCTCGACTGGCGAGCGCGTGAATTGGCTGTTGGAAAAGGCGGAAAGTCCCAGCATGCCAGCAAATTGCAGGCACGCCACGCTCGTGTCCTGCGAGCGATACCCCGGCAGGGGTTTGCTCGTGCCAGCGATAGTTTTCAGCACCATTGGGCTCTATGACGAGGACGCATTTCCCCATTACCTCGCCGACTACGACTTCTCCCAACGGGCTCGCGCCGCAGGTTTCGCTCTCTACTGCGCGACCGCGGCTACACTCGGCACGTATCCGGAGGAAACGAGTGGCAACAGCCTTTTAAAACGGAAGTCACTTCGGCACTATTTGCAGCACCTCTTCACGCGACGTGGCGGCGCCCAGTTAACAAGTTTCTATCGGTATGCCTTTCGGCATTGCCCAGTCTATGCGCTACCGTCTTTTTTGATGCTCGGAACCGCGCGTCGCCTTGCCGGCTATTGGCTTAAATGAGGCACAACCTACGGGGCTCAACCCTATGAACATGATCGACGCAAACGCCCGCCAGGTGTGGAGTGAGCATGATCCATATACGATCGAGCGCTATACGGAGTTCTGTAGGTATCTCGCTGACGGACAAGCGATCCTCGACATCGGGTGCAACACCGGCCGCGGTGGGGAGTACCTGCGCGAGCATCTCCCCAACGCCTACCTATGTGGATTGGACCTGCTCGCGGATCGCGTTGCCCAGATTCCTGCAGGAATCTTTGATGAGATTCATTGCTGTGACATCGTGACGTGGACGACGACGCGGAGATTTGACCGGATCGTTGCCGGAGAAGTGATCGAGCATGTGCCACCGGAGGTGTTCCACTCGATGCTTCTGAAGTGCCGGTCGCTGTTGACCGATTCCGGGATGATCATATTCACCACGCCGAATCCGCGGTCGCTGCTAGTCCTTCTTGGCCGCGACGCTGTGTTCCGTGATCCGTCCCATGTTAATGTCATGACACCGGCGGACCTTAGGGTTGCTGCTACTAGGGCCGGACTGAAAGTCACCAGCATTCGCGGCACCGGTAAGGCCACGCGCATGTTTGGCCATCTGCCGTTTTTGCCGCTCTACGGCAGTTATGTCGCAGTCTTGCTTCGCGACGCCATGAAGTAGGAAGCGGAGTCACGTAGGCGTCCATTCAAGAGACAAATCAGGGGTCCAATATGCAATTGAAGCGACTCGTACGGGCGATAGGGCGGCGCGTGCCGCTTGTGAGCCGGTACGAGATCCGGCGAAGAGACCGGTTTTTTGATGGACGCGACGCGTACCGACGCACGCGAGACGTACGGCCGCGTGATACCCGTGGCTTGACTCGCGTTCATTACGCATGTGGGAAGAACTTTCTTGCCGGCTGGCTGAATGTTGATTCCTATCGGCTGGGAAACACGACGGAGGCCTTCGAGTGCATCGATCTCGTGTCCCGGCATCCGTTTCGGCATGACAGCTTCGAGTTTGGTTATGCCGAAGACTTTCTCGAGCATTTGAACCAAGTCGACTCACTGCTGTTTCTGTTCGAGTGTCTGAGGACGCTGAAGCCGGGCGGCGTATTGAGGCTCGCTTTCCCGGGTCTGGAAGGTGTGCTCCGGAAGCATTACCCGGATCCCGGCTGGGAGACCGTCAATATCGCAAAAGAAGAGGCCTACACCCATTTCGATCACCTGCACTTTTATTCCAAGGAAGAGTTGGCCTTGGTCGCACGTCATCTTGGATTCCAGACGGCGACGTTCCATGCGTTCGGCGAATCGCCCTATCTGCCGCTTCGTGGGATCGATCACAGGGTCGCGCAGAAAGACCTCAATACTTACGCGGAGTTGCAGAAGTAGTGGTGGCTCCTTTGCTGATCGCTCTCGTGTACGGATGAGCCTCAGATCGGCCATCAGACGGATCCCGCTCTGCCGTGCGATTGGCCGGGCCTGGAACAGGCGCGTTTGGCTGCAGCGCGCCCGACAGCGGCAGTCCTATTCTCAGAACGGGGAGGACCGTGCCCTGCTGGAACTGTTCCCCGCTGACTTCAAGGGGATCTATGTCGATCTCGGCGCAAACCATCCGTATTTCATTAGCAATACGCATCTGCTTTACACGCGAGGCTGGCACGGCCTGTGCGTCGATGCCCTTCCCATGTTCGCGCCGCTCTATCGTCGGCACCGCCCCCGCGACGTCTTCCTGAACAAAGGCGTGTCCATGACCGCAGGGGCGTTCGACTTCTACGAGATGGACGTTCCCGAGTTATCGACGTTCTCCCGTGAACTTGCGGATGACCTTGTCGCCAGTCGCCGCGCCGCGCTAACTGCGGTGCACCGCATCGAAGCCGCTCCCGTCTCGGAAATCATCTCCGACTTCGCACCCCGCGGCAACTTCGACGTGCTGTCGATCGATGTTGAGGGACTCGATGCCGAGATCGTTCGATCCACCGACTGGGGGTTCGTGAATCCGCGCGTGGTGATCTGCGAGACCAGTTCGTTCGAGCATGATTGGACCAACGAGATTATCGGCTTGTTCGCCGCTCGCGGTTTTCGGCACTATCGACATGTCGGCTGTAACGACATCTTCGTGAACACGGCCCCCGGCCGCGATCCGGCCGCGGCGTAGAACCCCGATTTCAGTCGCCGAGATGCGCGACAAATGAACCAAAAAGACACCGTGTCCCGTCAGGCCCGACGGGACCAGTTGCTCATCATGCACACCATACGTGTAAATCTCGCCGGCGGGCTCGGCAATCAGATGTTCATGTATGCCGCGGGCAGGGCGCTGGCGGAACGCACGAGCGGAAGGCTGCTCCTGAATCGAGCGGCGTTCCGCCGCGACCGGGTGTTCAAGCGGGTGTTTTTACTCGACAGGTTTCCAGTGTCTGCCACCATCCTGCCGGACGATTGGTCGGGCCGTGCACTCGACGCGGTCGACTCGCTCTCGTTGGCATGTCCGTGGCTTGTTCCGGGATTGACCGTGATACGCGAGCCTTTAAACAGCGGAGAATCGGCCTTCTGCGAGGAACTCCTGCGAACGGGCGAGGGACGTTCCGTGTCGCTGAGAGGCTACTGGCAAGATGAACGATACTTTCGCGACTGTGCCGGGATTATCCGCCGTGAGTTCGCCCCGCCTCCCATCGGCGATTCATCGGCAGCGGAGTATCGTCTGCTGATCGAGCAGGCGCCACATCCTGTGGCGGTGTGTATTCGATTCTTCCGGGAAGGACCTGGCGAGACGAGCGAGCCCGGAATGATCATCGCAGCTTTCCGCCGTGTCGTGGCCGAGCATGCCCGCTGCGTTCCCGGCTGCCAGTATTTCGTGTTTACCGAGGAGCCCAGTTACTTCGGTGATCCAATGAGCCTGGGCGTCTATGCGACGGTTGTAAAAAACGGGTCACGAAATGAGGATGCGCCGACGCACCTGCACCTGATCTCGTTATGCCGCACGTTCTTCATCGGCTACAGCTCCTTCCACTGGTGGGGCGCATGGCTGGGCGAACACGCCTGTAAGAAAGTCACCTACCTGCATTTCCCGGGCCGCCGCGGCGCGGATTATGCGGCCGCGGGCTGGAACGTCGTGGACGTCGCATGACACTGATAACGCAGACGATGACCGCCGCCATACGGCAGCGTCCGAGCCTGCCGTCATGAAGACGAGGCTTGTATCCATTGGCCGGCGGCTCTGGAGGAGTCAAGCCGCAAGGAATGCGGCGGCGTCCTATTTCGCGTTCGCATCGGCAGCAATCTGCGGACTGATATCCATACCGATCACGGTCCGCTATCTCGACAAGGCGGAAATCGGGCTTTGGGCGGTCGTCAGCAACGTCGTCGCCTACCTTTTGTGGATCGACCTGGGGGTGGGCGAGGCGACCGGTCGGAAGATGGCCGAGGCGATTGCCCATGACGACGCTGCTGAGGTCAACCGCTGGTGGACCACATCGCTCACGGTGTTGGCAATCCAGGGGGCGGTAATGCTAGCGTTAGCCTTGCTGCTGCTCCCATTTCTCAACAGCTTTCTTCGTCTCGATAGCCGGCTCGCGAGTGACGCGAGGTTTCTGTTTCTCGGCTTGGTGGCAGTTTCGGCGTTAGGTATGCCAGTCAGGGCTTATCCTGGGATTCTCCTCGCCCAACAAAGATTTTACTGGGTTTCCGTCGGCCACGGCATCATGCCCTGGGTGCAGTTACTGGTTTTTGCAACGCTCCTGAAACTGGGGTTCGGTATGCGATCCTATCTGGTCGCCAGCGCTGCCAGCTGTATGGTGGGCTGGACGTTGTTCGTCATACAAACACACCGCGGTAATGCGAGGTTTTCGCTTGATCGTCAGGGCTTGACCAGGACTCGTCTCGCATCGCTATTTCGCTACAGCGGGTCGATCGCCGTCATGGGACTAACCACGACAGTCATGCAATCGCTGCCATCTTTGATTCTTGCACGCCTTGGTGGCCTCGCATTGGTCCCTGTGTACTCTTTCTCAAACTACTGCCCAGGAATGCTGCGCGGACTTACGTCGCGCACCGCTCATGCGTTTTATCCAAACCTCCAGAGGATGTTCGTTGTCGGTGAGCGAGAGCGGTTAATCGGGAAAGTCAAAGCGGTCAACCTTCTTGCGATCGGGATGTCGCTCGTGGCGGCTGGAGGAATCCTCGTCTGCAACCGAAGCATCGTGGAATGGGTGGCACACAGAGACTTCTACGCCGGCGCGGTAGCGACAGGATGGATGGCCGTGTCCGTGATCATGCTGACGCTGCTTTCGTGCTTTACAGACCTCCTGCAGATCTCTGGGTCGTTGGGACGCATCGCTTTCCTGAATATGGTGCAGTTGATCGCGGGGGCGGTTTTCCTGTGGCTAGGCTACGGTTGGGCAGGAATAGCAGGACTCGCTGCAGCCGCGGCGTTCGTTCCGATCGTGTTTCAGGGGCCATACGCACTGATTCGCGGAGCCGAGAACTGCGGGCTGAACCCCCGGCAGATTGCTGGTCACATCTGCCTGGTTGCAGCGTTGGGATGCACGAGCGTCGTCATACTTTCCCACTGGCTATCGACACTCGCGATTACGTCTTCCGACGTGGTAGTGATTCACCGTATGACACGACTACCGACAGCGGCGGAATGGGTCGCAGGACTTGCAGTAGCTGTTCCAGGAGTTGCGATTGTGATGAGGCAGATAGTGCATCTCAAACGCCGTTGAGCAGAGCGTTGTAGGTCATGTTATGGAATGCACCGTTGCCATCCGCGGCCGCCGTCATTCGCTTAGAATTGCTGGCTTAATACGAAGCGTGGCGACTGCAGGCTCGATCGGGTAGCGATGAGAGGGAGGCGCGGTCGCGAGATTCTCACCAGTCAAACGCGTCGATACCCCAAGTACGTGCCGGCCTGCGAGGCACATGCCGATCGCACAATCGCATCAGAGCCGAGTGTCGCCTTGAATTGTCGTATCAATCACTGGTTTCGACACTCGAAGAATACGAACCTTAAGACCTGGTTTGCTTACTCCCAAATTCCAAAGGAACGGCTGCAATGAAGTCGGTTTTCGTGCGCCTGCTAAGTGCGCTTCGCCCCCTGAGTTTCATCCGTCTCAGGCAATGGCCCCGATTCCTCGCGTATCGCCGTGGTTTAGGGCAAGGCGATGCGGCGTTCTATGTCCGTGAGATTGATCGCTCCCTGTTGTGCCGAGCTGGAACGACAGATGCTACCACCCTGGAACTCATCTTTTGCCTTCGTAGTCATTTGCCTCCGGAAGGCGTGCCGCCTCCAGAGGTCATAGTTGACCTAGGCGCTAATGTGGGGTTTGCTTCAGCGCACTTTCGCCATCTCTATCCGGAGGCGGTGATCGTCGCGGTTGAACTCAATCCCGACAATGTCGACTACGCCGCCCGAAATCTTGCCAGCGCCCGCTGCGATCTCGTCAACGCAGCGATTTGGACCAACAACGGTTCCGTCCGTTGGAACGGCACAACAAAAGATGCGTTTAAGGTGGCGGCCGACGGATCTCATTCGGTAGAGGCTGTCACAATCGACAAGTTACTTGACGATCGTGGTTTACAGCGAGCGAACTTCGTAAAAATGGATGTGGAGGGTGCCGAGTGGCAACTACTCCATAAGCCGGGTTTCCTCGATCGCATCGATTCGATCGTCATAGAGGTCCATGAGCCTGAATGGATGGTGGCGTTAGCGGAAGTTCTGGAGCAGAACGGCCTTATCGCTACTGTCTCCGCCGTTGACCCAAGCAGACTAACGGGTGTACGCCGCAGCATTTGACCTAGTCTTTACGTTCGATGTGTCGTGTCTGATTCTGCCATGAGTCGCCTGGGTATCCATCCTAGGCGCAGGCAAACTGAGAACATGCAACGCGAAAATGGAGTTGCACAGCGACGTGATCACTGAGACAGATCTCGTGATCGGTCTGATCAGTCAGGGCTATGTGCGATTGGAGACCATACGTGCCGAATCACCCTGCAAGTAAACCTAGTCGTCGGTGTGCATTCCGAGACCAACAAGCACCATTCCCACTCGCATGGAGGTCAGTGCATCCAGTACCGGCAACTCTCGCGATGTTGATCTTCCTCTGCTCAACTACCGTCTTTTGCAGCGCGGGGTTTTTGGTTGGTATTCGCGTGGCTAAATGGCAGGTCGTGGCCGCTTTTCTATTCGCCGTTGGGGCAAGCTTTATCGGACGCGGCAGCGTTAGGCAGCACGTACGCCGAGCCGCTGTGGTACTTGGTGTAATCGGGTGTGGCGTTTTCGCCTCGGGGTTGTCCGTGATGTATGCGATCCCGGATGCGGAAGGCTATCACCGCCCCGCAGCACAGATGATCGCCGACGGCTGGAACCCGGTGTTTGATGCGACACACGAGCGGCTCTCCAAACTTCTGGGACCCAATCCCGGGCTCCGGCTTTGGCACGTCGCCTATCTGCCGCGGGGCCTCTGGATCTTCAGCGCGGCGATGTACCGCGTAACGGGCTTCGTGGAATCGGGCGACGCGTTCAATGTCGTTCTGCTGGTCATCTGCTACCAGTTGATGAAGACGCTCCTCCTGCGGACGACCAGCCTCGGCGTTTGGGGCTGCAACGCCGTCTCGCTTCTCGTATGCATCAGCCCGGTCGTGCCCTGGCAGCTATTCGGTGGCGGTAATGATGCTGCCTTCTATTTTCTCTTCATGATCTGCACGTGCGCGACCACGCTGTTTTGCATGACTGGTCGGTGGCAGTGGTTGGCCCATCTCGCCCTCGCCTTGCCATTACTGGTGAGTCTGAAGTTCTCGGGAATCATCGTGGCATTCGCTCTGGGGCTCGTCGGCGCGTGCGCCTTGGTGCTTGGGCCATCATCGCACAGGGTTCAGCGGCTCACGCACTGGTGGCTTGCCCTCTTCCACGCCGGGGCGATCGGGGCCGTCATCGGGTTCTCGCCGTATGTGACCAACTGGGTGAACCACGGCGGGCCTTTCTATCCCAAGAGTTCGTTCGATAAGCGCGTTGTCGCGGAAGATCGGATCACCTATGACTTTCAGGACATGAACGACGACGCCCGACGGATGGGCTGGATTGGGCGGTTCTGCAGCGCGTATGTATCTGACACCTTGGCCCAGGAGTATTACCAACGGACGGTGCGTCCCGACTTCGATCCGGTCATCCGCGTCAATGGCGGAGTCAAGGGATTCGGTGTGGTGTTCCGCGTCGCGTTTTTGCTCTCACTGGTAGCGCTGGCCTGTTTTCCGATGGGCTGGCTGCGACTTCCCATCGCAATAATCCTTTTGACCGTGGCCATGCAGCCATGGGAATATGTGGGGTACGCCCGGTACGTTAGCCAGTTTTATGCCCTGCCGCTGTTGGTTCTTGCCGGGGTGCTAAGTCACGTTCGATCGACGGGACTGTTTCGTCAGCGATATCCCGTTGTTTGGGAGTTCCTGCCGACCGCCAGCCTCACAGTCGCGCTCGTGGCGTATGCGATACCACTCTGCATCGCATCGTGCAGTTGGCTCGCTTTACAATGGATCGTGTCGGTGCAGAATCTCGAGATCCTCGAAGCCATGAAGAGGGACGACAATCCACAGGTCTTCGCTGGCACGTTCTATGCCCGGCGTTCGCTGGACGGCGATTCAGGGGTGTCGGGCATACGCTTCCTCGACTTATCGCATGCGGATCGCGACCAACACGGCATCTATCATGTTCGTGACATGCCGGGGTACACCGCCTGCTCATCTTATTTCGACATGTACACCTATTTCAGCCCCCAGGACCTGCCTGGTCTGCCGCGGCTGACGCATGTACTGTCAAGGGACGATCCCGAGGTGAAGGCCTCGAGAGATCGACGAAACGCCGAGTTCTTCCTGCGAGAGTTCCTGCCAAAGCAAGTCTTTCGCCTGCCGCGATACCTATGGCGCGTACTGCGGCTTCGGGCTGAGCAGTTCAGCCGCGCATGGTCGCGACACAACACCGCTCAACCGCTCGAGCCCCAACTGCAACTCGCCCCAGCCGCCTGACTGCGTTGCAGCGTGCGGCTCTCACGGGCCGACACGGATCCAGAGCCATTTCCTTCTACATTCGGAACGAGATCATGATCACCGACGACCCAAAAACCGTATCCGCGCGACAGCCACGCATCGCCGTGCTCCTACCCTGCTACAACGAGCGGCTGACCATCGAGCGCGTCGTACGGGATTTCCGTACAGCTCTGCCCGAGGCCGAGATCTGGGTGTTTGATAACAACTCGACCGACGGGAGCCTTGAGCTCGCCCGGGCGGCCGGGGCACACGTCAGACGCGTCACTCAGCAGGGCAAGGGGCACGTGGTCCGCCGCATGTTTCAGGATGTCGATGCCGACTGCTACCTGATGGCCGACAGCGATGACACCTACCCCGCTGATGCCGCCCGCGCGTTGATCGGCCCCGTGCTGGCGGGCGAAGCCGACATGGTGATCGGTGACCGTCTTTCGAGCACGTACGCGGCAGAGAATAAGCGACGGTTCCACGGGTTTGGAAACTGGCTGGTGTGTGGCCTTATCGGGTGGCTGTTCAAGCAACGCGTTTCCGACGTCATGACTGGTTACCGGGCATTCGGATGGCGGTTTGCGAAGCATTGCCCAGTGCTATCGAGCGGCTTCGAGATTGAGACCGAAATGACGATCTTCGCACTCGACAAGCGCATGGCGATCGCGGAAGTGCCGATAGCGTACCGGGATCGACCGGAGGGAAGTTTCTCGAAGCTCAACACCATCTCAGACGGCTATCGTGTCATCGGTACGATTTTTGCGTTGCTGCGGAACTACCGGCCGATGTTCTTCTTCGGTTGGGTGGGGACGGCGTTGATTCTCGCAACCATCGTGCTGGCAACGCCCGTGGTCATCGAATACCTGCGAACCGGCGTTGTGCCGCGGTTTCCGACCTTCATTCTGGCGTGCACGCTGGCGATCTGCGGTGCACTGTCGGTCGTATGCGGCTTGATCCTTGCATCCACCAAGCGATATGGCGACCAGCTGTTCGAAATCATGATGGCGCGAGATCGCCGTTCGTGAGCAGCAAGCTGGCAGCTGGCTGGCGTCGACTGCGGGGCAGCCGGGCAGCGCGCAACGCAGCGGCGTCTTACTTCGCATTCATTTCAAACGCAGTCTGCGGGCTTGTTTCAATCCCAGTGGCGGTTCATTACCTCGACAAGCAGGAGATCGGACTTTGGGCGGTGGTAAACACGTTCGTGAGTTACCTGCTCTGGCTCGACATGGGCGTTGGGGATGCCACGGGGAGAAAGATGGCCGAGGCGATCGCCCACGATGACCCCCGGGAGGTCAACCGGTGGTGGACGACATCTGTGGTCGTGTTAGCGATTCAGGGCATGGTGATGTTTCTGGTCGCCCTTGGCGTTAGCCCTTGGCTGGGCTCTTCACTGGGGTTGAATGACGATCTTGCGGGTGAAGCCCGCTTTATGTTTCTCGGCGCGGTGGCCGTTTCGGCGGTCGGGATGCCCGTCAGGGCCTATCCAGGCATTCTTCTGGCCCAGGAGCGGTTTCACTGGATTCCGGTTGCGCAGGGCTTCATGCCCTGGATTCACCTGGCGATCTTCGCCGCGTTGCTTCAACGGGGCCTCGGGGTGCGCTCCTACTTGCCGGCCGTTGTGGGCAGTTGGCTCGCCGGATGGACGCTGCTCGTCGTACAGGCACACCGCGGTCGTGAGCGTTTCGCACTCGACCCACGCGGCCTCACACGCGAGCGATTGGCGTCGCTCTTTCGGTATAGCGGGTCCGTCGCCATCAACGGGATCGCCGCCACCGTCATGCAGACGCTGCCCTCGTTGATGCTTGCCCGCATGGGAGGACTGGGTACGGTGCCGGCCTACACCTTTACCGGAGCAGGTCCCGGGATGCTCCGCACCCTGACAGCGCGGACGGCCCATGCCTTCTATCCGAACCTTCAGCGGATGTATGTCTTGCGGGAGCGGGAACGGTTTGCGAGGAAATACCAGGCCGTCAACCTGCTGGCCGTGGGCATGTCGCTCGTGGCCGCTGGAGCGGTCGTTGCAGGAAACCGCAGCCTGGTGGAGTGGCTGGCCGATGCCGACTTCTTCGCCGGCCCGCTTGCCAACGGCTGGCTGGCGGTGTCGGTGATCCTGCTATCGCTGCTTGCAAGCTTCACGGACCTTCTGCAGATCTCAGGATCGATGGGCCGAATCGCCGTCCTGAGTCTGCTCCAACTGGCCGGAGGCGTAGCCTTCACATGGCTTGGTTTCCGCTGGGCCGGCCTCGCGGGGCTCGTGGCGGCCGTTGCGCTGGTGCCGATTTCATTCCAGGGGCTCTACGCGCTTTTTCGTGGGGCCGCAAACTGCGGCCTTCAGCCGCGGCAGCTCGCCGGATCCACCTCCATGCTGGCAGCGACCGGTTGCGTTGCAACGATCGCCCTTTCGTGGTGGCTTTCGACCCTCGCCATCGAGTCGCACGCGGTCACTCTGCTGCGCCGCACGACCCGCCTCCCGACACCGGCCGAATGGGCTGCGGGGCTCGCCGTGGCGCTGCCCGGCGCGGCGGTCATGGTGAGGCAGGTGTCGCGCCTGAGGCGGCTGTAACGTGATCCCTGGGCGCCCGAGCCGCTCCATTCCTGCGGGGCGCCGTTCATCAGCAGGACGATACACGGCGGCATGGATGGCGATCACGTGCCTCGGCTGCGGCGGTGCGGACGGAGACCCTGTCGCTCACCCAGGGAATCGACCGGTCAGGCTCTATGTGGCCGCTGGGCAGTCGAATATGGTGGGGTTTGGCGCTTTTGCGGAAGCACGGCACCGCGTCCCGCATCCCTTGATCCGCTATCGATATCGATCCGACACGGGCACCGGCCTTGGGCCACTGCAGACCACCCCCCGTTTCTTTAAGCATGGCTCGATCCGGCAGGGAATCTCTGCCTTCTGCGATCGGGGAGTGGGGCCATGGTGGGCCTTTGCGCAGGAACTTGCAAAGCAGCGGTCTGATGCGGAGATTCGTATCCTGATGGTCGCGGTCAACGGATCTTCGCTCATGGATTGGTGCCGGGACGGCGGTCTGCTCGACCAGGCGATCGAGTTCATCCGCGAAGAGACGTCGCGAGGGGCGACGTTTGAGGGAATAATCTGGCACCAGGGCGAAGCAGGGGTCGGATCTGAGGACGGGAACTACGGCGAGATGCTGGAACAACTCATTCACAAACTTCGCTCTGAGACCGGCGCTGCCGATCTGCCATTCGTGGCCGCCACGCTGCCCGACGCGAGCCCAAACGCGGCGGAGGTCAACGCAGCCCTCGACCGGCTCGCAGCGAGTCTACCCGGATTCACCATTGTGGACGGCCCCCGTAAAACCATGTCCGACGCCGTGCATCTCGATACGGCCGCCAGCGAGTCGCTCGGGATCGCCATGGCGGAGGCTATGATGCGGTTATCAGCACCTGAAGCTGATCCCTAATGGCGTTTCGATGCCGACAAGGCATACTACTTAAACCTCGTCTGACTCGAACTCGTCCCTTGTCTACTACCAATACGACTCAAATTCCGCTCGCATGAACCCAGCCTCCCGCCTCGCGCTTAAGTCCCTGCGAAAACTTTACCGTGTTCTAAATCCGAACCTGCCGAACACCCATCGGGTATGGACCCTATTTTCCGTCAAGGACTACGCATCTCGCCTGATCGCGGCGGCGCTGCGAGCGCCGGAACCACTGATGGTGGCTCGCTTTGGCTCGACGGAGATGTATTGCCTCACAAATTACTTGGGAGTGAAGCATCCGGATCGCTACAAGAACTGGCGATCGTATATCACCCGCCAGACGCCGGCGTGGTGGTGGGAGCCTCTTTCGACGTCGCGGATGTGCCATTATTCCGGATTCTTTCCCGAGGATCGGAAACTGATAGAGCAGTTCTGCGAACTCATGCTCGCCGATATTCGGGAGATCGACATCCTCGGGTCGTGGCTCGTAGCCGAGCAGTATTATTCTGCAGAACTTAAAAATGCGAAGCGCGTGGTCCTCGAGGATCTGGAGCCGTTCTTCTGCGAGCGGCCGTGGACCCATGCCCTAGCCGGGCTGAAGGTGTTGGTGGTCCATCCTTTCGACGAGACCATTCGGTCGCAGTACGCCAAACGAAGCCTCGTTTTTCCGGACGGCCTGCTCCCCGACTTTGAGCTACAGACGATCCGCGCCGTGCAAAGCCTCTGTGGCGAGCAAACGCCGTTTCGTGATTGGTTCGACGCGCTTGACCACATGAAGAACGAAATCGCTCGCCGCGACTTTGATGTCTGTCTAATCGGCTGCGGGGCCTACGGCCTGCCGCTTGCCGCGCACGTGAAGCGGATGGGGCGGAAGGCGATTCACCTCGCAGGCTCGACGCAGCTCTTGTTTGGCATCATTGGCGGGCGTTGGGAAGACTACATCGTCTACCCCTACATGAACCTCGTGAACGAGCACTGGGCACGGCCGGCCGCACACGAGCGCCCCAAAAATGCGAGTGCTGTGGAAAATGCCTGCTACTGGTAGAGAACCTTCGCAAGACGCGGGGGAAGGTTGTTCGTCGGAATCGACGAAACACTCACCGTCGCGGTATCATCTTCCGCTACTTGATGTCTACCGTGGCGTTGCGATCCTCTTCGTGTTTGCCCACCACGTCGTTTATTGGTCCCACGGCTTCGCCAAGATTCCATGGAGCGACCGAGGTGTGCGAAATCTTGGCGTTGCATGGCAGAACCTGGCTATTCTGCCCATGACACTTGGCCATGGTGGCGTAGCCGCTTTTTTTGTCATCAGCGGGTTCTGCATCTATCTGAGCCACAAACGCGCTACCGAACGTGAATTAGTCAGTTGTAAGAAATCGCTTCCGGCCGCAGGCTGGGGATTGTTTTCCTGGAGGCGTTTCTGGCGAATATATCCGCCGTACATCATTGCAGGATGTCTGTTTCTGGTAACGGACGTCCTAACTGGTCAGTTGAGGGATGCTGCAAGTATTGCGAAGCAAGGCTCGACGCATGCCTTACTGATTCATAACTTCTTCGAGGGCACGATGTATGGCATCAATCCCTCGTTCTGGAGCATCGCCGTCGAAGTCCAGTTATATGCCATCTTTCCTGCACTGTGGTGGCTCCTACGCCGCGTCGGTATGCCAAGCACGATGGCAATCGTCGCGATGATCGAACTGGTGATAAGATCTCTGGTCGCAGCCGATGTATTCCCTGTACAGGGTTCGTGGCGGTTGGTATCCCAGGGCCCGTTGGCGTACTGGTTTTCCTGGAGTCTCGGGGCGTGGTTATGCCACAACTGGCTCGGGGGACATCGTGGCATTTTGAATCGAACGCCGATCGTGGTCGGTATTGCCCTTGTCGCTGGCACCTGGTTATTTAGGGTCGCCGATGCCTTTTTTTTTACGGCCGTAGCGTTCTTGACCGCGCAGTTACTTAGCCGCCAGTTGCCGGTATTCGGAACGGCTCCATTAAGCGAGACGCATAAGATCACGAAAATACTTTCGGCGATGGGTATTATCAGTTATAGCCTCTATCTTTTCCATCAGCCGTTGATCAGTGCTTCGCACGCCTGCTTGGTGCGTTTGGTGCCTGAAGCTTCACCTGCTTTCAAGTTGGTTGCGCTTCTTATGACGCTCGTGCCTATCGCGGCAGTGGCCTGCGCGAGCTACTTTTATCTGGAGAAGCGATCCGTGGCGTTCGGCAACTGGCTCGCATCGCAGCTATCGATTGTATAGGACGAGGCCGGGCACAACTGTGACAACAACTCTGCTTGAAGGTTTATGGTAGTTTGTGTGCATTGCGTGGTGCACCGGACATGGCAATCACCACGGATCCACAGCCTCCAAGGCGGGTTGAGCCTAAAGACGACATGCGAAATGACGGCCTTTTCAGTCGCCACGCGTTCGGAGGCCCACCAATGACCAGGCGCTCGGAATCAGCAAGGCAACTCTGTTTGCTGGTCATGTCGGTGATGATCTTCTCAACTACTGTCATAAGGAAAGTGGGCGCGCAGCCAGTTGAAGCTGCTCCGTCATTGCAGCAACGCGGGAAGGCGGCCGTGCCTTCGGCCGACGCCCGGCGGCAGTCAATGGATCGCGTCAAGGAGGTATTTCGGGAGGAATTCGCCAAGGCAACCACGCTCCCAAAGAAACGTGAGCTTGCCCGCGCCCTATTTGAACAGGCTAAGGGCAGCGGAGTTGTGGCAGATCGATGGGTCATGCTTGCTGAGGCCATGCGGCTGGCGACCGAGGCAACGGACGCCGACACCGCCCTTGACGCGATGGACGCAATCGGGAGCCAATTCTCACTCCCAGACCCTGCCTGGCGGCTCGATGCTCTCACCCGGCTTGCCCCAAGGGCGACTGCCGAGACTGGCCAGAAGATTGCGGCAGCCTGTCTCGAGACGGCCAAGCGCGCGTTTGCCGCCGAGCAGGACCAAATCGCCCTCAAGGCCGTTGGAGTGGCCCTTGGGATCGCACGCAAGAATCGCGATGAGGACTTATTGGCCCGTGTCACCCGATTCCAACAGAGCATTCGGGATCGACAGCGTCTCGAGAAAGAGTTGGAACCGCTGCTACGGGAGGTCGCCGAGTGGCCCACAAACGCTGCCGCCAACACCGCGGCGGGAGCCGCGCTTTGCCTCAAGGCAAGCCGCTGGGAAGAGGGGCTGCCTATGCTCGCTCGCGGTGATGATCGTTCGCTGGCTGTCATCGCCGCAAATGAACTCGCGGAGTCGCACGGCGCGAAAGAGCGCGTTGCGCTCGGCGACCAGTGGTGGGATTGGGCGGAAACGCGAAAGAGTCCGCTTCAAGCCCTTGCCCAGTCGCGGGCCGTTTACCACTATTCGTTTGCCGTCAATGAACTGCAGGGCTTGGATCGGGTCCGCCTTGAGAAGCGAATTGATGCCATTCAGCGGCAGTCCGGCGGCACGGGCGAGACCATGTTTCTCGCCGATCTTCCCGAAAAGGAAGTTACTGGCCAGGATTCGTTTACCAAGGGAAACAACACCGCCCGCGGCGGCAAATTTACTGTTGGTGGCAAGTCGTTCGAAAAAGCTGTCACGGCAACTCCAAAAGGATCTGGCGCGACTTCAGCGGTCAAATACACACTGCCAACCGGCAGCCGACGCTGTCGTGGAAAGGTCGCACTTTATCGCCCCGACCATGCAAAACCCGGCGACGAGCCACGAGATCCGGTATTATTCGAAGTTTTCGTCGATGGAGAGGCCATCTGGCGTTCTCCGCCGCTCAAGAAGCTCGATGATACGGCGTCCTTCGACGTGGATCTCGGAGCGGGGCGAACCCTGGAACTCCGGATGCACTACCCCGGTTCCAACTGGTGTGCGTGGGGAACGTGGCTCGATCCGGTAATCGTGAAGTGACGCTGCCGTACGATCGCTGAGCAGGTGGAATGAAGGCAATTCTTCGTCGAGTTTGGTACCGCTTCCGGTATCCAGGGATCACGGCTTGGTCGGGAGCAACCATCGGCGGCAACGTGCAATATGGTTCTCATGTGGTGTTGTGCCACCACGCCGCCATTCACGGCGTTGCCATCGGCTCACATGCTTACGTTGGGTCGCACGCCCGCGTTCAGTATGCGACAATCGGTTCGTTCGTCTCGATCGGTCCGGACGTATGCATCGGGCTCGGTAAGCATCCCGCCCATATGGTCAGTACGTATCCATCTTTCTACGCCTCTCACGCGAGCACCGTCGTGCACTTGGTAAACGAACCCAAGGTGGCGGAGTATGCAAGGGTCTCCATAGGCAGTGACGTATGGATCGGCGCTAGAGCCATGGTCATGGATGGCGTGCACGTCGGTCACGGTGCGGTGGTCGGTGCCGGTGCCGTCGTCACAAAGGACGTCGAACCCTATGCAATCGTGGGTGGTGTTCCCGCGAGACTGCTGCGTTATCGGTTCCCGCCAGACGTCATTGCCAGCTTGCTGGAGATCGAATGGTGGCGTTGGCCGTATCAGCAGATCCAGCAGCGTGCCGCGGACTTCGCGGACGTAAAGCGATTCATTGAGAAATATCGGAGTTCGTAGAGCAAGTGGTGATCACTATCCGACTCGACGGCATTTTTTCACCGAGCCAGCCGATAATCTGGGCCCATTGCTTTCCAGTGGAGTTGATTTCATGAGTGGACGAGCAGCATGGATCGCGACGGTGAAGCGATTTCTTCGTCATCGCGGAATCCTTCTGGACCGCTATACCTGCAGCACTTCGGCAGACCTGCGTCTTGTGCGCATGCTTAAGGCAAATGGCATCGATGTCGTGTTGGACGTCGGCGCGAACGAGGGAGGATACGCCTCTGCTTTGCGCGAGGCCGGATACTGCAACAAGATCCTGTCGTTCGAGCCTTTATCGCCCGCGTACGCGAAACTCGAGGTCGCTTCGGCGAGGGACGAATCCTGGATTGCAGCGCCTCGCATGGCCTTGGGGGATCACGACGGGAAGGTGACGATCAACGTCGCAGGAAACTCGGCGAGCAGCTCGATTCTTCCTATGACCGCCCGCCACAAGGCCGCAGCACCCGAGTCCGCCTATGTCGGATCCGAGGCAATCGAGGTCCGGAGACTAGACGGCGTGTGTCATCCATTTCTGGATACCGCGACGGCACCTTTCCTGAAGATCGACACGCAAGGATACGAGAACCAAGTACTGGCAGGAGCATCAACGCTGTTGCCACGGCTACGGGGTGTACAGTTAGAACTTTCACTGCACCAGCTTTACGAGGGTCAAAAGCTGTGGCACGAAATGATTGCGATATTGGAGGGCAGCGGATTCGAGCTCTGGGCCTTGGTGCCCGGGTTCTTCGACCCGCGCAGCGGGCGGATGCTTCAGTGCGACGCCATCTTCTTTCGCCCTCCAAGGGCGGCCACCCCGCCAGATGGGCAGGCCAGTGCAGTCCTGCCTCTTGGGAGTTAGACTGCATGCGGTGTCGGTCATTGTCCGGAATTCTGCATTTCCGAGTTTATGAGTCTGCATATCGTCACCGGAGCCGCTGGCTTCATCGGCAGCCATCTAACGGACGCGCTTCTGGCGCGTAAGGCGCGGGTGATCGGGATCGACGACTTATCGCTCGGCACCCGCCGGAATCTTGAGCCTGCACTGGCCAACGCGGATTTTTCACTGCTCGTTGAGGATCTCAACGCGAGCGATAACGTCTTGAGCCGGCTAGATACCGCCCTTGACGGTGCAGTGGTTGACACGCTCTGGCATCTGGCTGCCAACTCCGATATCCAAGCAGGGGTGGCTGACGCAGACGTCGACCTGAAACGGACGTTCCTGACGACATACTCCGCGCTTCGGCTCTGCCGACGATTCAGCATCAGGAGGGTGGTGTTCGCCTCCACGTCGGCAGTCTACGGGGAGCTGCCGGGACGACTCACGGAGGATGCCGGACCGCTTTTTCCGATTTCAAACTACGGGGCCATGAAGCTGGCGTCCGAAGCGACCCTCAGTGCCGCGCTCACCGATGTACTCGAATGGCTGGCGATCGTGCGATTTCCAAACGTAGTGGGATCGCGATCCACGCACGGAGCCCTGCACGATTTCATCGCCAAGCTTCGGGCGACGCCCGAGCGGCTCGTTGTGCTGGGAGACGGCACGCAGCAAAAGCCCTACCTTCACGTCGCTGATCTCGTCCGGGCATTGCTCTACATCAGGGATCATGCGCCGGAGCGCATCGCCTACTACAACGTTGGTGACGGAAGGACCTCTACGAGCGTTGCTGAGATTGCCCGGATCGTGATCAATCGGGTGAGCCCAAAAGCCGAAATCGCCTACACCGGGGGGAGCCGGGGCTGGGCAGGGGACGTTCCCTGCTTTCAGTACGACACGGGTAAAATTGAAGGCCTCGGCTGGCGGCCCACGATGTCGTCAACCGAAGCGATCTCCCGCGCGGTGGATGAACTGGAGGCCGCGCGATGAGCACTGTCGTCGAAGCATCGTGTCAGTTGGTTATTCTTGCTGGCGGATTTGGCACCAGGCTCGCGGCGTTGACCGGTGGACTGCCCAAAGCGCTCGTGCCGGTGGCCGGGAAGGCAGTGCTCGAGCGACAGGTGGAACTCGCGTCGCAGTATGGCTTGAAGCGCGTGCTGTTGCTGCTCGGGTATGGCTCCGACGAGATCATCCGCTGGACGCGGGACTGGATCGGCACGGAGACGGATTTCGCCTGGCAGATCGAGCTGGAACCGCGGGGTACCGGAGGCGCGCTGGTCGATGCCCTGCCGCTGCTCGACGAGCGCTTCGTCCTGTTTTTTGCGGATCAACTGATCGATTTCAACGTCGCCCGACTTGTTCAGCATCATGAGCAGGCACGGAACGACGTGACGGTTGTCGTGCACCCCAATGATCACCCGCATGATTCGGATCTCTTGGAGGTTGGCACGGACGGCAGGGTGACGGCCCTGCATCGTCCCCCTCATGGTGCGCGGCTTCTGCGGAACACCGTGAACGCCGCGACGTACGTCATTGAGCGTCGCAGCCTCGAATCGCTTGTGGTTCCAGCCGGCGCCAAGGCTGATTTGGCGAGAGACCTGCTGCCGACCATGATTTCCCGGGGAACGCGGGTCGGTGCGTATCGCAGCCGGGAGTACCTCAAGGATATGGGCACTCCCGAGCGACTAGCCAAGGTCGAAGCCGACCTGGCGGCCGGGGTGGTGGCGAGCCGCCGGGGCGACTGCGCCATGCCGGCGATCCTCTTGGATCGCGACGGCACCGTGAACGTTGAGAAGGGTCGCATCGCACGTCCGCACGACATCGAGTTGACGGAGGGCATTGCGGCCGCGATCAAACGGGCACATGCGGCCGGCTTCCTGGCGGCAATCGTGACGAATCAGCCCGTCATCGCCAGGGGCGACTGCACGTTCTCGGAACTTGACGAGATCCATGGGCGGCTGGAGATGCTGTTAGCAGCGTCGCACGCCTACGTCGACGGCATCTACGTTTGTCCGCACCATCCAGATAGCGGCTTTGAGGGTGAGGTGCCGGAGTTGAAGGGGCCGTGCCGCTGCCGCAAGCCGAACACCGGACTTGTGGAAGATGCGGCGCGGGACCTCAACCTCGACATGGCGCGCTCGTGGCTGATCGGTGATTCATCCACCGATGTTGCCTGTGCCCTGGCTGCCGGACTTTTTCCGGTGTTGGTCTCCACCGGGCACGCCGGAACGGACGGACGGCACGCGATCGATGCCGCGCTGCGCTTTGACTCCGCAGCGCAGGCCATCGATTTCATCGTCGATGCGTTTCCAGAGTTATGGCAGCGCTGCTCGGCGGCGATCGAGTGCGCCGATGCAGACGCAACGATCACGGCGTTTGGCGATTCGATTGAGGCAGCGAATAATCTGGCGCGGCTGGCCGCGATCAGAGCGGCCAGAGCGGGAAGGCAGGTGTCGCTCCGGCTCATCTCCGCCGGCGGTGATGCCAGTGAAGGCCATCTTCACGACGGCATCCCAGTCGGCACGGTGATCAAGGCGGCGGTGGCATCGGACGCGATTGAGAACAATGAAGTGGTTTTGGCGACATGATTATCAGCAAAACACCATTGCGCATGAGTTTCGTCGGCGGGGGGTCCGATCTGCCGGCGTTCTATCGGGAGCACGGGGGCGCCGTGCTCTCCACCGCCATCGACAAGTACATCTACGTCACCGTCAACAAGCGGTTCGACGACTCGTTCCGGGTCAGCTATTCCCGGACCGAGGAGGTGGCGACCGCCGCGGAAGTCCAGCATCCGCTCGCGAGGGAGTGCCTGACGTTGGTGGGATTTACCGGCGGAGTCGAGGTGACTTCGATTGCCGACATTCCGGCGAAGGGAACCGGGCTCGGCTCGAGCAGTTCGTTCGTCGTAGGCATGCTGCGGGCCCTGTATGCGTACACGGGGAGGTTCGTTTCCGCAGCCACGATCGCGAAGGAGGCCTGCGAGATCGAGATTGAGCGTTGCGGCGAGCCGATCGGCAAACAGGATCAGTATGCGGCCGCTTTTGGAGGCCTCAACGTGATCCGGTTCCATCCAGATGGGAGCGTCGACGTGGAGCCGGTGATCTGTCCCATGGACGTCATCGCCAAGCTCCAGGCGCAACTCCTCACCTTCTACACGGGCGGAACTCGAAGCGCTTCGGCACTGCTCGCCGAGCAGTCCCGAAGCGTGGCCGGTGACACCGCCAAGCAGGCGGCGCTGCGGACGATGGTTTCGCTCGTGGGAGACGCCAGGAGGGCGCTGCAGGACGGGGATTTGGACGGATTCGGGGAGATCCTCCACGAGAACTGGCGACTCAAGGCTTCTCTCGCTCGCGAGATATCGAACTCCCAGATCGACGACTGGTATCGCCGGGCGAGGTCGGCGGGAGCCATCGGAGGTAAACTACTCGGAGCTGGCGGCAGCGGCTTCCTGCTGATTCAGGTGCCGCAGGAGCGCCGCGAGGATGTCGTCAAAGCCTTGGCAGAACTCCGCCCCGTCCCGATGGGGTTCGAGCGCAGCGGTAGCCAGATCATTTTCTGTCATTGAACGCGGATCGTAGTGCACGATGACCGTTGAGCCACGGAAGGACTCCGACGCCCGAGTGCCGCACCGCGGGCGGCTGAACGTGCTGATCGTTGCGTCCATGTGCCACCCTGATCGGGGGTCCGAACCGGGGCTCGGCTGGAAGTGGTCCACGCAGATCGCTCGCCACCATGACGTGACGGTCATCGTCGGCGAGTATGAGGAAAATCGTGCGGCCATAGCCCGCGAGTTGGCCTCAAACCCGCAACTGGCCTCGGCGATGAAGTTTGAGTTCGTGCCGTGGTTCGAAGTGTCGCAAGGACGCTGGCAACGTGCCTTCGCGAGCGTGTATCAGCCGCTGTATTACGCGTGGTACGAGCAGTGGATGCGGAGGGCGCAGAAAGTGGCCGAGGGCCTCCTCACAGGTGGACGGAGGTTCGATATCGCGCATCAGCTCACCATGATCGGATTTCGTGAGCCCGGCTTCTTGCAGGAGTTGCCGATTCCTTTCGTGTGGGGACCGGTCGGTGGCACGCAGAACGTGCCTTGGCGGCTCCTGCCGGCGCTTGGGGCAGTCGAGGGAACGCGGCACGGTTGCAGGAACGTGATCAACGAATGGCAGAAGCGTCGTCATCGTCGTTCCCGGGAGGCCTTTCAGCGTGCTGCAGCGATCATCGCCGTAGCAACTGACACGCAGCAAGAGATTCGTCGCCATCACGGAGTCGACAGTCGGGTCATCGCCGCGGCACTCTGTGAGCCAGGTCACCCCCGGAGCCGCGTTCGCAAGCCCCATGACGGACCGACACGTTTTGTGTTCACGGGCCTGCATCTGTCGCGAAAGGGTCTGCCGTTCGCGCTTCGCGCACTGGCGAGGCTTCCGAAAGATATTGACTGGACTCTCGACGTAATGGGATCTGGTCCGCAATCGACATCGTGGAAACGCCTGACCGATCGCCTGGGGTTGACGAAGCGAGTGACTTTTCACGGCTATGCGTCGCGCGAGAAACTCATGGACGTGCTTGATGGCGGCGACGTGTACCTGTTTCCGTCGCTTCTCGAGGGCTGGCCTGCGGCCATCGCCGAGGCATTGACCCTCGGCCTGCCGGTCGTGACGACCGATCTGCACGGCATGAGTGACATGGTGACGGACGAGTGCGGGCGGCTTGTTTCAGCGACGTCGCCGGCGCGGCTGGTGAGCGGATTCGCCGACGCATGCATGGAGTTGGCTCGGAGTCCGGATTTGGTCGAGAGATTGTCACGCGGGGCCCTCCAGCGGGCGGAAGTCTTCGGGTCGGATGTGCAGGTGCCGCTCATCCTCGAAACCTACGAGGCGGCCCTCGCCGCCGCGAGACCACGGGCCGTCGCGTCGCCATGAATCGTCTGCGGCTGGGACGCACGCTGGTGTGGGCATGGGCCATCCTCTTGCTGGGAGGCGTGCTTGGCTCGGCGTGGGGTGCCGAGGGCTTTCCTGATCCAAACCCGGTCTTCGAGGGCGGGACGGTCGGGCGACGGCGGCCGGAGTTGGTGGTGGACAGGGGGGCTCGTGACGCGCCGAACGACCAGCGGGAAGTGCTCGTGGAAAAGCCTTCACTTCGCGTCGGCAATAAGGTGGTTGCCGTGCGCTGGAGCGAACGGGCGGGAGGATCACCGGAAGACCACGTGATAAGCATCGTGGTCGATCGTGAGACGGTCGGGCGCATCGTCTTCTGGGGCGATGACGGAGCAGGAAACTACGGTTATCCCTTCAAGGAACTGGGGCACTCGAAGCCGTCGCTGCAATACGACGAAGCGGCAGAGTCAATCACGTACAAGAAACCCTACCGTGCGCGGTCCGGCCAGGAAGCCGTGTTTTCCTACACGCTCCGAGCAGTCGGCGACAGCCGGGTGGAACTCTCGTGGACGCTCGGTCGCACCGAGGAAGACCTCGCAGCCAACCCTCAGCCGGGCGGCTTAGGACTATGGATGTCGTTTCCACGATACCGCGATGTCCGCGTCGATGTCGGCGGCAAACGGCTGGTGCCCGCTGATGTTCGTGAACTCCGCGAACTGAAAAGCATTTCTCATGCGGCCGCTGGATCGCTCGACTATGCCACGGATGATCCGCCCAAGGGATTCCGTGTCGAGGGGGACGGGCTCAAGGGTGATCTTCGTGAGACGCTGGAGGAGTTGCCCGGCGGGGAGGCACGTTACCTGCTCGAATATCGCGTCGGCTATCCAGGGCAAGAAGCTGAGAACCGGCTCGTCATTGACCTTGGAGAAGCCGCATTCCAATCGCAAGACGTTCCGGCTCCGGTAGGTGGGCTTGATTTCTGGGCGGTTGATGCCACGCACGTGCCGCGGTCGCCGGTGCGAAACGTGATGCCAAACCCGAGTTTCGAGCAAGGTCTGCGGTACTGGACGTGGATGGACGGAGGTGCCCGCTACGAGCCTTCTACGAAACCGCGATATGAGGTCGTTCCCGAGGGATGCGTCGGGCCGAGCGCCTTGCTCATCCGGGAAGCTCAGCCAGATTCCGCAGGGATGGTGAGTTTTCCGGTGCCGTTGGAGCATGGAGAGGTCTACACACTCAGCTTTCATGCCCGGGCAAACGCGGATAGCAAACTGGTCGTTTCGCTTCTCAGCGCTGGCAAGGCAGGGAAATTCAACTCGCCGAGGGGGCCTTGGGGCGACGTCGAAAACCCCGACGCATCATTCACGATCGGCAGGCAGTGGCGCCGCTACTCCCGGACGTTCAAGGCCGACG
This sequence comes from Pirellulales bacterium, assembly GCA_040397585.1. Classification (GTDB taxonomy): domain Bacteria; phylum Planctomycetota; class Planctomycetia; order Pirellulales; family UBA1268; genus QWPN01. The sequence continues at coordinate 46,431 of JBBAVS010000004.1, forward strand.
TCGCGGGCATCCGGGTTGGCATCATGGCCACGCGCACCACCCTGATTGATGGCATCCAGTTGGAGAAGGGGCAGGCAGCGACCGATTTCGTGGGGCCGCCCCTTGATGGGTTCCTGACGACCGCCGACCCCGACAACGCCTTGGCCGTTGGGCAGCCAGTTGCGGCGGCCTTCACTTGCACGGGTCTGCCTGGCACACGCGGTGTCATCGTGCTTGCCGCGAAGAATGCGTTTGGTGAACTCGTCTATCAAGGCCGGGGCCGGATCGTGCTCGGACGCTCCGGCGTTCAGAGTGTCCCGTTGCCGATCGACGGCAAGCGACTCGGTGAAGGTGTGTTCGTAGTCCAGGCCACCTACGAGATGCCCGACTCGTCGACGTACGTTGACTACCACCGGTTTTCTATCATCCGGCCCCTTTCGAATCAGCATGCCACCAAGGATCTGTGCGGGACCATCGGGCTCTATGACAGGATCAGTCGGGGCGAAGACCTGGCCCGCCGCCTGATGGAGTGGGGTTTTGGGTCCACAAGCTGGGGGTATGACGCCGATCAGCCGGGCGAGCGGGTGCGCCTCGAGGAGAAGTATCGAATCACGAATGTGGCCAATGTCCTCGAAACGAAGGACTCGGTCGCGCAGGGCTACATGGAGTGGCAGACTGTCAGCGATGATTTGGAGCGGCGGATCGAGGATGCGGCTTACCGACACGCCCGCCGCTACGATCCGCGCCGCGACAGGGTGTGGGCCTTTGGCAACGAGGAAGAGGGTTCGTATCTGGTGAGCCATGGTCTCTTCGAGGAGCATTTGAGGGCACAGTTGGCTACCGCACGAGGGGTTTTGCGAGCCATTCCGAACGCCATCATGCTGCCGACGTGCGGCACGTCGGGCTACTCGCGGCTTCGCGGCTATGACGCCATGGAGGGGTATTTGAAGGCGGCCACGCATGCGGGGTGGCGATACGGGGGCATCGCCGTGCACCCTTATGGCAGCATCGACGGCGGGACGCTCTCGATGCATGATCTGGACGAAGAGACGGCGCGGCTGCTGGAACAGATGAGGCGTTTTGGGTATGGCCCCGAGACGCCGATCTTCTACACGGAAATGTTCAACGTGCCGGAGACGTACATGCCGGCCTGGAAGGCTGACACGTGCTACGACGATTACGGTGCCGGCAAACCGACCTATGACTTCGGGAATCGGGAGTTCCTGCAGGCGGCTTCCGCGGCACGAGCAATCGTCATCATGGCAAAATACTGGCCGCAACTCAGGTCGGCCAATCTATGGGTTTCCAAGCCGTTCATGGACATGCGGTTGACGCCCCTCTTGCTCTGCAAGGCGATCAACACCCTCGGGTGGCAGATGAGCGAGGTGCGGCACCTCGCGGACATCAAGCCGAGTCCAAAGATTCGCGGCTATGTGTTCGAGCGTCCCGACGGAACTGGCGTTGCTGCCGTGTGGTGCATCGACCGTGATGTCGAACGAGGTTTCAGGCGCGGGCCGAGGATCCGTGTGCCCTTCAGTCAGCGCGTCAGCTTTCGAGACTTCATGGGATGTGAGCGAGACGCGGAAGCGGCGCAGGACGGATTCATCACCATTCCGCTGACGTCGGCACCGCTCTTTATCTCAGGGGACGACGCGGCAGCGCTGGCGCGCGATCTGGCGAGCCTGACTCATGATGATGCCACCCTGCCACTGCAGGTGGTGATTCAGCCTGAGTCCGCTGGGGGACTGAACTGTGTGGTCAGGAATCGTACCGGCACCCGGCAGGCTGGGCACCTGACCGTCGCGGGCCAAGAAGAAACCTACGCCCTCGAGAAGGGCGGCGAGGTGCGGATCCAGATCAAGGATGGTCCGCGCGGAAACGAACCCGGACGCTTGAATCGTTGGTCCAGCGACGTGGTCCTCCAGCAGGATTCGGGCAAGGTGACGGAAATGCCCTTGGAGATGAGCTACTTTTACGTGCCGCGGATTCAGGGCGACCCGGACTGGTCGGCGGTAGCGCCACTGGAACTCGACGGGCGCCTTGGGGCGAACCGGGATCACACCGCACGCGCCTTTCTGCGCATGGCGTGGGATGACGAGGCTCTCCGCCTCTGCGTGGACGTTGAGGGCGACGGCCTTCGGGTGCCTGAGCGAGCGCTTCCGGGGGGTGAGCGACGCGGGCTCCAGAGCCTCGGCGATCCGCGGGTGGAGTTGTATTTGGATACGGCGGCAAACGGCCGGATCAGCGGCATCGACGGCCTTGACCATGACGACTATCAGTATGAGTTTGGGCTGCTGTCGTCGAACGAGGCGCTAGGCGCGAAGGTGAAGCGGGTGCGGGGCGTCTACCATCAGTTGGCAGACGGTGTGAATATGCCGACGGATGCCGATGTAGCGGAGGATGTTCCGTGCAGCTTCGCACACACCGGCAAGGGATATCGCCTCACACTGACGCTGCCGCAGCGTTTTGTGCTTCCCGTCACGTTGAAAGCCGGCGCGGCGTTCGGAGTGAACACGGTGGTGCGCGAGGATGGCCCATCGACCGATAGCGGCCCGCGGTCGAACGCCGCTGGGTTGGTCGCAGCGACTGACGATGGAGCGTCGCCGAAGCCTTTCACGTGGCCTGTCGCAGTTCTGGCCCCTTGAAAGCCACAAGGCTTGTCTGCGCGAGTGCCATGAGCCGACATCCGCGGCAGCCTCGTCGCTCAGCCTGGACCCTTACGGCAGCGACGTTCGGATACGCCTGCCTCCTGTTTTGGGCAACGCATGCGCCTGACGTGCGGCCGCCATCGATCGGTCCGCCGGGCGTTCCCTCCGACAAGATTTTTCATTTCCTGGGATACGCTGCGTTTGCCTTTCTTGCGACCCTGTCCCTCATCGTTTGGCGAGGCAGACACCGCGTCGTACTCATCACGGCGGTTTCGCTCGCCTTCATTGCGGGGCTCGATGAGCTTACGCAACCGCTGACGCATCGCGATGCGGAGTTTGCCGACTGGTGCGCCGATGCTGCGGGGGCTTTCGTAGGTGCCCTCCTCGCTCTTCGCTTGTTCGCGGCGGTGAGACAGTCAGGCTGACACCCTGACGGAGTCTCTCCTTAAACCAGTCGCGTTCTCGGCGGGCGCACCTTCAAGGCCCCCGAAGAGTCGAGATAGGTCCGCCGGCATCTGTCGGCGTAGGTTCCCAAGGCGACGAGCAGCAGCGGCTTCATCCAGTAGCTGGATCGCTGGTTTCTGACGAACTGCGTCCAGAGCCTCCGCACACCGTCGTGGTCGAGAAAAGGAATTGCGGCGAGGCCATCGATGCCTGCCTCGCATGAGTCGCGGAGTTGGTCGAACATCCAGTCTCCCAGGGGCAATGTGAATCCCGTTTTCTTTCGCTCGAGCACCTCGGGCGCGAGCAAATCACCAACCGCGTCACGGAGGACCTTCTTCGGGGTGTGCCCTCCGCCAAGGTGGACGTGCCCGGGCGTCAGCCCAGCTTCCTCCAGGATTCTGCGGCCCACGAATGGCACCCGGAGTTCAATGGAGTGGGCCATGCTGTTCGTATCAGAGTCTCTCAGGAGCGTATTGCCCATGTAGTAACGGGTTTCGACGCACGACACGGCCCGAAAGACATCGCTGTTGGCACTGTTGCAGAGCCGCAGTTGGTCCTCGTCGAGAAAATGGTCGTCCAGTGAAAGAGCCGATGGCTCGAAGCCGAGCTGACGTAGTGTCGAGCGATCCAGCATCTGCTTGAGACTGAGGCAAATGTCAACGGGGTTTGCCGACGCATCGGCGAGCATTCGAAGCCGCGGCTGATATCGCCGGGGAATGAACGGCAGAAGCCCTGCGACCATGGCCTGACGGAGCCGCAGCGGCAGCATTGCCGCGATTCGTGCCGCCCTGAGAAGCTGCGGCACACGGAAGAAATTGCCGTAGCCGCCGAAAATCTCATCGGCTCCAAGCCCGGAAAAAGCCACCTTGGCGTTTGCGGCGCGAACCGCGCCACTGATGATGAACGTGTTCAGGCCGTCGACACTCGGGCGATCCGCGGACGAAAGCCAGCGATCCCAGGTGTCGACGATGCTGTCGCGGGTGATGATGACTTGCTGATGGTGAGCTCCGATTCGCCGCGCCGTGATCTCGGCGACGTCCAGTTCGGACTTCATGCCGGGGCTCTCGAATCCGACGCAGAATGTGTTCACCGGCCCAATGGTTCGGGCCGCGAGTGACGCGATGACCGCGCTGTCTATGCCGCCGGAAAGAAAAAAGGCGAGCGGAACGTCTGAAGCGAGGTGCTCACGGACCGTTCTCTCCAGCGCTTCCCGTAGCGATGCGGCGGCCTCTTCGGGACGGCGGTTCGGCAGGGCCGCTGGCATTCGCCAGAACTCCACGCGAGCGCCCTCGATCACGTCGTTATCTCGCGGAGCGGCTCGAAGCCACTGATACGTGCCGCAGGGAAAGGACTTGATGGCCGCGTGGACGGTCAGAGGATCCTGCGGTGCGCCATAGGCGAGAAAGCCGGCCACACCTGCCGGATCAAACTCGTCTGAAACCAGCCCGGAAGCGAGCAGGGTCCGGATCTCGCTTGCGAAGAGCAGGGCGCCGCGAGTGCGGGCGTAGTAGAGTGGCTTGATTCCGACCGGATCACGTGCCAACAGGACCCGCCGGCTCTTGGACTCGTAAAAAGCCAAGGCGAACATTCCGTCCAGCTCGTCGAGGGCCGCCTCGCCCCAGGCCGTGAGCGCCGCGAGCAGGACTTCCGTGTCGCCCGAACTGCGAAAGGTCACGCCCTGGGACTCGAGCTTTGCGCGAATCCCCCGGTAGTTGTAGATCTCGCCGTTGAAGACGAGACAGTTCCCTGTGGCGGCATCGAACATCGGCTGATGGCCGGCCATCGACAAGTCGAGAATCGCAAGGCGGCGAAAGCCGAGCGAGACCCAGATGTCGGCATGGTCGGTCGAGCCAAGGGGAAGCCGCTCGTAGCCCTCGTCATCCGGCCCGCGGTGGGGCATCGCCCGCATCATGCGGTGCGTGGCAGGTTCAATGAGGTCGGCATTCGTTCCAACGACGCCGCAGATGCCGCACATGGAACGTGATGCCGAGTTCGTCGCTGGGAGGGGGCATGTGCGGGACGCGGGTGAGCAACTCTCCGCCCTTAGATATTAGTCGACGAGACGCCGGTTTCCAAGCGGTCGCGACGTCGCACTACCCGTGCGGATGTCCGCCTTCAGGCCCGAGGATCAGCCGTGGCGGCTTAACGATTCGACATAACTTCCGAGTGACACAAGCAGCATGGGTTTCATCCAATAACTGTGCTCGCGGTCTGAAACCATGTCGGACCACAAGGCAGAGGTGGCCGCATGATCAAGAAACGGAACAGATGACAGAGCACCGACCGCGGCTTCACACGAGTCCCGAAGCCCGCCGAACATCCAGTCATGCACCGGCAAGGTGAAGCCGGTCTTTGCTCGGCTCATGATGCGATGTGGCACCACATCGGCGACCGCCTTTCGCAGGAGATGCTTCGGCGTGTTGTCGGGGCCTCGATGAACTCGACCGCTCAACCGCGCCGCGCGTGTGGCAAATCGCGGAGAGACGAAGGGCACTCGCACCTCGATCGAGTGGGCCATGCTGTTGATGTCGGTGTCGCGCAGGAGCGTGTTGCCCATGTAGAGCGACGACTCTGCCCTCGACACGGCAACGAAAGGGTCGCTGTCGAGATCGGCGAAGAACCGGTCCACCTCCCCCGGCAGGTAATCGTCGCGCAGCCCGAGTTCCGCCGCCGGTAGCCCTAGCGCGGTGAGCATTTCAGGCAAAAGGAACTGTCTCAGGCCGAGCGTGGTTTGGACACCAGACCCGCCGCAGTCGGCGAGGAGTCGCAAGCGGGTTCGATACCTCCGCGGCGCCCAGCGGGCGACAAGGTTCGCCGCTTCTCGTCGCGGGCCCGCGGGGAGGACGGCGATCCGCTTGAGGATGGGCGACAGCCGTCGCACACGCTGAAAGCTGCCATAGCCTCCAAAGAGCTCGTCGGCGCCGAGCCCGGACAAGGCGACGATTACCCCCGCCTTGCGAACGGCGTGGCAGACGATGAAAGTGTTGAGGCCGTCCACGCTCGGGCGATCGGCGGCGGCCAGCCATCCGTCCCATAACCCGCGAATGTCGCGATCATTCAGCAGAATCTCCGTGTGGTCGCTGCCGAGCTCGCGGGCTGTTGCGGCAGCCACCTCCGTCTCCGATTGCATCGACGGGCTGTCGAATCCAACCGAATAGGTCGAGATACGGCCGAAATGCCGGGTGGCCAAGGCAGCAATCGCCGTGCTGTCGATGCCGGCGGACAGAAAGCAGCCAGTCCGAACGTCCGCGATGAGGTGGCTCGCGACGGTTTCGTCCAGCAGCGAACGTATTTCAGCGACGGCGTCCGATTCCGACACCGTATGGTCAACGGGCGGATATTGCCAATACTCGACAGGAGGCTGGTGTGAGAGCGTCTTCGTGGTGTCGTCGGTGGAAATCCATTGATAGCAACCCGACGGGAACGAGCGAATGTCCCTATGGACGGTCAGCGGATCCTGGGGGGCTCCGTACATGAGGAAGCTAGCGACCCCCGCTGGATCGAGGTCTTTGCTGACGAGTCGCGAGGCCAAGAGCGGTCGCACTTCGCTCGCGAACAGCAGGCGGCGAGGAGTCTCAGAGACGTACAGCGGCTTGATGCCGAGCGGGTCACGCGCCAAGAGAACTCGCCGCGTCGACGCCTGGTAGAAGGCCAGCGCGAACATGCCGTCCAGCCGTGCCAACGCGTGTTCGCCCCATGTGGAGAGGGCTTGAAGGAGTACCTCAGTGTCGCCCGAGCTTCGCAACCGTATGCCCGCCACCATCAGCTGGGCGCGAAGCTGGCGGAAGTTATAGATCTCACCATTGAAGACGAGACAATCCCCAGTCGCAGGATTGAACATCGGCTGATGCCCAGCCGGAGTGAGATCGAGGATCGAGAGGCGGCGAAAGCCGAAGCCTGCGGAAAACTGCGCCCCGTCCGCGTCAAGTCGAAGTTGCTCGTAGCCGGCGTCGTCTGGCCCCCGATGGATCATGGCATCCATCATGCGACGAACAGCTGGCTCTATTTCAGCCCGTTCGTCACTCAACACGCCGCAGATGCCGCACATTCAGAAAAGCCCAATCCCTGTCCGCTTTTTCCCCATTATGGTGGGCTCCCCCCTAAAAGGCGAGAGGAGGTGAATGGCGGCTGAAAAAGTTGCGAAAACGGTCGAGAGAAACGGTCGAGCGATAGAGGAGACGGTACATGAGCGGGACTCTGATAACCACCGTCCCAGGTCGGCCTTTCGCGTATGAAAGGATTCCCCGGCCGCGGGCCTGGAGGCTTGCTTTTCGGTCATCTGCAGCCATCCTGTTGAGGGTTCGACCGCCGCGGCAGGGCAATCCCCGTGAAACTACGCCGAGCCGTGATCACCGCCGCCGGGCGGGACGGGCAGCAACTTCCCCTGCAGCGGCTGATCGACCGCGATGGCATCCCCAAGACGGCCCTCCAGATCGTCGTGGAGGAGGCCGTGGCGGCTGGGACCGACGAAATCGCCATCGTCGTGCGGCCGGGCGATGAGGCGGCGTTTCGGGCTGCCGCCGGGGGCTCGGCCTCGCGGCTCGAACTTCTACCCCAGGTCGAGCCGCTCGGCTACGGAAACGCCATTCAGGTAACCCGGGCGTTCGTTGGTGATGAGCCGTTCCTGCACTTCGTCGGTGACCACCTCTATGTGAGCGATGGGGCCGCCCGCTGCGCACAGCAACTCGTGGCCGTGGCGGAGGCTGAGGATTGCTCAGTGTCGGCCGTGCAGGCCACTCGCGAAAGCATGCTGCCGTTCTATGGAACCGTTGGCGGACGACGCGTGCCCGAGTCTCGGGGCCTGTATGAAGTCGAAACGGTCGTGGAGAAGCCCACGCCGACCCGGGCAGAGCAAGACTTGATCGTGCCCGGCCTTCGTGCGGGACACTATCTTTGCTTCTTCGGCATGCACGTGCTCACGCCTGCCATCTTCGACCTCTTGGCGGCGCTCGGCGACGCGGGTCAGCGGCAGCTCTCGCCGGCCCTCGCCCAGTTGGCGGCACGCGAGCGATATCTCGCCTACGAGGTTCATGGCCGGCGCTTCAATCTCGGCGAGACGTATGGCCTGCTCGTGGCCCAACTCGCCCTTGGGCTCGCCGGCCACGACCGCACGGAGATCCTCGCGCAGATCGTCGAACTCCTCGCCCGGCAGCCGCAGGCGCGCTGACCATGGCCGCCACCGTGCCATCGCGGCTCGTCGCGATCATCACCGCCGCCGACCCTGCCACGCGGGATCAGTCGATGGAGTCCGTGTGTCGAGGGGCTGCGCTCGAGGAGTTGCTCGGGGAGAGCGCCGCGCTCGAGCGGTTTCGCCGCGAAAGCGGCAACCTCTACGAACGCGTGAGGGCATTGTTTTTTCTCTACGCGATCCACCGGTTTCATATGCCGGCACGGCTGGCAGGGGAGGTCCCCATCGCTTACGCGATTGGGCTTCCTGAGGGAGAGAGCCGTGGGGTCGGCCATCTCGATGCCGCGCTGATTCCCTACGAGGGCTACCAGCATCTGCTGAACCGGCGGTTCGAGGAGGCGATCGAGACTTTCCTTTCGACGCAGGAATCCAACGGACCGTCGGACGCGGTCTCCAGCGCCCTCGCGACAGCGTATCGCGATCTCGGGCTCCAGACGCTGGCCAATCAGGTGCGGCGGAGCGTCCGCAGCCTTCGCGGCAACCAATGGATGTTTCGCGTTGGCCATCCCGCCGATCACGCCCTGCGCATCCGGCCGGAACTGCTCGCCAAGTCTGCCGTCGGGCCGGATGGCGCGGGCATGTATCCGGTGCTTCGGGAATCGACGCCCGTCCGGATGGATCTCTCGCATTCCGGGTGGAGCGACATCTTCTTCCTCGGGATGGACTTTCCCGAGGGGGCGCGGGTGCTCAACGTGTCGATCGACCTCGCCGTACATGGTCGCGACGCGGCCCCAAAGCCTCCGGTCGAAGCCTATCTGCGGGTGATCGACGAACCCGTCTTGAGGCTCACCAGTGTGGACCTCGGCGCCACGGCCGAGATCACCGATCTTGCGGAGGTGTTTGATTTTGCCCGCGACTACCTCGGCCTTTTGAAGGCAGCCGTGATCGCGGCCGGGATCGTGCCCCCGGGTGTGGAGGGATCGGGCGAAAACCTGGCGACGCTCCTCGAACGCGTTGTCGGTCCCGGCTTGGGCCTCGAACTCGTCAGCAGCGTCAACAACATCCCGAAGGGATCGCGGCTTGCCGTATCCACGAATCTGCTCGCGGCGTTGATCGCCGCCTGCATGCGGGCCACCGGACAGGCGGCAGCGCTCACCGGGCAACTCACCGAAGCCGAACGGCGGCTCGTGGCGGCGCGGGCCATCCTCGGCGAGTGGCTCGGCGGCAGCGGCGGCGGCTGGCAAGATTCCGGGGGCGTCTGGCCCGCGGCGAAGCTCATCCGGGGTGTCGCGGCCGCGGAAGGCGATCCGGAACACGGCATGAGCCGCGGCCGGCTCCTGCCGCGGCACGACGCCGTGAAGCTCGGGGCCGACCTCCAGGAGTCGCTGGTACTCGTGCACGGCGGGATGGCACAGAACGTGGGGCCGATCCTGGAGATGGTGACCGAAAAGTATCTCCTGCGGAGTGAGACTGAATGGCGGGCCCGGCAGGAGGCGGGGGAGGTGCTCGACGAGATCATCGCCGCCGTGGAGGCGGGCGACGTGAACCGGATCGCCGCGGCCACGACGCGAAACTTCTTTGGCCCGATTCAGGCGATCATCCCGTGGGCGACGAACCTCTACACCGAAACGATCATCGACCGCGTGCGGGAGCGGTTCGGTGACCGCTTTCGTGGCTTCTGGATGCTCGGCGGTATGTCGGGCGGCGGCATGGGATTTATCTTCTCGCCCGAAGCGAAGGCCGAGGCCCAGGAGGCCCTCGCTGAGATCATGCGGCAGGCGAAGCGGGAACTGGAACATGCCCTTCCGTTCGCCATGGAGCCCGTCGTCTACGACTTCGCCGTCAACGACCGCGGCACGTGGGGCGACCTGCTGTCTGGCCCTGCCGCCTTGATGCCCGCCGGCTATTACGCGTTGACGGTGCCCACGCTCTTGAAGCGGCAGACGCTACCGCCGTCGCGGCGGGCCGAACTCGACGCCTTCGGGGCCGCCTGTCGGACGCAGCCCCAGCTCGCCGGGATGGTGGACACGCTCTTCGACCGGCTCTTCCCGCGGACAGCCGGGCGGGGGTCGGCGGCCGATCTTCGCCGCCTGCTGTCCGACCTCGGCTTCGATGAGGTGCAGCACGAGCAGATTCGCGCCGACCTGCAGCACGGGCGGATCGGCCTGGCGCAGAACCGGCTTCCCGCCGCCACCTCGCTCGAAGACGTGGAGGATAACGATGTGAGCTTTTCAGGATCGCGCGACGAGGCGACGTTTCGGGAGGCAGGCCTCGTGGCCCTTGCCCGCGGCGAAGCGGCGGTCGTGACCCTTGCCGCCGGCGTGGGCAGCCGCTGGACGCAGGGGGCCGGCGTCGTCAAAGCCCTGAACCCCTTCTGCCGGCTCGGCGGCCGGCACCGATCGTTTCTGGAGGTGCACCTTGCGAAGACGCGGGCGACCGGCCGGATGGCCGGTATGCCGGTGCCGCACGTTGCCACCACGAGCCACCTGACGCACGAGCAGATCGCGGCGGCGATCGCCCGCTGGAACGTGGCCGACCTGCCGGTCGTGCTCTCGCCGGGCCGTGCCGTGGGGCTCCGGATGGTGCCGATGACCCGTGATCTGCGGTTCGCGTGGGAGGAACTCTCGCATCAGGTGCTCGACGAGCAGAAGCAGAAGGTACGCGACAGCCTGCATGCGGCGCTGCTCGCCTGGGCGGAGTCGGCCGGCGAAGGAAGCGACTACACCGACAACCTCCCGCTCCAGTGCCTTCACCCCGTAGGGCATTGGTACGAGATCCCCAACATGCTCCGCAATGGCGTGTTGCGGACGCTCTTGGCCGAGCGGCCGAATCTCCGCTGGCTGTTCCTCCACAACATCGACACCGTCGGAGCCGACCTCGATCCCGCCCTGCTGGGCCGGCACATCGCCGGCGCATCGTGCCTGACGTATGAGGTGATTCCGCGGCGGATCGAGGATCGCGGGGGCGGACTGGCCCGCGTCAACGGTCGCCCGCGGCTGGTGGAAGGCCTGGCGATGCCTCGTGAGGAGGACGAGTTCAGGCTGCGTTTCTACAACACGCTCTCGACGTGGATCGACATTGATCGGCTCCTCGGCGTGTTCGGGCTTGGGCGAGGTGATTTGGATGACGAGGCGAAGGTGGCCGCCGCCGTCCGGTCCGTCGCTGCCAAGGTGCCGACCTACGTGACGCTCAAGGACGTGAAGAAGCGGTGGGGCCATGGCCAGGAGGACGTGCTTCCCGTGGCGCAGTTCGAAAAGCTCTGGGGCGACATGACGGCGCTGCCCGAGGTGAGTTGCCGGTTCGTCGTGGTGCCTCGGCAGCGCGGGCAGCAGCTCAAGGACGTGGCCCAGCTCGACGGGTGGCTTCGGGATGGCTCCGCGGCGTACGTCGAGCGGCTCTGCGACTGGGGGTCGCGATCTCAGCGGGCCAGTCGGTAGATCAGCAGTGCCACCAGCATTGCGACTGTCAGCGCTCCGCCGACGAGCAGCGGGATTGGTAGGGGGGGGTTCGCTGCCTCGATTGCGAACGTGACGAGTTGGTTGGGCGTGCCGACGGCGCCGTTGTCGGCGACCGCCAGTAACGTGCGGTGGCCATCAGGAAGTTTGGGCCCCAAGCAAAGGCCCTCAATATTGCATCCAAGTTGGTCCTTCCAGAGCAGGACCTTGGGAACGCTCGCATCTTCGCGAGAAGACAGATTCGAGTCCACGTCGGTCACATCGTCGATCCCGCGCGGATCGACCAAATAGAGCCGATTCTCGAACGGCGGCAGTCCGGGGGTTCCCGAACGCTCCAGCACGAGAAGATGGTCGTCGTCGATCACGTTCACGGCGGCAACGCCCGACAACGGTTCGCCACCGAACACGCGAACGAAGTCATGAGGAGGATCCACCCGATACGGCAGTTGTTTCGGGTGCCGTTCGCCGGTTTCTTCGGGCGGCTGAAGCGCGATGCATGTCAGCCGCACGACCGTGCCATTCTCCGCCGTTGCCCCCGGCCCGTCGGCCGGAAGGGCCTCCTCATTGGCCGTCCAGAGGTGGCGACCATCCGCTTCAACGGCGAGTGATTCAAGGCCTCGGTTGTACCGCTGGTTGACCAGTTTGTCCGGGATTGGAATCACCCCGAGCAGGCTCCCGTCGGCAAGCGAGATCGCGCGGATTGCCGGTGTGTCTTCCTCCACCACGAGCAGGCAGCGGCCGGGATCGGGAAAGCCCTGGCGGACTCGGCGGGCGGCGATCCGTTGCTGAAGCGGTTCCGGGCACGGGGCGATGTCTTCGTAATCGTGCTTCTCGGAAAGCGTGAGCACACGGACGTCGCGCGGCTCCTGGGGAGTGCCGTCGCGCGCTAGCGCGAGCGTGAACAGGACCACGTTGTCGCTGTTGTCCATGATCGCCGCATACTGCTCGTCGCCGAGCCAGGCGATGCCGCTGAGGCCCGTGATCGGCACGTCGTTTCCAGCCTGATCGGCCGCCGACTGCGGCAGCATCACCGATCCGCGCTGCACGATGCGATACGGCGGCTTCGAGGGAGCCGCTGCGGAATCCGCGGCATGCACGCACTCGACGAGGGCGAGCGATGCGCAGAAGGCCAGGGCGACGGCAGCGGTCCGAACGAGGGGCATACGACGGTTTTACCACGGCAGCGGCGCGGGTCACTCTGCCCGGGGCAGGGGTTTTGCTAGGCTCCCACCATGCCGAGCCCCGCCCCAGAGCCCATTTCGCCCCGGCCCCTGACCATCTGGCTCGTCAATCCGTTCGACGACATTCCGGGTGAAGGGCCGCCGCCCCTCCGCTATTGGACGCTTGCCCGCGTTCTCGCAGCCCGGGGGCACGACGTCACCTGGTGGACGGCCACCTGGAGCCACCGCCGCAAGGCGATTCGCACGGCCCCTCTGGGGATTCGCGAAGACGAGGGCTTCGCCGTGCGGCTCGTGGCGGTGCGGCCGTATGAGAAGAATGTGTCGCTGGCTCGGATCGGTAGCCATCGCGACTTCGGCCGCACCTTCGAGCGGCTGGCGAACGAGTCGATCTCGTCGGGCCAGCTGGAACGCCCCGACATCCTCCTCGCGAGCCTGCCGCCGCTCGAAGGCCCCGAGGCTGCCGCCCGGCTCGCCCGCAGGCTCGATGCGACGTTCGTGCTCGACGTTCTGGACGGCTGGTCGGATGCGGCCGAGGGCATGCTGCCCGGGCCAGGTTTTCTCAAGCGCCTGCTGGCGCCGTTCGTGGTTGGAGGCCTACGGACTCGGCTGAAGGAGCTGCTCGATGCCGCCGACGCCGTCTCCGCGGCCACGCAAACCTATGCCGACACCGTGCTCCGCGACGCCCCCGCCGCGCTGCCCCGCCACGTCTGCTACCTCGGTGCCTACCCGCAGGAGTTCGCCGCACCGCCGCGGGCCATCGACCATGTGCCGCTGCCCGATGGCAGCAGTGACGCGGCGACCGCACCGCCGGCGCTCGAGTGCGTGTATGCCGGCTCGCTGGAGACGGGCCAGGATCTCGACGTGCTGCCCGCCGCCGTGCGGCAGTTGGCGGCCGCCGGAGTGAACGCCACGATCCATGTGGCCGGCACGGGCGCGGCCGAGGCCACGCTCCGCCGGGCCGCTGCCGGGCTTGGCGGACCCTGCCGGCTCGAAGTGCACGGGCTCCTGCCGCGTCCGGGATATGTGCAGCTTCTGTCGCGGTGCGACGTGGGGCTCGTGTGCGTGAAGCCCGAGTCGCTGGTCGCCGTGCCCTACAAGGCCTGCGACTACGCTGCGGCGGGCCTGGCCCTCGTGAACGCCCTTCCGGGCGAACTCCAGCGGCTGATCGACGAGCATGCCGCCGGCGTTGCCTACACGGCCGGCGATGCCGCGTCGCTCGCTCGGGCGATCGCCGGCCTCGCTGCCGACCGCAGCCGCTTGGCGGCATGTCGCCAGGGAGCCCGCCGGCTCGCCGCCGCAGAGTTCGACCGCGAACGCACGTATCCGAAGTTCGCGGACTGGCTCGAGAGCGCGCATGCAAGCCCAGCGGCGTGAGCCGTGGGGACCGCGTCCAGCGTCGGGGCGATCGTACCGCTCACGCGGTTACGCTTCCTGAGTTTCAGGAAGCCCAGCGGCGTGAGCCGTGGGGACCTCGGCCGAGCGAGCTCTTGAGCCCACCAACTCGACGGCGTAGAATGTACGCCCGTTCATCATTTTCCCTTGTGGGGAGCTACCCATGAACGCCGACACGATTCGTGAGTTTGTCAGACGCCAGCCGTTCGAGCCGTTCGTGATCCGCCTGTCGAACGGCGAGACGCACGAGGTGCGGCATCCGGAATGCCTGCTCGTCACAAAGACCAAGGTGATCGTCTACTACCCAGATGACGACCGCACCGTGCATCTCTCGTTGATCCACGTCAACGCCGTGGAAACCCTCCAATCGACCTGATGCCTCTTCGGGGGGAAGTCCATGAACGCCATCCCCACTCTCGCGACGCTGATGCATGCCATTCACCGCGAGAAACTCGAGGTGGTGTTGATCGGCAATGCTGCAGCCGCGATGCATGGTGCCCCAGTCACCACCCTCGATTTCGACTTCATGTTCCGTGACACGCCGGTCAATTTGCGGAAACTCAAGCGCGTGGCGGATGCCATCGAGGCCACGATCATGCGGCCGTTCTACCCGGTGTCGAAGCGCTATCGGATGGTGGACGATGGCACTGGGCTTCAGGCCGACTTCATGCCCGTGATTCATGGCGTGAAATCATTCGAGAGCCTCAGGTCGCGGGCCGAGGAGCGAAAGGTGGGGAGCCTGTCGCTTCTGATCGCCTCGCTCGACGACATCATTGCCAGCAAGAAGTGCGCAGGCCGGGACCGCGATCTGGCGGTGCTGCCGGTGCTCGAGAAGACACGGCGGGAGGCATTGCCAATGCCCGTCATCGGCGCGAAGCCACGGAAACGAGGAGAGGGTTGACTCATGGTGAAGCGAAAGCCTGGCAAGGGCAAGCAGGCACGTGGCCGCAAGGCGACGCTCGACGCGCTCGAGGCGGAGAGCGAACGGCAACTCATCGAGTTGATTCGCCGTCGGCTCGCGCTGCCGCTGGAGAAGCGGATGAACTTCCTCCGCAAACGCCTGCCGGGTGGCGGAAGTTGTTTGTGAGTCAGGGTGCGATCGTACCGCTCACGCGGTTACGCTTCCTGAGTCGGGCATCGCGATCGTGAGATGATGCATGGCTGATCACCCTGCCACCGCCGAGCCGCCGCAGACGCTCCTCGCGTCGCTCGCCCACCTCGGGCCCGGGATCGTGCTCGCCAGTTCCATCGTGGGCAGCGGGGAGCTGATCGCCACCACCACCACCGGTGCCCAGGCGGGATTCGTACTCCTCTGGCTGATCCTCGTCGGCTGCGTGATCAAGGTGGCCGCCCAGGTGGAGATCGGCCGTACCACGCTCACCTGGGGCCGCACCGCGCTCGACTCCTTCGACCGCGTGCCCGGCCCGCGGCTCGGCGGCCGCGGCTGGATCTACTGGGCCTGGGCCGTGATGACCGCGCTGATCGTCGTGCAGCAAGGCGGCATCGTGGTGGGCGTGGCGCAAACGCTCGCGGCCGGCCTGCCGCTCACGTCCGCCGGTCGCCAGTGGAACGCCGCCCACGACGAGGCCGCGGGGCTCGTGGTGGCCGAGGCGTCGGCGCGGCGTGGGGGCGACGTAACTGCGGCCGACGGCCTCGCCGGAAAGCTTGCCGCCGCCCAGACCGCCGCGGCGGCTCTCCCGGCGCCGTTCGACGAGACCGCTTGGTGCGTGATCACCGGCCTCGTCACCGCCGCGCTGCTCGCGCTCGGCCGCTATCGGCTCATCGAACTGGTGTCGCTCGCGCTCGTGGGCACGTTCACGCTCGTCACCCTCCTGGCCCTCGCGCTGCTCCAGGTCGATCCGGTGTGGGCGATCTCGGGCCGTGAGCTCGCCAGCGGCCTCGTGCCCGCGCTGCCCCCCGCGATCGGCGGCCGCTCGCCCATCGTCACGGCGCTGGCCACGTTCGGCATCATCGGCGTGGGGGCGAGCGAACTGATGATCTATCCCTACTGGTGCCTCGAGAAGGGCTACGGGGCCGCGGTGGGGCCCCGCGACGACTCGCCCGCCTGGGCCCGTCGGGCCAAGGGCTGGCTCCGCGTCATGCAGCTCGACGCCTGGGCATCGATGGTGGTCTACACGCTCGTGACCGTGTGCTTCTACCTGCTCGGGGCCGCCACGCTTGGCCGGCTGGGGCTCGTGCCCGCCGGTGGCGAAATGGTGCGGACGCTCGGCGCGATGTACACGCCCGTGTTCGGCGCGTGGGCGGGCGGGGCGTTTCGGGTGGGCGCGTTCGCGGTGCTCTATTCGACGCTGTTCGTGGCAGCCGCCGGCAATGCCCGAATGGTGGCCGACGGGCTGATCCTGGCCCGCTGGCTGCCGGCCGACGAGCGGTCGCGGGCGGCCTGGGCGCGGCGCATCTCCGTGGCCTGGGTCCTGGTGGCGACGCTACTCGCCCTGCTCATCCGCCAGCCGGTGGCCATGGTGCTGGCCAGCGGCATCGCGCAGTCGGTGATGCTCGCCGCCATCGGGGTCGCGGTGGTGTTTTTTCGGTGGTGGGAGACCGATCCGCGGCTCGCCCCTTCACGGGCCTGGGACGCCCTGCTGGCGGCGTCGGTGGCGGGGCTCGTGACGGTGGGCCTGTGGACGGTGTGGGAAAAAATCGCATCGGCGTGGTGAACATCCCCACGGCTTACGCCGTTGGGCTTCCTGGGGCAGTCCCCACGGCTTACGCCGTTGGGCTTCCTGGGGCGGGAAGCCGCCCCCAGACTGGTGTTGCCTAAAACCCGCTTTCCGGGAACGATGCCGGGGCTCCCGGCTTCCGGCTACCGGACGCGGCCGACTGCCGCAGGCGACCGTCTCCCGATGGCTGAACACCACTCCCACCACCATGCGGCTCCCAGGGTCAGGCCGTGGAAGCGGCTGACCGACGCCCTGCGCTTCGAGCGGAGCGACCTCTGGACGGTGATCGCCTTCGCGACGGCCGTGGGCGTGCTCTCGATCGTCACGCCGGCAGCGATCGAGGCCCTCGTCAACACCGTGGCGTTCGGAGTGCAGCTCTGGCCGGTGGTCGTGCTCGCGGGCGTGATGTTCGGGTTTCTCGTGCTCTCGGTGATGCTCCGGGCGATGCAGCTCTTCGTGGTGGAGTGCCTGCAGCGGCGGTTCTTCGTGCGGACGGCCGACGCCTTCGCCGACCATTTCGCGCGGGCCGAAATGGAGGCCTTCGACGGCCGCAATCCCACCGACATCGTGAACCGGTTCTTCGAGGTGGCGTCGGTCCAGAAGGCGTTCGCCACGCTCCTCGTCGACGGCATCGGCGTGGTAATGGTGACGCTCGTCGGCCTGATGGTGCTCGCCTTCTACCATCCGTATCTGCTCACGTTCGCCGCCGTGATGGCGGCCCTCGTGTTCTTCCTGCTGTTCGTGCTCGGGATCGGCGGCGTCAACTCGAGCATCGCCGAGAGCTACGCGAAGTTCGACGTGGCGGCCTGGCTCGAGGAGTTGGCGAAGTGCCCGCACACATTCCGCTTTGGCCGCGGGGGCGAGTTGGCGCACCAGCGGGCCGACGAACTCGCCGACGCCTACCTGACCGCGCGGCGGCGGCATTTTCGCGTGGTCTGGCGGCAGACGCTCTTCGCGTTCCTGCTCGAGGCGGTGGCGATGACGGTGCTCCTCGGCCTCGGCGGCTGGCTGGTGATCAACCGCCAGCTGACGCTCGGCCAGCTCGTGGCCGGCGAACTGATCGTGGCCCTCGTGCTTGCCGCGATTTCCAAGAGCGGCAAGTACATCGAGACCTTCTACGACCTCCAGGCCTCGCTCGACAAGCTCGGCGTCCTTGATCAGCTACCGCTCGAACGCGAGGGGGGCGAACTGCTGCCCGCGGTCGATCGGCCGATGGAGGTGGTGGCCGAGATGCGCCGCTGGACGCCAGGCGGCCACAGCGGCGAGCCGCTGCGGCGGCTGGAGCTCGCCGCGGGCGAGCGGGTGGCCGTCTGCGGGCCTTCGGGCAGCGGCAAGACGCGGCTCCTGGAAACGCTCGCACTGCTGCGGGTGCCCGCCGAGGGGCTGCTCGAGTTCGACGGGCTCGACGCACGGTCGCTCGATCGGCCCCAGACGCGGCTGCAGCTGGCCTACGTCGGTCAGGCCGAAACCTTTGCCGACACGGTGGCCGAGAACGTCCGCGTGGGTCGTAGCGAACTCTTGGCCGCGGACGTCCGCCGCGCCCTGGAGATGGTCGGGCTGGCCGACACCGTGGCCCGCCTGCCCGAGGGCGTGGGCACGCCGATCGCCTCCGACGGGCTGCCGCTCTCGGCCAACGACGTCTCCCGGCTCTCGATCGCTCGCGCGATCGCGGGCAAGCCGCGGCTCCTGCTCATCAACGGCATGCTCGATCGTCTCGATCTCGTGACGTGCCCTGAACTGATCGAGTCGCTCTTCGATCGCGCGGCGCCGTGGACGCTCGTGATCGTGACGGCCCGCGACGACATCAAGAGTCGGTGCGACCGGTTGGTGGAGTGGTCATGAAGCCGCAGCGACACGCCTCTCACGAGCGAACTCCCGGGAAGTCGGCGCTGGCCCGCGCCGCAACGCCCGGCCTGGTCCGCGTCCTGGCCCGCCTGCTTTTCCTGGTCTTCCTGGCCACTCCGTTTCTCCTTGCCTTCGTCCCTTGGCAGCAAACCGTGATGTGTCGCGGCATGGTCACCGCATATTCCCCAATCGAGCGGATGCAGGTGCTGACTGCCCGCGTTTCCGGCCAGGTTCGCACCTGGCACGTGGTCGAGGGAAGCCGCGTCAAGATGAACGATCCGGTGGTCGATATCGAAGATAACGATCCTGAGCTTGCGGAAAGGCTCGACGCGCAACGGGCCTTTCTCGCCGATCGGCTCGTCGCCGCCCGGCAGGAGGTGACGGAACTCACCGCGGCCGCCAAGGCTCAGGAGTCGGCCCGGGATGCGGCAGTCAAGGCAGCGGAGGCCAATCGTGAAGCGGCGCGGCGATCCGTCGAAGTGGCGCGGCAGACGAAGGCCAATGCCGATTTCGCGCTCACCTTCGAGAAAAATCGCTTCGAGACCTTCGAAGACCTGTTCACCAACCCGGAGTTCGGCGGCCTCGAGAGCCGGCTCAGCCGCGACGAGGCGCGGATGCGGTCGGATCGGGCCCAGACCGACACCGACAAGGCCGACGCCGAGATCCAGCGGGCCCAGGCGACCCTGCTCACGCAGGAGGCCCTGCTGCTCCAGGCCGACGCCAACGGCCTCTCGGCGATCGCGGTAGCCCGGAGCAACCTGCGGAAGGCTGAGCAGAACCTGTTCACGATCGAACGCGATATTCAGGACATCGACAACCGCATCGAGCGGTTCAAGGCGCGAAAGGTAGTGGCCCCATGCGACGGATATGTCTATCGCGTGGCGGCGAACGTTGGCCAGGGTGGCCAATACGTCAAGGAAGGCGACGACTTGTGCACGATCGTGCCCGACACCAACGATCGCGTCGTCGAGTTGTTTCTCGACGGCATCGATGCACCGCTGGTGCTCGCGTTCGCCGACCGCAACAAGCGGATGCCACACGTGCGGCTGCAGTTCGAGGGCTGGCCTGCGATCCAGTTTTCGGGGTGGCCGGAGCTGGCGATCGGCACGTTCGGGGGCAAGGTGCGGCAGGTCGATTCGGCGGCCACCTCGAGCGGCAAGTTTCGGGTGCTCGTGGAGCCCGAAGCAAGGCTGACCGGCGACACCTGGCCCGAGGCTCAGTTTCTCCGGCAGGGCAACCAGGCGGTGGGTTGGGTGTTTCTCAACCGCGTGCCGCTCGGCTACGAGATCTGGCGGCGTCTCAACGGCTTCCCGCCGGTGCTCGCCCCGGAGTCGAAGGACAAGGACAAGGACAAGGGCTCCAAGCCCCCCAAGATCAAGGTCTGAGTCAGCGGCTGAAAAAGGTGTCAGGCACCATTTGTCTGGTCCTGAAAAAGGTGTCAGGCACCATTTGTCTGGAGACCCCGGCCTCAGGCCGGGGCCGTGCCGCCCGCGGCGGCCGGCAAATGGTGCCTGACACCTTTTTCCG